>NZ_JBSICA010000025.1:0-75633 GCF_058245595.1 Pseudomonas sp. UF-293 | reverse complement strand
CCACAGGGGGATTGATGGTGTTGGAAGATTTTGCGTCTGGCGCCAGTTGAATGTGGGAGTGGGCTTGCTCACGAAGAGGGAGGCACATTCAGCAACGATGCTGCCTGACCTGACGCTTTCGCGAGCAAGCCCGCTTCCACAGGGGAATCGGTGGTGTTGGGAGATTTTGCGTCTGGCGCCAGTTGAATGTGGGAGTGGGCTTGCTCACGAAGGCGGCGGTACGGTCAGCAGTGATGTTGCCTGATCCGACGCTTTCGCGAGCAAGCCCGCTCCCACAGGGGGATTGATTGTGTTGGGAGATTTTGCGTCTGGCGCCAGTTGAATGTGGGAGTGGGCTTGCTCACGAAGAGGGAGGCACATTCAGCAGCGATGTTGCCTGACCTGACGCTTTCGCGAGCAAGCCCGCTCCCACAGGGGGATTGATTGTGTTGGGAGATTTTGCGCCTGGCGCCAGTTGAATGTGGGAGTGGGCTTGCTCACGAAGAGGGAGGCACATTCAGCAACGATGTTGCCTGACCTGACGCTTTCGCGAGCAAGCCCGCTCCCACAGGGGGATTGATGGTGTTGGAAGATTTTGCGCCTGGCGCCGGTTAAATGTGGGAGTGGGCTTGCTCACGAAGGCGGCAGCACATCCAACATCGCAGTCGCCTGACCCGACGCTTTCGCGAGCAAGCCCGCTCCCACAGGGGGATTGATGGTGTTGGAAGATTCTGCGTCTGGCGCCAGTTGAATGTGGGAGTGGGCTTGCTCACGAAGGCGGAGGTAGGGTTCGACTGACCCAAATTGCATCCCAGAGTGAGTAATCATCAAGCTTTTGCACCAGACCCGCGCGTAGCGGGTTGGCCACTACATATCTGGCCATTTGCACCAGACTCTCTTCTTGCCGTAGCGCACGATCATGAAAACCCTGTTGCCACAGGCTACCTGTTCGACCGCTCGCCACATTGATGGCTCTGGTGCTCAGGGATTTCGTCTGGCACATCAGTTGTCCCAGTGTTCCATTTTGCAACTGGACCAATCAGTGGAAATGGTCCGGCATGACCACCCAGGCCAACGTATCGGCCAAACCTTCTGTTTGCGCTCGCTGGAACTGGTTAGCTACTAATCTGCCGAGATCGTGATTCTTGAAAACCGGCTCGCGATGCAAGGTGTTGGCGGTGAGCAGGTAAATGCGGTTCTGTTCGCAAAAGCGGCCGATTCTGAGACGGTGAGACGAATATCGTTCGGGCATTCCTTTGCCTTGTTCATGATTGATTGGAGTGAAAGGCTAGCCGAGCTGGAAGAGCCGGATGTGATGATCGTTGGCAGGATGTGTCTGCGTATCAGATTCCTGCTGATGGGATTCAGCAGCGATGTTGCCTGACCTGACGCTTTCGCGAGCAAGCCCGCTCCCACAGGGGAATCTGTGGTGTTGGAAGAATTTGCGTCTGGCGCCAGTTGAATGTGGGAGTGGGCTTGCTCACGAAGGCGGCGGTACGCTCAGCAGTGATGTTGCCTGACCCGACGCTTTCGCGAGCAAGCCCGCTCCCACAGGGGGATTGATTGTGTTGGGAGATTTTGCGTCTGGCGCCAATTGAATGTGGGAGTGGGCTTGCTCACGAAGGCGGCGGTACGGTCAGCAGTGATGTTGCCTGACCTGACGCTTTCGCGAGCAAGCCCGCTCCCACAGGGGAATCTGTTGTGTTGGGAGATTTTGCGTCTGGCGCCAGTTGAATGTGGGAGTGGGCTTGCTCACGAATAGGGCAGCAAATTCAGTGCAGATGGTTGAGTTGACTGCGTTTGATGCCTAGCCCTTGCCCACCCGCCACAAATACCACGCCGCCACCGTGCGATACGGGCTCCAGGCTCGGCCGATTTCGATCATTTGTTTGCGTGTGGGCTGGATTTCCAGGGCTTTCAAACGTCGATAACCCTCGCGCACGCCAAAGTCATCGGCGGGGAGGATGTCCATGCGTTCGAGGCTGTAGATCAGCAGCATTTCCACGGTCCAGCGACCGACGCCGCGCAAACTGGTGAGGCGTTCGATCAACGTTTCATCGTCCAGCGCCCGCGCAGTCGGGTAATCCGGCACCACGCCATCCAGCGTCGCCTGGGCAATCCCCTGAATCGTGACGATCTTGCTCGCTGAAAACCCGCAAGCACGCAGTTGCTCGACATCAGTAGCCAAAATCTGCTCGGGACGCGGAAACGCCTGCCCGGGAAACGAGCTCACCAAACGCCCGAGAATCGCATCGCCAGCCTTGGCGTGCAGTTGCTGATAGGCAATCGCGCGGACCAGCGACTCATAGGGATCGCGCGCCGGATGTGGCTGATGCAGACACGGGCCAACCGCGCGGATATGGCGCTGCCAGTCAGTGTCCACTGCGGCCAGAAAAGCGCTGGCCACGCCATACCCGTCAGCCATGCTGCTGTGAAGCGGTCGTACTCATCCACATCCCTTTTTGCCTGATGGATTGCATGCTTCAGAATGCCAATTGCTGGGTGATTTGCAGGGCTGCGTTTTCCAGCCTGAGCAGAAACGCCTTGCGGGGTTGTCCGCCACCATAGCCGGTCAGCGAGCCGTCCGCGCCAATTACCCGGTGACAGGGCACCACGATCGAAAGACGATTGTGCCCGTTGGCCAAGCCCACCGCACGGCTGGCGCCGGGTTTGCCCAGCCCGGCGGCGATAGCGCCGTACGTGCTGGTGTGGCCAAAGGGAATTTGCAGCAGCGCCGCCCACACCTCGCGAGCGAACGCGCTGCCGGGCAGGTGTAGCGCCACGCTGAATTGGCTGAGTTTGCCAGCAAAGTAATCCGCCAGCTCCACTTCGATTTGCTGCAGATGCGCGTTGTGCCCCGGTGCGACCGCGTAGCCATAGCGGTTCTGCAGGGCTTCGACCTCGCGGGTCAGCGCCGGGCGATCGAGAAATTCCAGCAGCACCAGCCCGCGACGTTCAGCCATTGCGATCATCGGCCCCAGCGGCGTGGTCAGGCGGGTGAACAGCAACGGCTCACTGTTGGCGGCGCGGCCAGGGGTGATGTGGAAAGACTTCTGAAACGCGTCGCGAAAGCCGCTCAGCGATTCATAGCCGGAATCGAACGCGGCGTGATCGATCGACGTGCCTTGCCTGATTCCGCCCAGCGCCATGCCGAGGCGGCGGGTGCGCAGCCAGGCGTGGAAGGTCATGCCGAAATGCTGTTTGAACCAGCGCCGCAGCTTCAGCGGCTCAATGCCTTCAGCAAGTAATTGCGCATCGCTCCAGCGCCGTTCCGGATCGGCGTCCACCGCGCTGAGCAGGCGCTGCACCCAATCCGGGGCGATGGCCGCCGCGTCCAGCGGTTTGCAGCGCAGGCAGGCGCGATAACCGGCGCACAGGCATTCATCGGCGTGGGCGAAGAATTCGACGTTTTCCGGTTTCGGTTTGCGCGCCGTGCAACTGGGGCGGCAGAAGATCCCGGTGGTTTTAACGGCCGTGAAGAACACGCCTTCATAGGCAGTGTCGCGTTCGAGCATGGCGCGAACCATTTCGGCGTGGGGCGGCAGGATAGCGGCTGGTATGTTCATGGACTGAGAGTAAATCCACTTCGTCGATGGCTCCACCGAAAAATCGACAGTGAATTTTTTCGCTTGTGCAGCACAATGAGCGGGTCGCCGCTTTCCAGGAAACCACCCATGCATCCGTTTTCCATTCAGCACATCGACCATATCGTCCTGCGCGTTGCCGACCTGCAACGCAGCATCGATTTCTACGGCAACGTGTTCGGCGCCGAAGTGGTCAGGCATAACCAGCCGCTGGGGCTGGTGCATTTGCGGGCCGGTACATCGATGATCGATCTGGTCGATCTGGCAGGCGAACTCGGGCGCAAGGGCGGCGACGCAGCGCAGACGCACAGGCGCAACGTCGATCACTTCTGCTTGCGCATCGAGCCGTTCGACGAAGCCGCGCTCATCGCTCATTTGCAATCATTCGGGCTGACCGTGGAAAAAGCCGCCCGACGGTTCGGCGCCGAGGGCTACGGACTGTCGTTGTACTGTTTCGACCCGGACGGCAATCAGGTCGAACTCAAAGGCCCGTCCGAGAGCGATCAGCCAGCCGTTTCCTGAAGCAGCAGCTCGGCCACTTGCCCGAGGGCTGAGCGGCCGTTTTGCGGTTGTTCAGACGCCAGGTTGAACAGCGCCAGTTGCCGGTCGGCGCTGGTGCCGCTGGCGATGATCGCGCGAGCCCGTTCGAACAACTGCGCCGTGCCCAACGCCTGCGCAGTATCGGCAAAACGCTGCTCGGCCAGCTCCAGCCACTGCGCGATCGAGCAGTCGCCGTCGATGCCTTCGACCAGAAAGCGCGCATGAATCCCCAAGCGTTTTGCCCGCCAGCGATTTTCTTCCAGCATCGAACGCGCGGTCTGGTCGTACAGCAAACCGGGGCGCCGCTGTGCACTGGCGTGGGCCACCAATACACGGAAAAACGCCGCCAGGGTCAATGCATCGTCGACTCGAGGGCAGGCGTCGGTCATGCGCAATTCGAGGGTGGGATACAGTGCGGCCGGGCGCACACCCCACCAGCACTCGCCGGGCTGAGTGATCGCGCCGGTGCGCGTCAGAAAGGCGAGGTGCTCGTCGTAATGGCGCTGATCGGCAAACAGCGGCGGAACGCCCATGCGTGGCCACTCGTCACACGCCGTCTGCCGATAACTCATGAAACCACTGGCGACGCCATCCCAGAGGGGCGAGGAACAGCTCAGCGCCAACAGCAGCGGCGTCCATGGCAGCACTTCGTTCATCACGGCGATGCGATCCAGCGGCTCGACTACCTCGACATGCACATGCAGGCCCGATAGCACGCTGCGGCGGGCGACATGGCCGTAGCGTTCGAACAGATACCGGAAATGTTCTTCGTCGGTCGGAACCTGCTCGCGCCAGTCGGCCAGCGGATGACTGCCGGCGCTGAGCACGCCCAGAGCGAACGCCTCAAGGGCTGCACGCAGGGCCTGACGGCTGCCACGCAGAAAATCACTGGCGTGCACAAAGTCGCTGAACACCGGAGAAGCCACTTCGATCTGGCCCTGAAACATCTCCGTGGCAAACCACACACCCAGCGCCGCTCGGCATGCCTCGATGGCTTGTGGCGGCGGACTGCCGACCATGCGCAGGGTCTGCAGGTCAGTGAGAAAGTACTCTTCCTCAATGCCGAATCGCGGGTGGCTCATGGCAGTGCTCGAGCAGGTGTTTCTCTTGAGAACCGTGCGCCGTTGCGGTGGTTCACGCCAGGCGACCAGTGCCCCGAATGCACCGTTGGTCTTGTCCATTGCACTTGAGCGGCCAAGGCTTTTCCAAACAAGTCCGATCAACGTGTTCTGGAGGCATACATGAGCAACCCATCCAGCAACGACAAAGCGCTTAACCAAACCGTCAATCCCAACGACGACGGCTTCGCCATCGGCACGGCCGGGCGCGATGAAGACCCCAACGCCACCACCGATTGGGACGTCAGTCGCGATAACGAAGATGTCATGACGCCCGACGATACTCGCGGTCTGCCCGGTTATCCCGGCGCCGAAAAGAACAATCCCTCGAAACCCGTTCCCGACAGCAGGGTACCGGCCAACGGTGATCCATCGGTGCAGAACGACGGCGCTGATTGAGGTGGTCAGCAGTGGCAGGATAATGGCGTCGGTCGAACTTTTTTGATCCGGCGCCACTCTGAACGTGTCATAGGGTCGCGGTTTGTCAGAAATAATCGTCTCGGCAGGCTGAAACACTGTCTGTCGTGATAAATTCCTTTCCAAGTCGAGCCCACCCAGAATGGCCCCTGCCGGGTCCCACCAAGAGCGATCTACATGCAAGCAAAGGCCCGTGAGGTTTATGTGCCACCGGTGCTGCAAGATCTGCGGGCCGGCACAGCCGAACTGCACATCGCACTGGAAAAACGCCTTCCTTTTTTCACCGATACCCTCGATACCCCCGCTTTCGAGCGCTTGATGCAGGCCTACTACGGTTTCTACCTGCCGTTGGAGCGGGCCTTGCTTGCCAGTGGCGCGGTCCCGGACGATTTTGATCTGACACCTCGACTGAAGGCTCAAACCCTGCGCGCCGACCTGCGTGCGCTGGGCGCAGCCACAGATGATTTGCCGCTGTGCGAGGATCTGCCAGCCATCGACTCCAGCGCCGCCAGTCTCGGCGTTTTGTACGTGCTCGAAGGCGCGACCCTCGGCGGGCAGATCCTGCGTCGGGAGATCGCCGCGCGGCTGAATCTGGACGCCGACAATGGTGCTGCCTTCCTCGATGTCTACGGCGCGGCCACGGGGCGGCGCTGGCGCGAATTCATCGAATACCTGAGCAACCGGCCCATGGCGGTCAGCGAACGCGCGGCCGTGGTCAGCGCAGCACAAACCACATTCAGCTGTTTCGAGCAGTGGCTCGAGCGCCAGGAGGTACTGGCATGAACCCGCAAGACTCACAAGCCTTTGAAGAACTGCTGGCCAACTGTGCCGACGAGCCGATCCGCTTTCCCGGCGCGATCCAGCCGCATGGTTTGCTGCTGACCCTGACCGAGCCTGCGCTGCAGATCATTCAGGTCAGCGCCAACGTCGAAACCCTGCTGGCCCGCGCGCCCGAATCCTTGATTGGCCAGCCACTGCACAGCCTGATCGGCGCCGAACACGCCGCGCAAGTGCTGGAAGCCTTGCAACAGGCGACGTTCTCCGAGGCGGAGCCACTGCGTTTCGAGCTCAACGGCACCGCGTTCGAAGGTTTGCTGCACCGGCATCAGGGCGTGCTGATTCTCGAACTGGAAATTCATGTGAAGAATTTCCAGCCGCGCAACGTCGCCGGGGTCAATACCCACTTGGGCCGCATGCTCCAGCGCCTGCAAGCGGCAACCACGCTGCAGGCCTTGTACGACATCAGCGTCAAGGAAATCCAGGCGATGACCGGTTACGACCGGGTGCTGATCTATCGCTTCGAGGAAGAGGGCCACGGTCAGGTCATCGCCGAAGCGTCCGATCCGTCGATGGAAGTGTTCAACGGTCTGTTTTTCCCTGCTTCGGACATTCCCGAGCAGGCGCGTGAGTTGTACCGCACCAATTGGCTGCGGATCATCCCCAACGCTGATTATCAGCCAGTGCCGCTGGTGCCAAAACTGCGCCCCGACACGCAGACGCCGCTGGACCTCAGTTTCGCCACGCTGCGCAGCGTCTCGCCGATTCACTGCCAGTACATGAAGAACATGGGCGTGCTGTCGTCGATGAGCATTTCCCTGCTCAAGGGCGACAAGCTCTGGGGCCTGATCAGCTGCGGCAATCGCCAGCCGCTGCACGTGCCGCATGAATTGCGCATGGCTTGCCAGACCATCGGCCAGGTTCTGTCTTTGCAGATCAGTGCCATGGAATCCCTTGAGCTGACCCGTCAGCGTGAGGAAAAGGTCGAGGCCCTGGCGCGGCTCAATCAGGCGATGGTCGATTCGCCGCAAAATGTTTTCGACGGCCTTGCCCAGCAGCCAGCGACGCTGATGGCATTGGTCAATGCTGGTGGCATTGCGATCATCGAAGACAAGCAACTGCACCGTTACGGCAACTGCCCTGAACCGGAAGACATTCGCGCGCTGCACAAATGGCTGCAGGCGCGCGGCGAGCCGGTGTTTGCCAGCCATCATCTGTCCAGTGTTTATCCGCCGGCGGCGCAGTATCAATCGGTGGCCAGTGGTGTGCTCGCCCTGAGCCTGCCCAAACCCGTGGACAACGGCGTGCTGTGGTTCCGTCCGGAGGTGAAGGAAAACATCAACTGGAGCGGTGACCCGCGCAAACCACTCGATCTGGAAAACTCCGACGCCGGCCTGCGCCTGCGGCCGCGTACCTCGTTCGAGATCTGGAAAGTCGAGATGGCCGGGATTTCCACCAAATGGAGCCACGGTGACCGGTTCGCCGCCAATGACCTGCGTCGTTCGGCGCTGGAAAACGATCTGGCCCGTCAGGTACGTCGTGAGCAGGAGGCGGTACAGGCACGCGATGATCTGGTAGCGGTGGTTTCCCACGACCTGCGCAACCCGATGACGGTGATTTCCATGCTCTGCGGCATGATGCAGAAAGCCTTCAGCTCGGAGGGTGCGCATACTTCGCGGCGAATTTCCACGGCGATCGACACCATGCAGCAGGCCACCGCGCGGATGAATACGCTGCTGGAGGACCTGCTCGACACTTCGAAAATCGACGCCGGGCGCTACTCCATCACCCCGCAGGCGCTGGAGGTCGGGCTCATCTTTGAAGAGGCCCAAGCGTTGCTGTCGCCTCTGGCCCATGACAAGGACATCAGCATTTCCTTCCAGGCCGATCCCGACCTGCGCATCCACGCCGACCCCGAGCGGCTGTTTCAAGTGCTGTCGAACCTGGTCGGCAACGCCATCAAGTTCACCCCACGCATGGGCACCGTCGGCGTGCACGCGAAATCGGTGGGCGACGAGATCGTGTTTATCGTGCGTGACAGTGGTGAAGGCATTCCCAAGGAGCACTTGCCGCATGTGTTTGATCGCTACTGGACGGTGAAGGAAGGCAACCCGACTGGTACGGGCCTGGGTTTGTACATCACCCAAGGCATCGTCGAAGCCCATGGCGGACAGATCGTCGCCGAGAGCGAGCCGGGGCAGGGCAGCGAATTCCGCTTCACCGTGCCGCGCCTGGCCTGAGTGCCGCTGTAGGGGGGAGTTTGCTCGCGATGGCGTCAGTCCTGACAAATCTGTTGTGACTGACCGAACGCTTTCGCGAGCAGGCTCGCTCCCACAGGTCTTGTGGGGGGCGAGATTTGAGTCTCACGCAAAAAACCCTGTGGGAGCGAGCCTGCTCGCGAAGACGTCAGCTCAGCCAACACTGGGCTGACTGACCCACCGCTCCCTCAGAAGATTCGCATCCTCAGGGTGATTTTCTTCAATACCAGGCAAACGCTGCCCGCTACGTTAGCCACCTCGTTCCTCGTTTGAAGCAGGTGTGCAATGAGTCTGATTCTTTCCATGGCGGCCTTTGCCCTCGCCGCATCCATCACCCCCGGGCCGGTCAATATCGTCGCCTTGAGTTCTGGCGCGCAGTACGGTTTCCGCGCCAGCCAGCGGCATGTCGCCGGGGCGACGTTGGGATTTGTGCTGTTGCTGGTGCTGATGGGCCTGGGCCTGCATGAAGTCCTGCAATTGTGGCCATTCATGACCCGGGTGGTGCAATGGGCCGGGGTGGCGTTTCTGTTGTTCATGGCCTGGAAACTCGCCAGCGATGACGGCCAGTTGCACGCCAACGAGTCCGGCCGCGCACCGTCGATGCTCTATGGCGCGGTGATGCAATGGCTCAACCCCAAGGCCTGGCTGGCGTGCGTGGCCGGCATGGGCGCGTTTGTCGCTGATGGCGAAGCGCGGCTGGTCTGGCAGTTTGCGGCGGTGTATCTGGTGATCTGCTATCTGTCGGTTGGTTGCTGGGTATACGCCGGGACGTTTTTGCGCGGGTATCTGAGCAACGCGGCGGGGATGCGCTGGTTCAATCGGTTGATGGCGTTGTTGCTGGCGGTGAGTGCGGGTTATCTGCTGATCGCCTGATTGACAGGTCAATTACAAAACCCTGTGGGAGCGAGCCTGCTCGCGAACGCGGTGGATCAGTCAGTGAAGTGTTGAATGACACACCGCTTTCGCGAGCAGGCTCGCTCCCACAAGGGTTCGGTGTTCAACTTTGAGTATGAAGTCAGCCGCGATACTGCCCTGGCGTCGCCGCCAGGTGCTGTTTGAACGCTCGCTGAAAATGCGCCTGGTCGGCAAACCCGGCCTCCAAGGCCACATCGGCAATCAATCGCCCACTGCGCAAGCGCTCGCGGGCGAACTGGATGCGCTGGTTGACCACGAACGCATGGGGCGTCATCCCGTAACGCTGCTTGAACGCGCGAATCAGGTATGACGGCGACAGCTGCGCCGCCGCGCAAATCGCCTCAAGGCTGAGCGCTTCGGTGCAATGTCCCCGGATGAAATGAGCGGCGCGTTCCAGCTTGAAATTCGGCTCATCAACGGGCTCATCCGCCGGATTCAGACGCAGCTGCAAATCACTGAAAAACTCCACAGCCGCGCTCTGTTTCGCCAGTGCCTCCAACTGATCGTCAACCAGCACTTCATACAACCCCAGCAACTTGCCGAACAACTCGGCATCGGCCAGATGCGTGTCGCAAAACCGCCGAAACTCCAGCTCAGCGGCAAACCCCAACTGATGCTGCACATCCGTCAGCCACGGCGTTTCGACATACAACATCACGTACGACCACGGCTGATCATCGATCGGATTGCATGCATGCACATCGCCGGGGTTCATCAGCACCACGGTGCCGGCCGCCACCTCGTACTGCGCCTGTTCGTGCACATAAGTACTGCGCCCGGCGGTAATCGCGCCGATGGAAAAATGCGCATGGGAATGCCGCGCATAACAGACTTCACGCCCATCCGCGATGGCCCGCGCTTCGATGAAGGGCAGGGCGTCGTCGCGCCAGAAGCGCGGGGCTTTCTCGGGGTTTTTCGCAGCGGCGTGTTTCATCGTGATCGTCCCGGCAGGTCTGCGCCTGAGTGTATTAGCTCTGGCCGTGGAATGCCTGTTGCGATTTGCGCGTTGTCCGGATCTTGCGACATCTGCAGCAATCCCCCTCGGTAGGTCGAAAGCAATGATGCAAGCTGCAATAGGCTGCATGGCGTAACACTGCGGTTCTTTAAACGCTATCTGGCGATCGTGTTTATCAAAAGTGCGAAGGAGCTAAACCATGAAGACATTTACTGGCGGCTGCCTGTGCGGCGCTGTGCGTGTTCAGGCCACGGGCGAGCCTTACCGCGTCGGGCTGTGCCATTGCCTTGACTGTCGCAAGGTCCACGGCGCGCTGTTTCATGCCTCGGCGATTTTTCCTCAAGACGCGGTGACGATTACCGGCGAAACCCATGACTACCAGGGGCGGCACTTTTGTCCGCGCTGTGGCTCGTCGGTGTTCAACCGCAGTGGTGATGAGGTCGAGGTCAACCTCGGCGCGCTGGATGCGCCGGATCAGTTGAAGCCGACCTATGAGAGCTGGATTGTGCGGCGTGAATCCTGGCTGCCGGATTTTCCGCTGGCCAGGCATTACCGTGGTGATCGTGAAGGCAAAGGGCGGGCAGAGGAATAGGCAATTGATTCAACCTTCAGCACACCTGCGATTTCTGCGGGACCGAGCCTGCTCGCGATAGCTATCTCAGAGATCCGAATGACTGGCGGATCTCCCCTAATCCCTGTGGGAGCTGGCTTGCCAGCGATGGCGGCCTTCCAGCCGACCAGTCTCTGACGGATATACCCGGTTCCGACTGTGGGAGCGAGCCTGCTCGCGAAGGCTGAGTGTCATTCGCAGATAATTAGACTGGAGCGACGCCTTCCCGGGCAAGCCCGCTCCCACAGGGAATCAGTGTTTGCCAATATCGCGGTAATCATGATTGAGGCGATTACCCGCGAATAAACGCCAACAAATCCGCATTGATCGTTTCCGCTTGCGTCGTCGGCATGCCATGCGGAAAGCCCGGATACGATTTCAGGGTTCCATTGGGTAGCAGTTTCGCTGACAGCGGTCCGGAGTTGGCGTACGGCACGATCTGGTCATCCTCGCCGTGCATCACCAACACCGGCACGGTGACTTTTTTCAGGTTTTCGGTGAAGTCGGTCTGCGAGAAGGCGACGATGCCGTCGTAATGCGCCTTGGCCCCGCCGATCATGCCCTGGCGCCACCAGTTGGCGATGATGCCTTCCGACGGCTCGGCGCCCGGGCGGTTGTAGCCGTAGAAAGGTCCACTGGGCACATCACGATAAAACTGCGCACGATTTGCCGCCAACTGCGCCTGAAAGCCATCGAACACTGATTTCGGCAAACCACCCGGGTTGCTTTCGGTCTGCACCATCAGCGGTGGCACGGCGCTGATCAACACCGCTTTGCTGACCTTGTCCTGACCATGCCGGGCGATGTGATGGATCACCTCACCGCCGCCGGTGGAATGGCCGACATGCACAACGTTGCTCGTACCCAGATGATTGACCACCGCCAGCACATCGTCGGCGTAGTGGTCCATGTCGTGGCCATCCCCAACCTGGCTCGAGCGCCCGTGCCCGCGTCGATCATGGGCAATTACCCGAAAGCCCTGTGCCAGGAAAAACAGCATTTGCGCATCCCAGTCATCGGAACTGAGCGGCCAGCCGTGGTGGAAGTGGATCACCGGCGCGTCGCGCGGGCCCCAGTCCTTGTAGAAGATGTCGACGCCGTCTCGAGTGGTGACAAAGCCCATAGGTGCTGCTCCTGACTCAAAGGAAGGTCAACCGCGACGCGTCGCGGAACGAATGTGCAGAGGTACGACGACTCACTGCGAGCCGTTATCAACTGTAGGAGCAAAGCTGCGGTCTGCATGACCGCTGGTCACAACGTCTGGCTTGCCGCGCATTTTAGGCTTTGCTGAAAGGGATAAGCGCGGGCATCCGTAGGTTTGTGCGACCACAGTGACGCCCCTTCGCCACACCGAGAGTCTGAGGAAATCATCCGATGCTGACCCTGAATATCAATGGCAAGGATCAGGAGCTCGATGTCCCCGCCGACATGCCGCTGCTCTGGGTTCTGCGCGATGTCGCGCACCTGACCGGGACCAAGTTCGGTTGCGGCATGGCCCAGTGCGGTGCCTGCACCGTGCACGTTGACGGCGCGCCATTGCGCTCATGTATCACTCCGGCCACTGCCGTCGCCCATGGCCAGAAGATTCTCACCATCGAAGGCTTGTCCAGCGATGGCTCGCATCCGGTGCAGCAAGCCTGGGCTGAACTCGATGTGGTGCAGTGCGGTTACTGCCAGTCCGGGCAGATCATGTCCGCCGCCGCGTTGCTGGCGAAAATTCCCAAGCCCACCGACAGCGATATCGATCAGGCGCTCTCCGGCAATATCTGCCGCTGCGGCACCTATCCGCGCATTCGTGCAGCGGTCAAACGCGCCGCCGACATCGGCTGATTCAATCTCTGGGAGATAGACGATGAACAGTCCGGTATCACGTCGGGGTTTTCTCAAGGGCAGTGCCGTATTGGGTGGCGGCCTGATGGTGGCGTTTGTGGTGCCAGGGGCCAATCGCTTCGCCCGCGCGGCAGAAAACCAGAAGACGTTCGCGCCCAACGCGTTCCTGCGCATCGCGGCGGACAACAGCGTCACCGTGCTGCTCGGCCATTCGGAAATGGGCCAGGGCATCTGGACTGGCCTGACCATGCTGATTGCCGAGGAACTGGACGCCGACTGGTCGAAAATCCGCGTCGAGCACTCGCCAGCCTCGGCGGCGGATTATGGTCTGCCAGCGTTCGGCGGCATGCAGATCACCGGAGGCTCGACCTCGACCTGGATGGAATTCGACCGCTACCGACTGGCCGGGGCGACGGCACGGCAGATGCTGGTCGAGGCCGCAGCGAAACGCTTCGACGTTGCGCCGTCGACGATCCGCACCGAATCCGGGGTGGTCATCGCCGGGGACAAACGCGCGACTTACGGCGAACTGGCCGATGCCGCCGGGCAGTTGCCGGTGCCGGATCCGAAAACCATCACGCTCAAGGAAGCCAAGGACTGGAAAGTCATCGGTAAACCAACCAAACGTCTCGACACTCCTGAAAAGATCACCGGCCGCGCCAAATTCGGCATGGACGTGCAGTTCGAAGGCCTGATGACCGCGATGGTCGCCCGCGCCCCGGTGTTCGGTGCCACGGTGAAATCCTTCGAAGGCGCCGCAGCGCTGGCCATTCCCGGCGTGCACAAGGTGGTGCAGGTGCCCAGCGGAGTAGCGGTGGTGGCCGAGCATTTCTGGGCGGCGAAGCTGGGCCGTGATGCGCTGAAGGTCGATTGGGACTTGGGACCGCTGGCCGACATGAGCAGTGAGAAACTACTCGAGAGTTTCCGCAAACTGGCGGCGACGCCGGGCACCTCGGCCACGCAGGCTGGAGATGCCAAGGCCAATTTCGGCAAAGCCGCGAAGAAAATCGAGGTCGAATACAGCGTGCCGTATCTGGCCCACGCGCCGATGGAACCGCTCAATTGCACGGTGAAAATCAGCGCCGGCAAATGCGAGATCTGGACCGGTACGCAGTTTCAGACCCTCGACCAAATGGTCGCCAGCAAGATCACCGGGCTCAAGCCCGAGCAGGTCGAAATTCACACCGAGTTCCTTGGTGGTGGTTTTGGTCGCCGCGCCAATCCGACCTCGGATTTTGTCGCCGAAGCGGTGCAAGTAGCGAAAGCGGCAGGCCTGCCGGTGAAAACCGTGTGGGCGCGCGAGGATGACATTCGCGGCGGCTATTACCGCTCGATGTACTTGCACAAGGCCCAGGTCGGACTGGGCGCTGACGGCTTGCCGATGAGTTGGCAGCATGTGCTGGTGGGGCAGTCGATCATGACCGGGACGATGCTCGAGGCTGCGATGGTCAAGAACGGCATCGATGCGACTTCCGTCGAGGGTGTCGCCGACAGCCCGTACATCAAGGATATGCCTCATCATCAGGTCGACCTGCATTCGCCGCAGACCGGCATCAACGTGTTGTGGCTGCGTTCGGTGGGCCATACCCACACGGGTTTCGTCATGGAATCGCTGATCGATGAACTGGCGACGGCGGCGGGCAAGGATCCGGTGGAATACCGACGCACGCTGCTCAAGGCGCATCCGCGCCACCTCGGCGTGCTCAATCTGGCGGTGGAGAAGGCCAACTGGGGCGCGCCGTTGCCGGCCGGGCATGCTCTGGGCGTGGCGGTACACGAGTCGTTCGGCAGCTACGTGGCGCAGGTTGCCGAGGTCTCGCAGGACAATCTGGCGATTCGCGTGCATCGGGTGGTCTGCGCCGTGGACTGCGGGATTGCGGTGAATCCGCAGAGCATCGCCGCACAAATGGAGTCGTGCATCACCTTCGGCCTCGGCATGGCCTTGCACAGCAAGCTCACGGTCAAGGACGGCGGCGTCGTGCAATCCAACTATCACGATTATCAGGTGCTGCGGCTCAACGAAATGCCGGTGGTGGAAGTGCATATCGTCCCCAGCAGTGAGAAACCCGGCGGCATCGGCGAACCCGGCGTGCCACCGACCGCGCCGGCCGTGGCCAACGCAGTGTTCGCCCTGACCGGGCAACGCCTGCGCGAATTGCCACTGCAACTGTCGGGGGTGTGAAATGAAACGACATCTTGTGCTGGGCACCGTCGTTTTGCTGGGGCTCGGAGGCTATGCTTCGGACCTGTTTGCCGAGGATCAGCAGGCACTGCAAGCCTTTGGCACGGTGCAGAAAGTGTTCCAGAGCCCGCGCTGCCAGAACTGCCACATTCCCGGCGATTCGCCGTTGCAGTTCGACGCCGGCATACCCCATGCGATGAATGTCGTGCGCGGGATGGACGGCAAGGGTGCCGCCGGTTTGCCGTGCGCCACCTGCCACGCCGAAAGCAATCCGCCTGCCAGTTACGGTCCCCATGCGCCGCCGGGTGCGCCGCACTGGAGCCTGCCGCCAGCGGCGCACAAAATGGCCTGGATCGGCCTGCCCCCGGACAAACTCTGCGCGATGATCAAGGACCGCGCGAGCAACGGCGATCGGGATTTCGCCGCTCTGTTAAAACACGTCAGCGAAGACAAACTGGTGCTGTGGGGCTGGAATCCCGGGGCAGGGCGCGCACCGGTACCGGTGCCGCACGACATTTTCGTTGCGCAGTTCAAGCTGTGGGCCGATGCCGGCGGGCCGTGTCCGGTGGCGCAAATGTGATGCCCCGACGATTAAGCGCTACGCTGAACGCATGACTGTCTACGGAGTGTGCGCATGCTGGTGCCCGGAAAACCTGCCAATGAAGCTGCACGAATCGACGCCTTGCACGGCCTCAACCTCGACTCGGCGCCCGAAGAGCGCTTCGATCGCCTGACGCGCCTGGCCAAGCGCTTGTTCAACGTGCCGATCGCCCTGGTCACGCTGGTCGACAAGGATCGCCAGTGGTTCAAGTCCTGTGTGGGTCTGGATGTCAGCGAGACGTCCCGCGATGTTTCGTTCTGCGGCCATGCGATTTTGCAAAACGAGCTGATGTTGGTCCCCGATGCGCTGGAGGATCTGCGTTTCCATGACAATCCACTGGTTACTGGCGCGCCGAACATTCGCTTTTACGCCGGGTACCCATTGACCGTGCCGGATGGCAACAAGATGGGCACCTTGTGCCTGATCGATACCAAACCCCGCCATCTCGACGACGAAGAGCGCGCGCTGCTGCGCGACCTCGCGGAAATGGCCGAGCAGGAGTTGATGGCGGTGCAAATGGCGAGCATGGATGAACTGACGCTGCTGTCCAATCGCCGTGGGTTCAAGCAGCTGGCCCAACATGCACTGGATGCTTGCGCGCGCCTCAATCGCCCGGCGACGCTGCTGTTTTTCGACCTCAACGATTTCAAGCAGATCAACGATCTGTACGGCCATGCCGAAGGTGACAGTGCGCTGAAGACCTTCGCCGATGTGCTGCGCATTGCCTTTCGCGAGAGCGACGTGGTCGGGCGCTTGGGCGGCGATGAGTTCGTCGCGTTGCTGACCGGCTCCAGCCACGTTGAAACCACGCGGATCATGGCGCGGCTCAAGGAAATCCTTGAAGAGCGCAACGCCACGTTGCACCGAGGTTATGCGATTCGCTTCAGTGTCGGCCAGATCGAATACGACCCCACGCGACACGAAACCGTCGACCGCCTGCTGGCCGATGCGGATGGCGCGATGTATGCGCACAAACAGGCGCTGAAAGGCTGTTAGCTCCGGCGCAAATCATAGGTAGGTGTGAGCCTGCTCGCGATGGCGGTGTACCCGTCGGCGCTGAAGTCACAGACAAAATGCGATCGCGAGCAGGCTCACTCCTACGGGGTTCGACGGTGCTGATGTTCCAGCACAGTGCCCGCCAGGTCAGCGCTTGGGTGGACTCAGCTGCTGATAAAACGCCAGCCATTTTTCATGACAAGCTTCAGCATCCTTGAGCGCAGGCGCAATCAGCGCTTCGCGCAGAGCCTGCGCTTGATAGGCGTCGAACAGGTGCTGCACAGCGGTGCTGGCGATGGCGTTAACCTTGTTGGAAGCGAAGGTGTCGGGTACCGCGGTGCGGCTTTGTTTCGCCAGCGGTGCGCCTTGAATCTCCAGCTGAGTGATGAACCCTTTGCAGGTCGCGTTTGCACGTGGCGCGGTGCCTTGCCGATAGGCATCGGCATCGAAGGGCAGCGATTTCGCCAAGTCTTTGGGCAATGACGGGGTGAGCAACGCGATGTCGACATCCCGACGCAACAGCACTTCATTCCTGCAGGTAAGGATTTCGAATACCCGGGTTGGCGTACCCTTCAGCACGGCAAGGATGGCAAAGGGCGCAACGGTGCCTGCCGTTGATGGGTCTGCGCTCGAGGACACTGGCCGCAGGGCGAGCAGTTGGAGGGCGTTGTCCTCGATGTCCGTGCGTTGCGCCAGCGGCAACCGGCAGAACGCCTCCTTGATCAGGGCGATATGGGCATCTTTCATTTGCTGCAGCCGAGTGCCGAGCGCTGCGTGGAAAAGGCTTGCCACGTTACTCAACCTGGCCAATGACGGAAGAATGGGCGCCAGTTGCAACTGCGCATTGCTGGAGCTCCAGCCTTGCATGGCGCCTGTCAGCTTCGCGGCCTGATGCAGTTCGCTCAGAGAATAAGACGTTGCCGGGCCATCATTGCTCGACGTTGCAAGGAACAGGACCTTGTCTTCGAGATGCGCATTGTCGGCGAACACTTTGCGCAGATCCGTTTGAGCAATGCTGGCCGGCGTTGCAAAGGCCATGAGAAATGCCCGGTGGTACAAACCGCGCATGAGCCGGTTGTGGTTGCGAAATACCTGATCAGCCTGGCTTAGCGCGGCGGCGTCATACCCCGTCTGCGGACATCCGGCGTTACGCGTCACCAAACCCCTGGCGACCGCCCAAT
This sequence comes from Pseudomonas sp. UF-293, assembly GCF_058245595.1. Lineage (NCBI taxonomy): Bacteria > Pseudomonadati > Pseudomonadota > Gammaproteobacteria > Pseudomonadales > Pseudomonadaceae > Pseudomonas > Pseudomonas sp. UF-293. Next base: position 57,690 of record NZ_JBSICA010000025.1, on the reverse strand, counting down.
CGAGAACGATCGAGGCGCATGCACCGCCGCGCAGGAATTTGTAGAAATCTGCAGGAGCCGGGCCTTTCACCAAGGCCCTGAGTTGTTCGGATGTCATCAGGCGCGCCACGCCAGGCAGACGGTTTTCGATATACAGCACGACCTGTTTCAACCTGACCCAGTTCACGCAACTCATGTACGCAATTGATGCAGGAATATCGCGCAGGAGAAATTCCGGCGCGATCCCTGACAACAGGAGATGGGTGGCCAGCGTCTTGTTTTTGATCTGCGCCAGTTGCGGTTGGTGGTCGATGAACCGTCTCACCTCGTCATAACGTTCGCCCCAGAAATAAGGGTCTTGCAGGCATTGGCCGATGATTCGGTGCAGGTCTGCACCGGCGCTCGGTTCCAGACTGAGAATCAGCGCCGCGAGCAACAGGCGGTCGCGGTTGGTCGCCACCAGCCGTTTGTTCTGGGCCGGCGGAGCGAGTTTTTTCAATAGCTGGTTGCCCAGTGTACGAGCGCGTGGCGTGATCAGGATTCGGCTGATCAGGTAGTCGGCCCTGGCCTTGAGCGTCGCGAGCGGCAAGTCGGTATCAACGCCTTCGCTCAGATAGTCGAACAACGGTACCGAGTCTTTGGGCAGAAACGTTTGGGTAGTCTCGATGATGATCTGGCGCTGCGCAGCGCTGAATCGAGCGGTCTGTCTGCCAGGCTGGCCGAGCAGATACCAATGGTTCATGTGCCCGGGGCGCATGTGCAGATTGATCTTGTCCCAGTGTGCGAAGGCCAGCGCCTGCTGCGCCGTTTTCGGCAATGGCAGCTCGTAGAAGCGCAGCATCTGCGCAAGCGTGACTTGTCCGTTGGAACGCAAGGCGCCGCCGGCTTTGCCAGCCTTGGCTTTGAGCTGGTCGCGATAGAGTTTCAAATCGGCGTGGTCTTCTACCTGCGCCGTCAATGTGACCCAGCCTTTCGCGCTGGCAGTGCCGATATGGCCCGATTCGGTCACCAGCAAGCGACTGTTCGCGGGCAAGCCATGCTGCTGCAGAATGGCCTGGAAATCGGCGTTTGCACTGAGTACTTGCAAGCCTCGCTGGCCGATTACCATCCACTCCGCCAGCGCAGACTCCGGATGAGGTTCGCTTGACTCCTCGTAATCGATCTTCGCCGTCGGCTCCTTGTTCCAGCTCAGCGCTTCGAGGCGGCGGACGATGTGCCGGGCGTCTTCCACGTCGGCAAAGTCCTCGCGATAGCGGCGGATGGGGTCGCCGGTCTGCACGTAATCGCTGACATAGGGCAATTCCGGCCAGCGCTGTTGTCGCAGGCGCTGCGCAAGCGCTTTGGCGGCTCGGGCATCTTCTGGCAATGGGAATTCATAACGACCGAGAAGCTCGCCCAGTTTTAGGCGCGGCCCTCTGAGGGGAGCGGAGACAGAGTCCGAAGTCAGCGTCACCGGCGAGTCGAGAAAGCCGCGCTGCTCGAACGGATCGCTGGCCAGCAATACCTCATCGATTCGATCGGCGATGGCCTGGAAGTCCTCCAGTTGCGCGTTGCGCTCCTTGACCAGCGCTGAAGTCGTCTGGCCATTTTCATCGATAGCCGCCAGACCGCTGGTCTTCAACTCAGCAACGATCACTCGGGCCTGAATCGCGTTTTGCGGTTCCGGATAACCGTAGAACGCCAGCACCACACGCCGTGGAAAGCGATACAGCGGGTTGGCGGATTTCCCGCCGATATAAGGCAGCCCCAACCCCGCCGGATCGATACGCTGGGAGATCGACAGCAGCATTGGCGCCATCTGCCACCAGCCGGAATCATCTTCCAGAGTGAAGCTGCGAACGCCGGCGCTGCCGTTCGAGGGGATCTGCGCTTGCAAGGTGTCGCCCTTGATCTGCAGGGTATCCAGATCAATGTCGAAGCGGCTGGCCCAGTCGAGAAATTCGGGGCGTTCGAGGGCCGTCCAGTAAAGCTCCATCCATTCGCGCAGCAGGCACGGACGCGGAACCTCCAGCGAGCGTGCAGGCGTGGTGGCGCTGACCACCGGTACGGCGGTCAATTCCGCGATGAGATTCTGGATCAGTGTCTGTTCATGTACCGGTCTGTCGTTCATCTGCGCCTCCCTGGCGGCTGGTAAGCATTGAGCACCGAGTATCAAAGCCAGGGCAGGGCGGTTGGCGGTACATATGTAGTGATCCGAGGTTTTCTGCAGGCATAAAAAAACCCGCCAGAAGCGGCGGGTTTTTTATCGGCTACAGGAAGATCACTCTTCGATGTTGCCCATCGCGGTGGTATTGAAACCGCCGTCGACGTACATGATTTCACCGCTGATGCCCGACGCCAGGTCGGAGCACAGGAAGGCGCCGGCGTTGCCGACTTCTTCGATGGTGACGTTGCGGCGAAGCGGCGTTTGCGCTTCGTTGGCGGCCAGCATCTTGCGGAAGTTCTTGATGCCGGAAGCGGCCAGGGTGCGGATCGGGCCAGCCGATACGCAGTTGACGCGGGTGCCGTCCGGACCGAGGGAACCGGCCAGGTAACGGACGCCGGCTTCCAGCGAAGCCTTGGCCATGCCCATCACGTTGTAGTTCGGCATGGTGCGCTCGGCGCCCAGGTACGACAGGGTCAGCAGGCTGCCGTTGCGGCCTTTCATCATTTCGCGGCCGGCTTTGGCCAGGGCCACGAAGCTATAGGCGCTGATGTCGTGAGCAATGCGGAAACCTTCACGGGTGGTGGCTTCGGTGAAGTCGCCGTCCAGTTGGTCGCCCGGGGCGAAGCCGACGGAGTGCACGATGCAGTCCAGGCCGTCCCACTTCTTGCTCAGTTGTTCGAAGACCTTGGCGATTTCTTCATCGCTGGCCACGTCGCACGGGAAGCACAGCTCAGGGCTCGAACCCCAGCCTTGTGCGAACTCTTCGACGCGACCCTTGAGTTTGTCGTTCTGATAAGTGAAGGCAAGCTCAGCGCCCTCGCGATGCATGGCGGCGGCGATGCCGGATGCGATGGACAGCTTGCTGGCGACACCGACGATCAGTACGCGCTTACCGGCGAGAAAACCCATGTGTTGCTCCTCTTTCAGGTTATTGCGCAGTGGCTGGTGCCAGAAAAGCGGCTTCCAGCAACTGCTGTGTATACGGATGTTGGGGGGCGGCAAAGATACTTTGCGCGTCTCCCTGTTCGACCACTTGGCCATGCTTGACCACCATCAGCTGGTGGCTCAGCGCTTTGACGACAGCCAGGTCATGGCTGATGAACAAATACGTCAGGTTGTACTTGGCTTGCAGTGAACGCAACAGCTCCACCACTTGCCGCTGCACCGTGCGGTCGAGCGCCGAAGTCGGCTCGTCCAGCAGGATCAGCGCCGGTTTCAGCACCAGGGCCCGGGCAATGGCGATTCGCTGCCGTTGCCCACCGGAAAATTCGTGGGGGTAGCGGTGCCGGGTTTCCGGATCCAGACCTACCTCCTTCAATGCCGCAATGATCGCCGCCTCCTGTTCGGCGGCGGTGCCCATCTTGTGTATCCGCAGGCCTTCGCCAACGATGTCATTGACGCACATGCGCGGGCTCAGGCTGCCAAACGGGTCCTGAAACACCACCTGCATTTCCCGCCGCAGCGGGCGAACTTCACTCTGCGTCAGGCAGTCTAGCTGCTTGCCTTCAAAGCGGATCGCGCCTTTGCTGCCGATCAGCCGCAAAATCGCCAGACCGAGGGTGGATTTGCCGGAACCGCTTTCGCCGACGATCCCCAGGGTCTGGCCCTGAGGCAGGCTGAAATTGATGCCATCCACTGCCTTGACGTAATCCACCGTGCGCTTGAGCAGGCCTTTCTTAATCGGGAACCAGACTTTCAGGTCCTCGACTTCGAGCAGTGGCGCGCCGATTTCATTGCTCGCCGGGCCGCCGCTGGGCTCCGCGCCGAGCAATTCCCGAGTGTACGGATGCTGCGGCGAACGGAACAGCTCTGCGCACGATGCCTGTTCGACGATGCAACCGCGCTGCATGACACATACGCGATGCGCAATTCTTCGCACCAGGTTCAAATCGTGACTGATCAGTAGCAGCGACATGCCCAATCGAGCCTGAAGTTCCTTGAGCAAATCGAGGATTTTCAGCTGAACGGTCACGTCCAGCGCGGTGGTCGGTTCGTCGGCAATCAGCAATTCCGGCTCGTTGGCCAGGGCCATGGCGATCATTACCCGCTGGCGCTGACCGCCGGACAATTCATGGGGCAGGGCCTTGAGGCGCTTGTGCGGCTCGGGAATGCCGACCATCTCCAGCAGCTCCAAAGTGCGCTTTGTCGCGACTTTGCCGCTGAGGCCCTTGTGGATGCCGAGCACTTCGTTGATCTGCTTCTCGATCGAGTGCAGCGGATTGAGCGAAGTCATCGGCTCCTGAAAAATCATGGCGATGCGGTTGCCACGGATGTGGCGGATGGTCTTCTCGCTCAAATTCAGCAGGTTTTGCCCGGCGTAATTGATGCTGCCGGCCGGATGCCGCGCCATGGGATAGGGCAACAGGCGCAGGATCGAATGCGCCGTCACCGATTTGCCCGAGCCCGATTCGCCGACCAGCGCCAGGGTCTCGCCGCGCTTGATGTCGAAGCTCACACCCTCGACCACACGGTGTACCCGCTCGCCGAAACCGAACTCGACGGCGAGGTCACGCACTTCGATCAGATTATCCTGATTCATTTCACTTCCTCGGGTCGAAGGCATCGCGAGCGGACTCGCCGATAAACACCAGCAGACTCAACATCAGCGCCAGCACGGCAAACGCGCTCATGCCCAGCCACGGCGCTTGCAGGTTGGATTTGCCCTGGGCGACCAGTTCGCCCAGCGACGGGCTGCCCGCCGGCAAGCCGAAGCCGAGGAAGTCCAGCGCGGTGAGGGTGCCGATGGCGCCAGTGAGGATGAACGGCATGAAGGTCATGGTCGAGACCATGGCGTTGGGCAGGATGTGGCGGAACATGATCGCGCCGTTCTGCATGCCCAGCGCGCGGGCGGCGCGCACGTATTCCAGATTGCGCCCACGCAGGAACTCTGCGCGCACCACGTCGACCAGGCTCATCCACGAGAACAGCAGCATGATGCCTAGCAGCCACCAGAAATTCGGCTGGACGAAACTGGCGAGGATGATCAGCAGGTACAGCACCGGCAGCCCCGACCAGATCTCGAGAAAACGCTGCCCGGCCAGATCGACCCAGCCGCCGTAGAACCCCTGTAGCGCCCCGGCAATCACGCCGATGATCGAGCTCAGCACGGTCAAGGTCAGCGCAAACAGCACGGAAATGCGGAAACCGTAGATCACCCGCGCCAACACGTCGCGGCCCTGATCGTCGGTGCCCAGCAGGTTGTCCGCCGAAGGTGGCGCCGGGGCCGGGACTTTCAGGTCGTAGTTGATGCTCTGGTAGCTGTAGGGGATCGGTGCCCACAGAATCCACGCGTCCTTGGCCTTGAGCAGCTCACGGATGTACGGACTCTTGTAGTTGGCTTCCAGCGGGAATTCGCCACCGAAGGCGGTTTCCGGGTAGCGCTTGATCGCCGGGAAATACCAGTTGTTGTCGTAATGCACGACCAGCGGTTTGTCGTTGGCAATCAGCTCGGCGCCCAGGCTCAGGCCGAACAGAATCAGGAACAGCCACAGCGACCACCAGCCACGCTTGTTGGCCTTGAACAGTTCGAAGCGCCGGCGGTTGAGAGGGGACAGGTTCATCTCAATGCTCTCTGCTTGCAAAGTCGATACGCGGATCGACAAAGGTGTAGGTCAGGTCGCCGATCAGTTTCACCACCAGCCCGAGCAGGGTGAAGATGAACAGGGTGCCGAACACCACCGGGTAATCGCGGTTGATCGCCGCCTCGAAACTCATCAGGCCGAGGCCGTCGAGGGAGAAAATCACTTCCACCAGCAACGAGCCGGTGAAGAAAATGCCGATGAACGCCGAAGGAAAACCGGCAATCACCAGCAGCATGGCGTTGCGGAACACGTGGCCGTAGAGCACGCGATGGCGGGTCAGGCCTTTGGCTTTGGCGGTCACCACGTACTGCTTGTTGATTTCGTCGAGGAAACTGTTCTTGGTCAACAGGGTCATGGTCGCGAAGTTGCCGATCACCAGCGCGGTGACTGGCAGTGCCAGGTGCCAGAAGTAGTCGAGGATCTTGCCGCCCAGGCTCAGCTCATCGAAGTTGTTGGAAGTCAGCCCGCGCAGGGGGAACCAGTCCAGATAACTGCCGCCGGCAAACACCACGATCAGCAGGATCGCAAACAGAAACGCCGGGATCGCATAGCCGACGATAATCGCCGAACTGGTCCAGACGTCGAAGTGGCTGCCGTGCCGCGTGGCCTTGGCGATCCCCAGTGGGATCGACACCAGGTACATGATCAGCGTGCTCCACAGCCCCAGCGAGATTGACACCGGCATCTTTTCCTTGATCAGGTCGATGACCTTGGCGTCGCGGAAGAAACTGTCGCCGAAATCCAGCTGCGCGTAGTTCTTGACCATGATCCACAGGCGTTCCGGGGCCGATTTGTCGAACCCGTACATGTGCTCGATTTCCTTGATCAGCGCCGGGTCCAGGCCCTGCGCGCCACGGTAGGACGAACCGGCCACAGCCACCTCGGCACCGCCGCCGGCAATCCGGCTGGTGGCGCCTTCGAAGCCTTCGAGTTTGGCGATCATCTGCTCGACCGGGCCGCCGGGCGCGGCCTGGATGATCACGAAGTTGATCAGCAGGATGCCGAACAGGGTCGGGATGATCAGCAGCAGTCGCCGAAAGATATACGCCAGCATCTGATTACTCCGTGCCCGCAGGGTCGGCTTGCAGTTGGTTTTCGACTTCTACGGCAGGCTTGGCGTCAGGCTTGACCCACCAGGTGTTGATGCCGATGTCGTACTTGGGCGAGGTTTTCGGGTGGCCGATGTGGTTCCAGTAGGCCACGCGCCAGCTCTTGATGTGCCAGTTGGGCACCACGTAGTAGCCCCATTGCAGTACGCGATCCAGCGCGCGGGCATGGGCCACCAGGCTTTTGCGCGAGTCGGCGTTGATCAGGCTTTCCACCAGTTGGTCAACGGTCGGGTCTTTCAGGCCCATGCTGTTGCGGCTGCTCGGTTTGTCGGCGGCGGCGCTCATCCAGTATTCGCGCTGTTCGTTGCCCGGCGAGTTGGATTGCGGAAAGCTGCCGACCATCATGTCGAAGTCCCGCGAGCGCACGCGGTTGATGTACTGCGAGACGTCGACGCGGCGGATCACCAGATCGATGCCGAGGTCGCTGAGGTTGCGCTTGAACGGCAGCAGCACGCGTTCGAACTCGGTCTGGGCGAGGAGGAATTCGATCACCACCGGTTTGCCCGTGGCATCGACCATTTTGTCGTCGACGATCTTCCAGCCGGCCTCTTGCAGCAGTTGATACGCCTCGCGCTGCTGGGTGCGAATCATGCCGCTGGCGTCGGTCTTGGGATTTTCAAAGGCTTCGCTGAACACCTGGGCCGGCAGTTTGCTGCGGAACGGCTCGAGGATCGTTCGTTGTTCGGCGTCCGGCAGGCCGGTGGCGGCCATTTCCGAGTTCTCGAAGTAACTGCGAGTGCGCACGTAGGCGCCGTTGAACAATTGCTTGTTGGTCCATTCGAAATCGAACAGCAGGCCCAGCGCCTGACGCACGCGCACATCCTGGAATACCGGACGGCGCAGGTTGAAGACGAAGCCCTGCATGCCGGTCGGGTTGCTGTTGGGGATCAGTTCCTTGATCAAACGGCCCTCGGTGACCGCCGGAACGTTATACGCGCTGGCCCAGTTCTTCGCAGTCATCTCCAGCCAGTAATCGAACTGCCCGGCCTTCAGCGCCTCGAGGGCGACGGTGTTGTCGCGGTAGTAATCGGTGGTCATCGTGTCGAAATTGTAAAAGCCACGGTTGACCGGCAAGTCCTTGCCCCAGTAATCCTTGACCCGTTCGTAACGTACCGAACGCCCGGCCTTCACTTGGGTGACCTTGTACGGGCCGCTGCCCAGCGGAATTTCCAGATTGCCCTTGTTGAAGTCGCGACTGGCCCACCAGTGTTTCGGCAGGACCGGCAACTGGCCGAGGATCAGCGGCAGCTCGCGGTTGTTGCTGTGCTTGAACTTGAACAGCACTTTCAGCGGGTCTTCGGCGACGGCTTCGGCGACGTCGTTGTAGTAGCCGCGAAACATCGGCGAGCCTTCCTTGGTCAGCGTCTCGAAGCTGAACACCACGTCTTCGGCACGCACCGGATGGCCGTCGTGGAAGCGTGCCTCCGGGCGCAGGTAGAAGCGCACCCAGCTGTTGTCGTCGGCTTTTTCGATCTTGCTGGCAATCAGGCCATACTCGGTGAACGGCTCGTCGAGGCTGTGTTTGGTCAGGGTGTCGTAGATCTGGCCGATGTCATCGGCGGGCACGCCTTTGTTGATGAACGGGTTGAGGCTGTCGAAGCCGCCAAACCCGGCCTGGCGGAACACGCCACCCTTGGGCGCATCGGGATTCACGTAGTCGAAATGCTTGAAGTCGGCCGGGTATTTCGGCGGCTCGTTGTACAGGGTCACGGCGTGTTGCGGGGCGGCCCAGGCCAGCCCGGCGAACAGCAAGCCGCCGGCCTGCGCGAGCAGGGTGCGAACAGCGTTCATCGATCTTTCTCCGAAGACTTCAGCCACCATGCGCTCAGGCCCAGGGTGTAGGGCGGCGTGGTGACAAAGGCCAACCGGTTGCGGTAGGCCAGACGGTGATAATTGAGGTACCAGTTGGGAATGCTGTAGTGCTGCCAGAGCAGCACGCGGTCGAGCGCCTTGCCGGCGGCGACCTGCTCGTCGCGGGTGCGCGCGGCGAGCAGTTGTTCGAGCAGGTGATCGACCACCGGATTGGTGATGCCCGCGTAATTCTTGCTGCCCTTGACGTTCACCTGGCTGGAATGGAAGTACTGCCACTGCTCGAGGCCCGGGCTTAAGGTCTGGCCGAGGGTCATCGAGATCATGTCGAAATCGAATTGGTCGAGGCGCTGTTTGTATTGCGCACGATCGACGGTGCGCAGGCGCGCGTCGATGCCGATGCTGTTGAGGTTCTCGATGTACGGCTGATAGAGGCGCTCCAGGCTCGGATTGACCAGCAGCAGTTCGAAGCGCAGCGGTTGGCCGTCAGCGTTCTGCAAGCGCTGGCCGTGGAGTTTCCAGCCGGCTTCGGCGAGCAGGGCGAGAGCTTTACGCATGGTCTCGCGCGGGATGCCACGGCCGTCGGTTTTCGGCAGGGTGAACGGCTCGGTGAACAGCCTGGCCGGGAGCTGATCCTTGTACGGCTTGAGCATCAGCCATTCATGCCCGACCGGCAGGCCCGAGGCGGTGAATTCGCTGTTGGGGTAGTAACTGGTGGTGCGTTGATATGCATCGCTGAACAACGCGCGGTTGGTCCACTCGAAGTCGAACATCAGGCCCAGCGCCTCGCGAGTCCGGACGTCCGAGAACGTCGCGCGGCGGGTGTTCATGAACAGGCCCTGCGTCTGGGTCGGGATCTGATGCGGGATCTGCGTTTTGATGACATCGCCACGACGTACGGCAGGGAAGTTGTAGCCGTTGACCCAGTTCTTCGCCTGATGCTCGATGTAGATGTCGAACTCACCGGCCTTGAACGCTTCGAAGGCCACATCGCTGTCGCGGTAGAACTCGACTTCCATGCGATCGAAATTGTACTTGCCGCGATTGACCGGCAGGTCCTTGCCCCAGTAATCCTTGACCCGCTCGAAAATCAGCTGCCGCCCCGGCGTGACTGAAGTGATGCGGTACGGCCCGCTGCCCAGCGGCGGCTCGAAGGTGGTGGCCTTGAAGTCGCGGTCTTTCCAGTAATGCTGCGGCAGTACCGGGAGCTCGCCCAGGCGCAGGATCAGCAGCGGGTTGCCCGAGCGCTTGAACACGAAACGGATGCGCTGTTTGTTGAGGATGTCGACCCGCAGCACTTCCTGCAGGGCAGTGCGATACAGCGGATGACCGTCCTTGAGCAGCGTTCGATAGGAGAACGCTACGTCGTAGGCGGTGATCGGCACGCCGTCGTGGAACCGTGCTTCAGGACGCAAATTGAACACCACCCAGCTGCGATCTTCGCTGTACTCGACCGATTGCGCGATCAAACCGTAACTCGACGCTGGCTCGTCGCCGGAGGGCGAGTATTGCCCGGTGCCGACCATCAGCGGCTCGTTGAGCTCGTTGATGCCGTACTGGAGGAAATTGGCGGTGGTGACCGGGCTGGTGCCCTTGAAGGTGTACGGGTTGACCGTATCGAAGGTGCCGAACGCCATCACCCGCAACGTACCGCCCTTGGGCGCTTGCGGGTTAACCCAGTCGAAGTGGGTAAATCTGGCCGGGTACTTGAGCGTGCCGAACTGCGCATAACCATGACTTTCGGTAATCGTCGCGCTTGCGGGTGAGCTCAAGGCCAGGCTGATCAGGAGCAGGGAGAGGGCACGCTTCAAGTCAGATCCGATCCAGCGGCTTGGGCTTTGTGGGCCGTACAGTAACAGCTTGTCTGGACAGGAAAAAGATGCGGGTTAATGCCGTGTTAATCGCTTTCGATTGCATTTGCTTTTGGTGGGAGCAGGCTTGCTCGCGAATGCGGTCGGTCGGTTGCATATACAGGTGACTGATACACCGCATTCGCGAGCAAGCCCGCTCCCACAAAAGAAAAAGCCCCTGAATTCTCAGAGGCTCCCTCAATCAATGTGGCTGGTAAACCGTGAGCATCTGCCCCGGCTTCAACGCCTTGCCCGCACCGGGATTCCAACGCTTGAGATGTTGCATCTCGACGTTGAACCGCTTGGCCACCACGTACAAGGTGTCGCCGCGCTTGACCTTGTACTGGGTCTGTTGCTTGCTCTCGTCCTTGCCTTTGGTCTTGGTATTCGCCGCGACCACGGTGTTGACCCGGCCGGACTTGCGCGCCGGGGCACGCTTGGTGTTGTCCTGCATAACCAGAGTCTGGCCGACCTTGAGATTCTTGCCGGTCAGCTTGTTCCAGCGCTGCAGATCCTTGACTTCAACCTTGTTGGCCTTGGCGATGGAGCCAAGGTTGTCGCCACGCTTGACCCGATAGGCGCGTTTGAGCTGCGCCACTTCAGACGGATCGGCGCCTTCGAACACCGGTTTCAGCGAGCGCGGGCTGATCAGTTCGTCCGGGCGCATGGTCTGCAGACTGGCGGTCAGCAGTTGCGCCTTGGACGTCGGCACCAGCAAATGCTGCGGGCCGTCGATGGTGGTGCGCTGTTTGAACGCTGGGTTGAGCTGGAACAGTTCGTCTTCATCGATGTTGGCCACCGCAGCGACCTTGGACAGGTCCATGCGCTGGTTGATTTCGACGACCTGGAAGTACGGCTCGTTGGCGATCGGGTTGAGGTTGACGCCGTAGGCTTCCGGCGCCAGTACCACTTGCGACAGTGCCAGCAATTTCGGTACATAGGCCTGGGTTTCCGCCGGCAGCGGCAGGTTCCAGTAGTCGGTGGGCAGGCCGAGCTTTTCGTTGCGCTCGATCGCCCGGCTGACCGTGCCTTCACCGGCGTTGTAGGCCGCCAGAGCCAGCAGCCAGTCACCGTTGAACATGTCGTGCAGGCGGGTCAGGTAATCCATCGCAGCGGTGGTCGAGGCGGTGATGTCGCGACGACCATCGTAGAAACGCGTCTGGCGCAGGTTGAAGTAACGCCCGGTGGACGGAATGAATTGCCACAGGCCCACCGCATCGGCGCGGGAATAGGCCATCGGGTTGTACGCGCTCTCGATGACTGGCAGCAGGGCCAGTTCCAGCGGCATGTTGCGCTCTTCGAGGCGTTCGACAATGTAATGAATGTAGAGACTGCCGCGTTCGCCGGCATTCTCGAGGAAAGAGGGGTTACTGGCGAACCACAGCCGTTGTTGCTCGATGCGCGGATTGACGCCAAGGCCTTCCTGCAACTGGAAGCCCTGGCGCATGCGCTCCCAGATGTCCTGGGGCGCTACGGGAGTGGGCTTCTCGGTCAGCCAGATCGGCTTCTGCTTGGCTCGCGCAGCAATGTTCGGCGTGTGCGTCGCTTCAGTCTGCGGAGCGTGGCTGGAACAGCCCGCCAGCGTGGCGGACACAGCCACCGCGATGGCTTGCGCCAGGCGGGTCAAAGCATCTGAATTGACGGACTTACGTATGGATGACGACATTGGCTGGAAGTAAGTTCCGGGCAAAAATGTCGGGCGATTCTAGAAAGCGCACCCCCTGCGGTCAACCATTGAGAATTTTTGCCCCCGCCGACGCGGTCGTCAGAACGTGTCTTTCCATGCCCGCAGAGCCGCAAAAACCTCACTCGGCGCCCGGTTTTGAGCGCCTTCCCGTTCGTCCACTTTTTGTGTAACCAATGTTTCAGAAGTGCGTAAGAACGGATTGGTGAGCTTTTCCAGGGCCAGAGTCGACGGCAGGGTCATCACGCCGTTCTGCCGTTGCTCAGTGACCTTTTCCAGACGAGCGGCGACGTCCGGATTGCGCGGCTCGACGGCGGCGGCAAACTTCAGATTGCTCAAGGTGTATTCATGGGTGCAGTAGACCAGCGTATCCTCCGGCAGGGCCGCGAGCCGGCTGAGCGAGTGATGCATCTGCTCGGGCGTGCCTTCGAACAGCCGGCCGCAACCGGCGGCGAACAGGGTATCGCCGCAGAACAGAAGGCCATGGTGGTAATAAGCAATGTGTCCCAAAGTGTGGCCGGGCACTGCATAGACGTCGAAATCCCAGCCGAGCACGCTGACGCTGTCGTTGTCCTTGAGCGCTACGTCGCGCGCTGGAATGCGTTCGCTGGCCGGCCCGTAGACCTTGGCGCCAGTCGCGGCTTTCAGGCGCTCGACACCGCCGACGTGGTCGTGGTGATGGTGGGTGATCAGAATGTCGCTGAGCACCCAGCCCGGATGCGCGTCAAGCCACGCCTGCACCGGGGCGGCGTCGCCCGGATCGACCACCGCGCAGCGCTGGGTCTGGTGATCCTGTAACAACCAGATGTAGTTGTCGGTGAACGCGGGCAGGGCACTGATCTGTATCATCGTCGGAATTCGCCAAGCGGAAAACATTGGCGCATCTTAGTAGTTCCTGGCGCGTTGGAGAATGACATGACCGATAAAGCGTTCGCTCAGGCCGATCCCGACTGGCTGGCATTGATCAGCGCCGCCCGCGAATGGCTGTCGGGGCCGCTCGGGCAATTTCTGCTGGATGAAGAGCGGCGCATGCTCGACGACGAGCTCGGCCGGTTCTTCGGCGGTTATCTGGTGCATTACGGGCCGTCCGCCGAAACCCCACCGGCCGCGCCTCAAGTGCAGCGCAACGTGCGCCTCGGTGCGCCGTTGCCCGGGGTCGAGATCGTCTGCGAAGAGCAGGCCTGGCCGTTGAGCGAGCACGCCGCCGACGTAGTGGTGATGCAGCATGGCCTGGATTTCTGCCTGTCGCCCCACGGTTTGCTGCGTGAAGCGGCGAGCAGCGTGCGCCCCGGCGGGCACCTGCTGATCATCGGCATCAACCCCTGGAGCACTTGGGGGCTGCGGCATTTCTTCGCCAATGATGCCCTGCGCAAGGCGCGCTGCATCTCGCCCTCGCGGGTCGCCGACTGGCTCAATCTGCTGGGCTTCGCGCTGGAGAAACGCCGCTTCGGGTGCTATCGTCCGCCGCTCGCGTCGCCCAAGTGGCAGCACCGTCTGGCCGGCTGGGAACGCAAGGCCGGGGACTGGCAGCTGTCCGGCGGTGGCTTCTATTTACTGGTGGCGCGCAAGATCGTGGTGGGGCTCAGGCCCTTGCGCCAGGAGCGCCGCGAGCCGATGGGCAAGCTGATTCCGCTGCCGATGGCCAAGGTCAACCGCCGCCGCATCGAACCATAAACCCTCTTTATTTGTGGCCGGGCTTGTCCCGGCCACGGTCATTGTCGATCCGTGATTGGCAGGACAGGCATTTTTCTGGAAAGACTGGCATGAGCGAAAGTGTGGAAAGCGTCGACACCGTGGAACTGTTCACCGATGGCGCCTGCAAGGGCAACCCCGGCCCTGGTGGCTGGGGCGCGCTGCTGGTGTGCAAGGGCGTCGAAAAGGAACTGTGGGGCGGCGAGGCCAACACCACCAACAACCGCATGGAGCTGCTCGGCGCGATTCGTGGCCTCGAAGCACTCAAGCGTCCCTGCGAAGTGCTGCTGGTCACCGACTCGCAATACGTGATGAAAGGCATCAACGAGTGGATGGCCAACTGGAAGAAGCGCGGCTGGAAGACTGCTGCGAAAGAGCCGGTGAAGAATGCCGATCTGTGGAAAGAGCTGGACGAGCAGGTCAACCGCCACAAGGTCACCTGGAAATGGGTGCGCGGACACATTGGCCATCACGGTAACGAGCGGGCTGACCAGTTGGCTAACCGTGGGGTGGATGAGGTTCGCGGTTACAAGCAGAGCTGATTTCGCTTATGAACCGTGGCGCTGCCATTCGCGAGCAGGCTCGCTCCCACATTGGAATGCATTCCCCTGTAGGAGCTGCCGAAGGCTGCGATCTTTTGATCTTGTTGTAGGAAAAATCAAAAGATCGCAGCCTTCGGCAGCTCCTACAGGGTTCGAGTCCAGCGTGTTAACATCCGCGCTTTTGCACGATTGACCCGTTGAGAGCTGAGCACTGATGGCCACCAGATCCGTTGTACTCGATACCGAAACCACCGGCATGCCGGTGACCGATGGTCACCGGATCATTGAAATCGGTTGCGTCGAACTGATCGGTCGGCGCCTGACCGGCCGGCATTTCCACGTGTATCTGCAACCGGATCGCGAAAGCGACGAGGGTGCGATCGGTGTGCACGGCATCACCAACGAATTCCTCGTCGGCAAGCCGCGCTTTGCCGAAGTCGCCGACGAGTTCTTCGAGTTCATCCAGGGCGCACAGCTGATCATCCACAACGCGGCGTTCGACGTTGGCTTCATCAACAACGAATTCGCCTTGATGGGCCACCACGATCGCGCTGACATCACCCAGCATTGCACGATCCTCGACACCCTGATGATGGCCCGGGAACGTCACCCGGGCCAGCGCAACAGCCTCGACGCGTTATGCAAACGCTATGGGGTCGACAACTCCGGCCGTGAACTGCACGGCGCCTTGCTCGACTCGGAGATTCTCGCCGACGTCTACCTGACCATGACCGGCGGCCAGACCAGCCTGTCGCTGGCCGGCAACGCCTCCGACGGCAATGGTACGGGCGAGGGCGCGGACAACTCGGCCACGGAGATCCGTCGTCTGCCGGTCGATCGCCAGCCAGCACGCATCATCCGTGCGACCGAAGAAGAACTGGCGGCGCATCTGGTGCGGCTGGAAATTATCGCCAAATCAGCGGGGGCGCCGGCGTTGTGGACGCAGATTGCCGAGGCTGATGCGCAGGCCTGAAAACCTGAAGATCAAAGATCAAAAGATCGCAGCCTTCGGCAGCTCCTACGGGGATTGCATTCCATAGTAGGGACCGGCAAGGCAGCGATTTTTTGCGTTTGGCGACATGGAGCCAAGTTGCCACTCTCGCCACATTCGTCGCAACCCTCTACCCTGATTGCACTGGTCAGGTGCAAATCTGCCGCCTCAGGACACTGAGCCTCATGTACAAAGAGTTGAAATTTGCGCTGGCAATCATCCATCGCGACAGCAAGGTCGACACCGTCGGCTGCGTCAAGGAATGAGGACTTTTCCCAGTATGCAACCGGTCATGAATCCGAAATACCCAGGGTTGTCGGTGCGCGTCGCCGATGAAGGTTTCGCCCCGTATATCTGGGGCAGTGACTTCAGTTTCGAGGTCACCGCCTATGGTGCTGCCGCGATCGGCAAACCGGTCGAGCAGTGGCCGGTGACGCCGATCGTGCCGTACCGCAAGTGCTACGGCATCGACCCGGAAGAGTTCAGCGCCTTTCACAACGCGCCCGACAGTGCGATTTTCATGGCGTATCTGGACGACGAGCCGGTCGGCCATCTGGTGATCAGTACCAACTGGAACGGTTTTGCCCACATCGATGAATTGGCCGTGCATGCCCCGGCCCGGCGCCATGGCGTGGCCAAGGCGTTGCTTGATGTGGCGCAGTTCTGGAGTCGCAAGAAGAAGCTGCCGGGCATCATGCTCGAAACCCAGAACAACAACCTCGGCGCCTGTCGTCTGTATGAGCGTTGTGGTTATGTGATCGGCGGCATCGACCAGTTGCGCTATCGCGGCATTGATGCGCACACCGCCGAAGTCGCCTTGTTCTGGTATCGCCTGTTCGACAATCCGCTGGAAAAACCACTCAGCTCGACAACATCGCCTCGGCTTGTTCCGTGACGATGGCCAGCAGTGCCTGAATCGCCGCCGACGGCGCGGTATGTTTGAACGTCAGGGCATAGAGGCAGATCGGCACCGCCGGTGACAGGGGGCAGACGTCCAGGCCACCGGCGCGGGCGCCCAGAGCGGTGAAGGGGTCGACGATGGCCAGACCTTCGCCGGCCTCGACCATGCTGCGCATCATCTGATGGGTCTGCACGCGGGTCTGAATGCTTGGCGCCGGGTGCAAGGCCTGGAGCTTGTTTTCCAGCGCCGGGCTGAGCGGATCCTGACCTTCAAGACCGACCATGGCCTGACCCGCCAGATCTGCCAGGGATATGTATTTCTGCTTGGGTTGCAGCCAGCCGTGCGGGGCGAGCAATTGCAGCTTGCCTTGGGCCAGCGGTTGGCAGTGGATATCGGGATGTTCGGGATCGTGCAGGCTCAGGCCCAGATCGCTTTCGCGTAGTAGCAGGCTGCGGACGATGTCGCGAGTCGGCGCGCTGAGCAGGCTGCAAGGTGCGTCGGGCAAGCGTCGGCGCAGGGTCGCAAGACTTTGTGGCAGTAATTGTTGGGCCAGCGGCGGGGTGCCGATGATGCGCAAGGGTGGGGCGAGGTATTGCTTGAGGCTGCTGGCCAGCCGCTGCACCGGCTCCAGCGCCTCATAGACATGCGCGATTTCCACCTGCAGGGCGCGCGCTTCGGGGGTCGATTGCAGGCGCCCGCGAACGCTGGCAAACAGCATGAACCCCAGCTGACTCTCGGCTTCGCGCAAACGCTCTTCGACCTCGGTCACCGGCAATTGCAGCCATTCGGCGGCGGTGCCCAGGTGACCGGTCTGCAAGAGCGCCTGAATCACTTCGATGTGGCGTAAACGCATGCGTGAAGTCCATGTTCAGCAGTGGGATCAGAGGCTGAATCCTACCCCAAGTCTGCACACAAGACTTCTGCTCATAACACAGGGTTATTGAGCAACGATTGGCTCAGGTTCACGGATCAGGGTTATGCCCGACTGAACCAGCAGGTACTCGCTGTCGCTGACCTTGTTGATACGGTCGCCGATAGCCAATTTGTAGGTGGTGACGGGCTCCGAGCCGGTGAAACCGTCTGCAGACGGGTTCGATTCCTGGAATTCATGCACGGAATAAACGCGGCCTTCCGCATCTCTTGCATGAAACTGACCGACGAGTACTGCTGCCATCTGCTTAAGACCTCTGGAGATAAAACGCTTGATTTGCGGCTTTGTAGACCGTCACCAAGCTCGGTAAGTTTTCTTACAGGAAAAAAATATTCCTCACGCAGGAAAAACCATTGACCGCTGGTGAAAGCGTCACTGGATCATCTATAACTAGCGACTCTTCCCACGGACCATCGAGAGTCTTCCATGAGCAATGTCTACAACGTCGCCGTAGTGGTCGGTAGCCTGCGCAAAGCATCGATCAATCGCAAAGTCGCACTGGCCCTCGCCGAACTGGCACCGGCCAATCTCAAGCTCGAGATTGTCGAAATCGGTGAACTGCCGCTGTACAACGAAGACATCGACGGCGATTCTCCGCCCGCAGCCTACAGCACTTTCCGTCAGAAAGTGGCGTCATCCGACGCGGTGCTGTTTGTAACCCCTGAGTACAACCGTTCGATCCCGGCGCCGTTGAAGAACGCCATCGACGTCGGCTCGCGCCCTTATGGCCAGAGCGCGTGGAGTGGCAAGCCTGGCGCGGTGATCAGCGTATCGCCAGGCGCCATCGGCGGCTTCGGCGCCAACCAGCACCTGCGCCAGACTTTTGTTTTCCTCGATATTCACTGCCTGCAACAGCCAGAAGCGTATCTGGGCGGTGCGGGCAACGCGTTTGATGAAGCGGGCAAGCTGAGCGATTCGGTGAAGCCGTTCCTGCAGAAATTCATCGATGCGTACGGCCAGTTCGTCGAGCAACACAAGAAATAACCGCGTACACCAAACAAATGTGGGAGCGGGCTTGCTCGCGAATGCACTGTGTCAGACAAAAAATTGCTGTCTGACACAGCGCATTCGCGAGCAAGCCCGCTCCCACATTTTGATTTTCATTCCATTTTCGATATTTGAAGGCTCCTGCGAATGCTCGCTGCGTCACTGATTTTCCTGCTGACCATCACCCTCGTCATCTGGCAACCCAAAGGTCTCGGCGTCGGCTGGAGTGCAACGTTGGGCGCCGTGCTGGCGTTGATTTTTGGCGTTGTGCACCTCACGGACATCCCGCTGGTCTGGCAGATCATCTGGAACGCGACCGGCACCTTCGTGGCGCTGATCATCATCAGCCTGTTGCTCGACGAGGCTGGCTTCTTCAATTGGGCAGCGCTGCATGTGGCGCGCTGGGGCCGGGGCAGTGGGCGCAAGCTGTTTGCCTTCATGGTGCTGCTCGGTGCGCTGGTCTCGGCGCTGTTCGCCAATGACGGCGCGGCGCTGATTCTCACGCCCATCGTGATCTCAATGCTGCTGGCGCTGCGATTCTCCCCGGCGGCGACGCTGGCCTTCGTCATGGGCGCCGGGTTCATTGCCGACACGGCGAGCCTGCCGCTGGTGGTGTCGAACCTGGTCAACATCGTTTCGGCGGACTTCTTCCACATCGGCTTCAATCGCTACGCCGCAGTGATGGTGCCGGTCAATTTCGTCAGCGTTGCGGCGACGTTGGGCATGTTGCTGTGGTTCTTTCGCCGCGATATTCCAGCGGCTTACGACCCGGAACAATTGGAAAATCCGCAAACCGCAATCCACGACAAGGCCACGTTCTATGCCGGTTGGGCGGTGTTGGTGATCCTCTTGATCGGCTGCTTCGCACTTGAACCGCTGGGCATTCCGATCAGCGCCATTTCCGCCGTGTGCGCCGCGTTGCTGCTGGGCATTGCCGCGCGGGGCCACAAGATCTCTACGCGCAAGGTGATGAAAGAAGCGCCGTGGCAGATCGTGATTTTCTCGCTGGGCATGTACCTGGTGGTGTATGGCCTGCGCAATGCCGGGCTCACCGGTTATCTCGCTGGTTGGCTGGACGTGTTCGCTGAGCACGGTGTATGGGGCGCGGCCATGGGCACCGGGGTGCTGACGGCGCTGCTGTCGTCGATCATGAACAACTTGCCGACGGTGTTGATCGGCTTGCTGTCGATTGACGCCAGTCAGGCCAGCGGGGTGATCAAGGAAGCAATGATCTACGCCAACGTGATTGGCAGCGACCTGGGGCCGAAGATTACCCCGATTGGCAGTCTGGCGACGTTGTTGTGGCTGCATGTGCTGGAGCGCAAGGGCATCCACATTGGCTGGGGTTATTACTTCCGCGTTGGGATTGTGCTGACCGTGCCGGTGTTGCTGGTGACGTTGGCGGCACTGGCGGTGCGGTTGTCCATATAGACCGAGTTGCTCTTTTCGCGAGCAGGCTCGCTCCCATAGGGATCGCATTCCACATTTGAAATGCATTCTCTATGGGAGCGAGCCTGCTCGCGAATTGGGTCGGGCACCACAGATCTCAGGCTTGGCCGGGCACATTCGGCCAAAGATCCGCCACCAGAAACAGCCGCTCAGCCTCTTCCCATTCGCCTCGGGCATTCTCGCTCAGGCGCACCATCAGCTGCGCCGGGGCCAGTGCTGGCAGGTCTTCCAGCCACAAACGCAAATCCTCATCCGCCCAGACCTGCTCCGCCGGGTAATGCGCCGGCGCGAGCCAGGCGTGGCGGGGCAGGGGTTGCCAGCGCCCGGGCGGCCGCTGCGCGACAAACGCCGGCCAGTCCTTCTGATGCAGCCAACTGCCACGCAGATGTTGCGGATGCGCGCCGTGCGGTGAATCCGCTTGCCCGGGCCACGGGTACAGCAGATAACCGCCCAGCCACAATTGCGCACTGAACGTCTCGATATCCAGCGCTGCGAGCACTTCGCGGCTTTCCGGGCGCGCCGAGATCGGCAATTGATGCTCGGCCAGATGCGCCAGTTTGCGATCCAGCCGATCATGACAACCCGGTCCCAGCCACTGCGCCGGATCGCGGCCATCGCCAGCCTGCGGGCCAAGGTAGAGCTTGATTGCCAGTTCCAGATGATGCACGCCGTCGCGGTCACGCAGGAGCATGTCGAGTTCGCCGAGGGTGTGCCCGGCGCGGCGGATCGGCAGGTTGGCGGCGATCAGTTCGATGCCCGGCGCATGCTCCACGGCGAACTGCCACAGACGCTCGTAATACAGACCCAGACGCCGGGTGCGCGCCTGCGCCAGCCATTGCAGCAGGCCGTAACTGTCGCGGTCGAGCTCGCGCAGCCAGTGTTCGAGACGCTGCGGGTCGTGCACCCAGTCGCTGCCAGCCAGCGGATGGCGCTGTGGCCACGGCGTGGCGGCGAGCATCGGCGGCGCGAGGATGACCCACGCCAGGTCCCGCACTTCGGGATGGCGTAATTGATGAGGCAACTGCAACAGGTCGGGAAAGAGGATCATCTTGCGAGCATAGCCTTAAACCTGAGCCCGCCCTTGAGGCTGAAAGGATTTTGTCTATCTGGCGCTTTCGCCCATAATCGGGTTTTCGCGTTTTCGATTGTCCGCAGAGGTCCCATGGAGCAATTTCGTAATATCGGCATCATCGGTCGCCTGGGCAGTTCCCAGGTGCTGGATA
The DNA here is from genome assembly GCF_058245595.1 of Pseudomonas sp. UF-293. Lineage (NCBI taxonomy): Bacteria > Pseudomonadati > Pseudomonadota > Gammaproteobacteria > Pseudomonadales > Pseudomonadaceae > Pseudomonas > Pseudomonas sp. UF-293. The sequence continues at coordinate 36,816 of NZ_JBSICA010000025.1, read as the reverse complement.
CCGTCCGCCGACTGAAACGCTTTCTGCTCGACCGTCACCTGCATGTGATCCTCGAAGACACCATCGCTGAAGTCCTGCCCGGCCACGGCCTGCAAACCTCGTCGCGCAAGATGCTTGGCGAAGTCTGCGACATGGTCATCGTCGTCGGCGGTGACGGCAGCCTGCTCGGCGCCGCGCGGGCGCTGGCCAGACATAATATTCCGGTGCTGGGCATCAACCGTGGCAGCCTCGGCTTCCTCACCGATATTCGCCCCGACGAGCTGGAAATCAAGGTCGCCGAAGTGCTCGACGGCCACTATCTGGTGGAAAACCGCTTCCTGCTGCAAGCCGAAGTGCGTCGCCATGGCGAGGCCATCGGCCAGGGCGATGCGCTCAACGACGTGGTGCTGCACCCGGGCAAATCGACGCGGATGATCGAATTCGAGCTGTACATCGACGGCCAGTTCGTCTGCAGTCAGAAGGCCGACGGCCTGATCGTCGCCACGCCCACCGGCTCCACTGCCTACGCCTTGTCTGCCGGCGGGCCGATCATGCATCCCAAGCTCGACGCTATTGTGATTGTGCCGATGTACCCCCATACCTTGTCGGGACGGCCGATCGTGGTCGATGGCAACAGTGAGCTGAAAATCGTCGTGTCCAAAGATATGCAGATCTACCCGCAGGTTTCCTGCGACGGCCAGAACCACTTCACCTGCGCACCGGGCGACACCATCACCGTGAGCAAGAAAGCGCAGAAGCTGCGCCTGATTCATCCGCTCGATCACAATTACTACGAGGTGTGCCGCACCAAGCTTGGCTGGGGCAGCAAGTTGGGAGGCGGAGGCGACTGATGCTCGATCCCGCGCGCAGTTACGACCTGATCGGTGACGTGCACGGATGCGCTCTGACCCTCGAACACTTGCTGGACCGTCTCGGTTATCACAAGCAGGGCGGGGTCTGGCGCCATCCGTCACGCATGGCAGTGTTCGTCGGCGACATCATCGACCGTGGCCCGCGCATTCGCGAGGCGCTGCACATCGTCCATGACATGGTCGAGGCGGGGCAGGCGCTGTGCATCATGGGCAACCATGAATTCAACGCGCTCGGCTGGGTAACTCCGGCGCCACCAGGCAGCGGCAAGCAGTTCGTGCGCGAACATACCAAGCGCCATGCACGGCTGCTGCAGGAAACCCTGACTCAATTTGAAGACCATCCCGGCGACTGGCATGACTTCCAGCAGTGGTTCTACGAGCTACCGCTGTTCGTCGATGCCGGTCGTTTTCGCGTGGTGCATGCGTGCTGGGATGCCGGGCTTATCGAGCCGCTGCGGGCGTTGTTCCCCAATGGCTGCGTCGATGAGCATTTCCTCCAGGCCTCGGCGGTTCCCGGCAGCTTCGCCTGCACCGTGTTCGACCGCTTGCTGCGCGGCACCGACATGCGTCTGCCCGGTGGCCTGACCATGACTAGCGGCGACGGTCTGGTGCGTTCGTTCTTTCGCACCAAGTTCTGGGAAGACGACCCGAAAACCTACGGCGACATCGTCTTCCAGCCCGATGCGTTGCCAGAACCTGTCGCGCAGACGCCGCTGACTTCAAGCGAAAAGAATTCTTTGCTGCGCTATGGCGTCGACGAGCCGTTGCTGTTCGTCGGCCATTACTGGCGCAGCGGCAAACCGGCGCCGATCCGCCCGAACCTCGCGTGCCTGGATTACAGTGCGGTGCTCTACGGCAAACTGGTGGCCTATCGTCTGGATCAGGAAACGCGCCTGGATCCGCAAAAATTCGTCTGGGTCGATGTCGAGCGGCCGGAGGTGCTGCAATGAGTGCGATAGCGGTATTGCGCCTGCCGTTGGCGGTGGATTTGAGCGGTTTCGTCAAACTGCTGCAACGCATGCAAGTGCCCCATCGGGTCAGTGAAGAGGCGGGCGAGCAGGTGTTGTGGGCGCCGGAGGAAATCAGCGAGGACGTGCGTTCGCTGTACGAGCGCTTCCCGGCCGGCGATCCGGATCAGCAACTCGACATTCCCGCAGGCCAGACCTTCAAACGACCAGGCTTCGCCGAACAGCTGAAACACGCCAAAGCCACCGGGTTCATTATGCTGTTGAGCCTGATCGTCGGTGGCTTGACCTTTCTCGGCGAAAACCTGGAAACGCTGCGCTGGCTGACCTTCCTCGATTTCCGCGTGATCGGCGAGTACATCCATTTCACGCCGCTGGCCGACAGTCTGGCGGCAGGGCAGTGGTGGCGGCTGGTCACGCCGATGCTGATCCACTTCGGCATTCTCCATCTGGCCATGAACGGCATGTGGTACTGGGAGCTGGGGCGGCGCATCGAGTCGCGCCAGGGCAGCATCAACCTGATCGGCCTGACGCTGCTGTTCAGTCTGGTGTCCAACTACGCGCAGTTCGTCTGGAGCGGCCCGAGCCTGTTCGGCGGTCTGTCCGGCGTGCTTTACGGCTTGCTCGGACATTGCTGGATCTTCCAGCTGCTGGCGCCGAACCCGGCCTATCGCCTGCCGCGCGGGGTACTGGTGATGATGCTGGTGTGGCTGGTGGTGTGCATGTCCGGGCTGATCTCGCTGATCGGTTTCGGCCAGATCGCCAACGCCGCGCACCTGAGCGGGTTACTCATCGGATGCTTTACCGGTTTGTTGGGCGGTTTGTATAACCGCCGTAAACTGGCCGTCTAAAATTTTTTGTTTCAGTAAAGAGCGCGGAGACCCTGATGTCCTCTTTCAACGACATGATCAACAACATCACCCCGGACATCTACGAAAGCCTGAAACTGGCCGTGGAAATCGGCAAATGGTCCGACGGCAACAAACTCACCGCCGAGCAGCGCGAGCTGTCGTTGCAGGCAATGATTGCCTGGGAAATCCAGAACCTGCCGGAAGACCAGCGCACCGGTTACATGGGCCCGCAAGAGTGTGCGTCGAAGTCGATCGAAGTGCCGAACATCCTGTTCAAGTCGGATGCCATCCATTGATCGAGATTGGCCGCGGTGCAATCAGCAAAATGTCGGCGCGTCTGGACGGGTCGAACGTGCAGTACGCGTTTCGTCTGGATGACGTCGAGGTGCCGGTCAACCCGTTGATCGGGAGCACGCTGCGTTTGGAGTTCCTGGGAGCAATCCATTGCACCCATTGCGGGCGCAGGACCAAAACCAGTTTCAGTCAGGGTTATTGCTACCCGTGCATGACCAAACTGGCGCAGTGCGATCTGTGCATCATGAGCCCGGAGCGCTGCCATTTCGACGCCGGCACCTGCCGCGATCCGGTGTGGGGCCAGCAGTTCTGCATGACCGATCATGTGGTTTATCTGGCCAACTCGTCGGGGATCAAGGTCGGCATCACCCGTGCCACGCAGTTGCCGACCCGCTGGCTCGATCAGGGCGCGAGTCAGGCGCTGCCGATCATGCGCGTATCCACGCGCCAGCAATCGGGGTTTGTCGAAGACCTGTTCCGCAGTCAGGTGGCGGACAAGACCAACTGGCGCGCACTGCTCAAGGGCGATGCGGCGGCGGTGGATCTGGCGCAGGTGCGTGATCAACTGTTCGAAAGCTGCGCAGAAGGCCTGCAAGGTTTGCAGGAGCGATTCGGCCTACAGGCAATTCAGACGATTGCCGATGTCGAACCGCTGGAAATCCGCTACCCGGTCGAGCAATACCCGGCGAAAATCGTCAGCTTCAACCTGGACAAGAACCCGATTGCCGAAGGCACGCTGCTGGGGATCAAGGGCCAGTACCTGATCTTCGACACCGGCGTGATCAACATTCGTAAATACACGGCTTACCAGCTCGCCGTGCATCAATAAGGATTCCAGCATGCGCACCGAACAACCGAAGATGATTTACCTCAAGGACTATCAGGCGCCCGAGTACCTGATCGACGAAACCCACCTGACCTTCGAGTTGTTCGAGGACCACAGCCTGGTTCACGCGCAACTGGTGATGCGCCGCAACCCCGAGCGTGGCGCCGGCCTGCCGCCGCTGGTGCTCGACGGCCAGCAACTGGAACTGCTCTCGGTAACGCTGGCGGACCAGGAGCTGAGTGCCGCTGACTATCAAGTCTCGGACAGTCACCTGACCCTGCAGCCGAGCAGTGAAACGTTCACCCTCGACACCAGCGTGCGCATCCACCCGGAAACCAATACCGCGCTGGAAGGCCTGTACAAGTCCGGCACGATGTTCTGCACCCAGTGCGAGGCCGAGGGCTTTCGCAAGATCACTTATTACCTCGACCGTCCGGACGTGATGAGCAAGTTCACTACCACCGTCGTGGCCGAACAGCACAGCTACCCGGTGCTGCTCTCCAACGGCAACCCGATCGCTTCCGGCCCCGGCGAAGACGGCCGGCACTGGGCGACCTGGGAGGACCCGTTCAAGAAACCGGCGTACCTGTTCGCGCTGGTCGCCGGTGACTTGTGGTGCGTCGAAGACACCTTCACCACCATGAGCCAGCGCAACGTCGCGCTGCGCATTTATGTCGAGCCGGAAAACATCGACAAGTGCCAGCACGCGATGAACAGCCTGAAGAAATCCATGCGCTGGGACGAAGAGGTCTACGGTCGCGAGTACGATCTGGACATCTTCATGATCGTCGCCGTCAACGATTTCAACATGGGCGCGATGGAGAACAAGGGCCTCAACATCTTCAACTCCAGCGCCGTGCTGGCCCGCGCCGAAACCGCGACTGATGCCGCGCACCAGCGGGTCGAGGCGATTGTCGCCCACGAATATTTCCACAACTGGTCGGGCAACCGCGTGACCTGCCGTGACTGGTTCCAGCTGTCGCTCAAGGAAGGCTTCACGGTGTTCCGCGATGCCGGTTTTTCCTCGGACATGAACTCGGCGACGGTCAAGCGTATTCAGGACGTGGCGTATCTGCGCACCCACCAGTTCGCCGAAGATGCCGGCCCGATGGCCCACGCCGTGCGCCCGGACAGCTTCATCGAGATTTCCAACTTCTACACCCTGACCGTGTACGAAAAGGGCTCGGAAGTAGTCGGCATGATCCACACCTTGCTGGGCGCCGAAGGCTTCCGTAAGGGCAGCGATCTGTACTTCGATCGCCATGACGGCCAGGCCGTGACCTGTGACGATTTCATCAAGGCCATGGAGGACGCCAATGGCGTCGACCTCAGTCAGTTCAAGCGCTGGTACAGTCAGGCCGGCACGCCGCGTCTGGCGGTGAGCGAGTCCTACGACGCTGCCGCAAAAACCTACAGTCTGACCTTCCGCCAGAGCTGCCCGCCGACTCCGGACAAAGTAGAAAAACTGCCATTCGTGATTCCGGTCGAGCTCGGCTTGCTCGACAGTCTGGGCAACGAAATCGCCCTGCGTCTGGCGGGCGAAACCTCGGCACAAGGCACCACTCGGGTGATCTCGGTGACCGAGGCCGAGCAGACCTTCACGTTCGTCGACATCGACGAACAGCCGCTGCCATCGCTGCTGCGCGGCTTTTCAGCACCGGTGAAACTGAGCTTCCCTTACAACCGCGATCAACTGATGTTCCTGATGCAGCACGACAGCGACGGTTTCAACCGCTGGGATGCCGGTCAGCAATTGTCGGTGCAAGTGCTTCAGGAACTGATTGCTCAGCAGCAGAAGGGCGAGAGCCTGAAGCTCGATCCGCGTCTGGTGTCGGCGCTGCGCACGGTGCTGTCCGATGAGTCGCTGGATCAGGCGATGGTTGCCGAAATGCTCTCGCTGCCGGGGGAGGCTTATCTCACCGAGATCAGCGAAGTGGCCGACGTCGAGGCGATTCATGTCGCTCGCGAATTTGCCCGCAAGCAACTCGCTGAAGGCTTGTTCGAAGCGCTGTGGCTGCGTTATCAGGCCAACCGCGACTTGTCGAAAAAGACACCGTACGTGGCCGAGGCCGAGCACTTCGCCCGTCGCGCCTTGCAGAACATCGCCTTGTCGTATCTGATGCTTAGCGGCAAGCCGGAAGTACTGGCAGCGGCCCTGGAGCAGTTCGAAACTGCCGACAACATGACCGAGCGCCTGACCGCGCTGGCCGTGCTGGTCAACTCGCCGTTCGAAGAGCAGAAGGCCCTGGCTTTGGCCAGCTTCGCGGAGCACTTCAAGGACAATCCGCTGGTCATGGATCAGTGGTTCAGCGTGCAGGCCGGCAGCACCTTGCCGGGCGGTTTGGAGCGGGTGAAGGCGTTGATGCAGCACCCGGCGTTCAACATCAAGAACCCGAACAAGGTGCGGGCACTGATCGGCGCCTTCGCCGGGCAGAACCTGATCAACTTCCACGCGGCGGACGGTTCCGGTTATCGCTTCCTTGCCGATCTGGTGATCGAACTGAACGGTTTCAACCCACAGATCGCCTCGCGCCAACTGGCCCCGCTGACCCGCTGGCGCAAATACGACAGCGCCCGTCAGGCGTTGATGAAGGCTGAGCTGGAGCGCATTCTGGCGTCCGGGTCGCTGTCCAGCGATGTGTATGAGGTGGTGAGCAAGAGCCTGGCGTAACCTGCTCCGGTAGGAGCTGTCGAGTGAAACGAGGCTGCGATCTTTTGATTTTGAAGATCAAAAGATCGCAGCCTTCGGCAGCTCCTGCATGAGGCGTTGCGTTTGCTCGGTTATCGCAGGTCAAACCGATCCAGATTCATCACCTTCGTCCATGCCTTGACGAAATCGTTGACGAACTGCGTCTTGGCATCGGCGCTGGCATACACTTCGGCCAATGCGCGCAATTGCGCATTCGAGCCGAACACCAGATCCACTCGCGTCGCCGTCCACTTTGGCGCCCCGGTCTTGCGGTCACGGCCTTCAAACTCATCGGCATCCCGTGACGTTGGGGTCCACTCAACTCCCATGTCCAGCAGGTGGGTGAAAAAGTCATTGGTCAGCGTTTCGGTTTTATCGGTGAACACGCCATGCCGCGTCTGGCCGACATTGGTGTTCAATACCCGCAAACCACCCAGCAGCACGGTCATTTCCGGTGCCGTGAGGGTAAGCAATTGCGCCTTGTCGATCAGCAGGGTTTCTGCCGCAACCGTGTATTTGCCTTTGCTGTAATTGCGGAAACCATCGGCGATCGGTTCGAGGAAGCCGAACGATTCGACATCGGTCTGCTCCTGCGAAGCATCGACGCGGCCCGGCGAGAACGGCGCCGACACTGAATGCCCGGCGTTTTGCGCGGCTTTCTCCACCCCGGCATTGCCGGCCAGCACGATCAAGTCAGCCAGCGAGATTTTCTTGCCACCGGCCGCGCCGTTGTTGAACTCGTTCTGAATGCCTTCCAGTGTGCTCAGCACCTTGTCCAGTTGCTCGGGCTGGTTGGCCTGCCAGAACTTCTGTGGGGCCAGACGCAAGCGCCCGCCGTTGGCACCGCCGCGCTTGTCTGAACCGCGGAAGGTCGACGCCGCCGCCCACGCGGTCGAGACCAGTTGTGACACCGACAGTCCTGAAGCCAGCACCTTGTTTTTCAGCGCAGTGGCGTCGCTGTCATCGATCAGCGGATGCGTTACGTCGGGCAGCGGGTCTTGCCAGAGCAATTCCTCTTGCGGCATTTCCGGCCCGAGGTAGCGAGAGAGCGGCCCCATGTCCCGATGGATCAGCTTGTACCAGGCGCGGGCGAACGCGTCGGCGAGTTGATCAGGATTGGCCAGGAAGCGCCGCGAGATCTGTTCATAGGCAGGATCGAAGCGCAGCGCCAGATCGGAGGTGAGCATGGTCGGCGAGAGCTTCTTGCTCGGATCGTGAGCGTGGGGAACAGTGCCCGCACCCGCGCCGTTTTTCGGTTGCCACTGATTGGCGCCTGCCGGACTTTTGGTCAGCTCCCACTCGAAGCCGAACAGGTTTTCCAGATAGTTGTTGCTCCATTGCGTGGGCGTGGTGGTCCAGGTGACTTCCAGACCGCTGGTAATGGTGTCGGCGCCTTTGCCGGTGCCGAAGGCGTTTTTCCAGCCCAGACCTTGCTGCTCCAGACCTGCCGCTTCCGGCTCTGGGCCGACATTGTCGGCAGGGCCGGCGCCGTGGGTCTTGCCGAAGGCATGGCCGCCGGCGATCAGCGCCACGGTTTCTTCATCGTTCATGGCCATGCGGCCGAAGGTTTCGCGGATATCCTTGGCCGAGGCCACCGGATCCGGGTTGCCTTCCGGGCCTTCCGGGTTGACGTAGATCAAGCCCATCTGCACAGCGGCGAGGGGGTTTTCCAGATTGCGTTCGCCCTGATCGGTGCGGCTTTCTTCGCGGCCATGCAAATCGGGCTCAGCCACCAGCGTGCCGTCGCCGGGCTCCTGCACCGGGCCATTGCTCTTGCCGTAACGGTTGTCGCCGCCAAGCCACTCGGTTTCCGAACCCCAGTACACATCTTCATCCGGTTCCCAGACATCGGCGCGGCCACCGGAAAAACCGAAGGTCTTGAAGCCCATGGATTCCAGCGCGACGTTGCCGGTGAGCACGATCAGGTCGGCCCAGGAAATGTTGCGTCCATATTTCTGCTTGATCGGCCACAGCAAGCGGCGGGCCTTATCGAGGCTGACGTTGTCCGGCCAACTGTTGAGCGGCGCAAAGCGTTGCTGACCGGAACCGGCGCCCCCACGGCCGTCGGCGGTGCGATAGGTCCCGGCGCTGTGCCAGGCCATGCGCACGAACAGCGGACCGTAATGGCCGAAGTCGGCCGGCCACCAATCCTGAGAATCAGTCATCAGCGCTTTGATGTCCTGTTTCAGCGCCTGGAAGTCGAGGCTTTTGAAGGCCTTGGCGTAGTCGAAGTCCTGGCCCAGCGGATCGGACTTGGGGGAATGCTGGCTGAGAATTTTCAGATTGAGTTGATTCGGCCACCAGTCACGGTTCGTCGTACCGCCGCCGGCGGCGTGGTTGAACGGGCATTTCGATTCGTTTGCCATGTTCGTATCCCTATCAGGTCTGCGGCCGGCTCGTGCCGACTTCGGACTGGTAAGGCTAGACCCGAGTTGGCAAGTCGGCTAATAGCCGCAGTCTTGGCAGGCGATAGGCAGGCTCTTTTGCTAGCGCGATATCGTGATGCAAAAGCGGCGTTATTTCGTAGCGATCTTAAAAACTGTCAGCTTTGACAGTGGTTGATACCACGCAATCACAATATGTTGGAGTCAACGCAACGTCACCTTTACCTTAAGGGAATATCGACATGTCTCAGGACAGAACAAGTGACCTTATGAACAAACGAAATGCTACCGGTAGCTTTGTCGCGTTTCTCGATGACGATAAATTTCTGGAGAGCAAGTTATGTGTTTATGCAGAGACCGAGAAGGAATTTATCATCATCGGAACTGACGATTTTAAACACACGGTGGATTTGTCTGTTCCGAATTCGTTGGAGGGGGATGGGCCTCACACAGTGACTTTTCCAACCATGGGACGGTATTGGAAGGTTGTGATCAATCATTTTGACCAACACATTATTGAGGGTGAACTCATCGTCACCTTTGCCAATTTTCGCAAAACCGTAACAGGCACTTTTGCTCTGGATCTGGGAAAAGCCGGGAAAGTGACAGGCAATTTCGATCTTACACTCGATACCCCAAGGCAAAGTGACAGGCGAGCGCAGCCTTTATAAATAAAGACGTCAACTCGATTGCGCGGTGTCGTCCTCGGGCACGTCATCAAGAATGTCATCCTGCCCAGGCAGTTCAGTGATCACGCTGAAGTCCGAGACCTCGACCGCGCCATTGCCATAGCCCAGCAAATGAAACGAGAAGGCTTTGCGCGGCTGCGGGTTTTCAAAGCTGAAATCCATCTCCAGCGGCTGATCCGCCGTCGCCACCATTTCAGCCGGCAGGCCCAATTGCACGTCCTGTTCGAATTCCTTGGCCTTGAGCTGAATGTACGCCGCCTGCTGCGGATCGACCGAGCGCACGGTCAGGCGTACGCGGGTGTGTGAGCCTTTGGGCATTTCCAGGTATTGCGCGCCAATCAGGTTGTCGGCCCAGTCATCCTTGATCTGCGCTTGCAGAGGGATGATGTTGTTGCTCCCGAACTGGTAGCGATGATTGAGTGGTGTGCGCAGCAACGACAAGTCCAGAGCATCGGCGCGCGCGGCAATCTGTCGGGCCGGATGGCCGCTGTAGGTGCCTTTGTAGATGGCGCTTTCGGCGATGAAGCCGGCGCTTTGGTAGTAGCGGCAGCGGCGCGGCAGGTCGCACTCGGAGAAGATGCCCTGACCGTTGTGGTAGCGCAGTTTGCCGTTGGTGAAGGACATGATCTCGCGACCGGTATCGTAGTCGCGGAACAATGACCGCCCGCTCAGCGCAGTCGGCACCGGCAGGTCGAAATAGTCGAGAATCGAAGTGCTCAGATCGACGTGGCCGTAAACCCCGGCATTCAGACGCGGCAGCTGAGCCTGTTCCGGTGCCAGCGTCAGATTGAAACCCCATGACGAGGCCAGACGCACGCCGTCGATGCCATGGGATTCATCCGAGGTGATGACTACCAGCGTGTCCTTTAGAACACCTTGGCGTTCCAGTCCTGATAAAAACTGGTCCAGCGCATCGTCCAGATAACCGACGGCAGCCTGCTTCGGTGTTTCATAGCGCTGCAGATAATCGTCCGGTGCGGAGTAGGGCTGGTGGGTACCGACTGTCAGCAGCGTGAGCATCCACGGCTGTTTTTGTTTTTTCAGTTGGTCGACATAATCCAGCGCACCTTCGAAGAACGCCTTGTCATCCTTGCCCCACGGGAACTCCAGATAGTTGCTGTTGCTGAACCATTCCAGGCCATGGGTCGCATCGAAACCGATGTGCGGCATGATTTTGTCTTTGGCCATGAAGCGCAGGCCCGCGCCCTGCAAGTAATGAGTGCTGAAGCCGTGTTCGCGCAGCTGCGCCGGCAGGCAGGCCTGATTGCGTTCGTTGAGGGTGAGCATTTCCACGCCTTTGGGCGTGCCGTTGTTGAGCTTGTCGTAGTCACCGCACAGCATGGCGTACAGACCACGAATGGTCTGGTGGGTGTGCAGCACGTAATCCGGGGTGTTCATGCCGCGCTCGGCCCAGCGGCTGAGGTTGGGCATCAAGTCTTCCTGGTAATGACTGCCGATCGCTTCGCGGTTGGCGCGGATGTAGGCGCCGGGAATGCCTTCCAGGGCAATGATCAGCACATTGCGCGCCTGACCCGGCGCAGCCAGCAGCTTCTGGCCATTGAGGTCAACGTCGGTGAGCCCGGCCATCGCCGGTGTGGGTTCTTCAACGTCGCCGTCCAGCCATTCCTCGGCCTGGATCTGCAGGTCGGCGACTTCGCTGGCGAGCAATTGATGCGGCAGGTTGTACAGGCGCCAGGCGTCGCCATCATTCGGCCACAGGTTTTGCGCTCCCCAATGTGCGGCGAACAACACGATTGGCGCGGCCCAGACAGAGCGAGGCAGAGCAGGGCGAGACAGGCCGCGACCAACAAACTGAGCCACCAGCCAGAAAACCAGCGCACCCAACAAAGAGATGGTCAGGGCAGGGTGCGCAAGTCCGCCGCCGGTGGAATTCTCGACGAACTGCGGATCGATCAGATAATGAATATCGGAAGGCGTCGGCAGCCGACCCACGGCGCTGACCAGTTCTGCCGTAGCGATCGCCAGCAGCGCCCAGAACACCAGCACTGGCAAGGCCAGCCACCACGCGCGGCGATGCAGCGCCACGATCAGCAGACTGCCGACGGCCAGGTCCGAGAGAAAGCCCAGCGGTGTCGACCAGCCCAGGGCCACACGCAGGCACACCGGCACCATCAATACCAGAACGATCAGGGAAAGGAGGCGGGCATTCGGCCGCCGCAGCCAGTTGAAAAGAACGCTCACGAAAAGGCCTGCATGTCATCAAAGGGTCAAAAAAGTGTGGGTGATGATATCAAGAGCAGGAAGGCTGATCGGCTTTTTAAACCTGCGACTGGCGATCCCTGAAATTTCCGGCGCCCGCAGCGGATGGGGGTTTCGAGCCTTAGAGCCGTTTTCAGAAGGAGCAGTTTTTTGTTTCAGACTGTTGTAGGCCTCTGCACCACTGAAGAATTTTCTCACCAGGCGTCGAGTCGCTCAGTGCTATGGATATGCGATAAAGGTATTTAATTTCTATTTTTTATAGCTATAAAGTCAGACCTTTCAGCCCATCCCCATGCTGCGAGGTTGTCATGGCCACACCGTTCAAACGTTCTGCGCTGACTCTGTTGGCTGCTACTCTGGCAGCGGGTGCGCTGTTCAGCAGCTTCGCCCAGGCCGAGGGCAAGATCAGCATCGCCCAGCAATTCGGCATCGGTTACCTGATTCTCGACGTCGTGCGCGATCAACAGCTGATCGAAAAACACGGCAAGGCCCAGGGCCTGGAGATCAAGGTCGACTGGAACAGCATTTCCGGCGCCACGGCGATGAACGAGGCGCTGCTTACCGGAGCGCTGGACGTCGTCTCGGCCGGCGTGCCGCCGATGCTCACCGTGTGGGACCGCACCAAGGGCAAGCAGAACGTCAAAGCCATCGCCGCGCTGGGCTCGATGCCCAATTACCTGCTGACCAACAACCCGAACATCAAAACCCTCAAGGACTTCAGCGACAAGGACCGCATCGCCGTGCCAGCCGCTGGCGTGGGTTTCCAGTCGCGCACCCTGCAGATTGAAACCGCCAGGGAATTCGGAGACGAGCAGTTCAAGAAGTTCGACAACATTTCAGTCAGCCTGCCGCACCCGGACGCCACCGCTGCGCTGATTGCCGGCGGCTCGGAAATCAACTCGCATTTCTCCAGCCCACCGTTTCAATACCAGGCGCTGCAAAACCCGAACGTGCACAAAGTGTTGAGTTCCTACGACATCCTCGGCGGCCCGGCGACGTTCAACGTGCTCTACACCACGGAAAAATTCCACGACGACAACCCGAAAACCTACAAAGCTTTCTATGACGCACTGGCCGAAGCCGAGAACATCATCAAAGCCGACAAACCCGCTGCCGCCCAGGCCTACATCCGCGTAGAGCAATCGAAACTGCCGCTGGCACTGGTAGAGCAAATCGTCAAAGACCCGGAGATCGACTTCACCGTCGTACCGCAACGCACGTTCATTTATGCCGAGAAATTGCAGGAACTGGGCGTGTTGAAGAACAAAGCGGCGAGCTGGAAGGATTACTTCTTTGAAGAAGCGCATGGTGGCGCAGGGAGTTGAGGGCTTGGGCGTCACCCAGAATTAATGTGGGAGCGAGCCTGCTCGCGAAAGCGCAGTTTCAGCCACAGATGATTTGACTGACCTGATGCCTTCGCGAGCAGGCTCGCTCCCACAGGTTTAGGGGCTTAAGCCTTCTACCGGCCAATAAAAAACGGGGCGGCCCGATCATCGATCAGGCCGCCCCGTTTTATGTCAGGCGAACAGTCTTTCAGGCAGCGATCAATGCATCTTGCTGTGATCGTGGCCGCCCATGTTGGTTAGCGCTCGAACCGGTGCTTTGACTTCGATGGTTTCTTTCTCGCCCTTGGCATTTTCCACGGTCAGGGTCAGCGGCACGCTGTCGCCTTCCTTCAACTGACCGGTCAGGCCCATCAGCATCACGTGGTAGCCGTTCGGGTCGAAGCTCACGGCTTTGCCGGCTGGCAGCTCAACCGATTTCACCGGGCCCATGGTCATCACATCGTTTTTCATGCTCATTTCATGAATCTGCACGTCCTTGGCCACTGGCGAGGCAACGCTGAGCAGCCTGCTGTCGGTGTCGGCAGTGACGGTCATGAACGCGCCGCTGGCGGACTGGGTCGGCACGGTGGCACGGACCCAGGCGTCGTCGACTTTGGTCTGCGCCGACACCTGGAAGGCCAAGCCGAGCAGGGACAGTGCACATACGGTGCGTTTGAGGTGATTCAGAACGGGATGCATCAGCAGACCTCCATAACAGTAAGCAAATCTTCCGTGCACTCTTGAGCCGTCAGCGAAGTGGACAGGCCCAGGCGCAACTCACCACGCGAGTCATAGACGTAGCTGGTGGACGTATGGGAGATGGTGTAGGTGTCGCCGGCCGGGACTTTCTCGTAGAACACGTCGAATTCCTTGGCGGTGGCCTTGGTTTCCTCAAGCGTGCCGTACAGCGCGACGAAGCTCGGGTCGAAGGCTTTGACGTAGGCGTCGAGGATCTGCGGCGTATCGCGCTCGGGGTCGAGGGTGATGAACACCACTTGCAAACGATCGCCGTCGCGGCCCATGAGTTTCTTGATCTGCGCGGCGCGGGCCAGGGTGGTGGGGCAAACGGCCGGGCACTGGGTGAAGCCGAAGAAGATCATCGGCATCATTCCGCGAAAGCTCGACAGCGACATGGTTTCGCCTTCGGGGTTCTTCAGCTTGAAGGTGCGTCCGAGGATCTTGTCGCTCAGATCCTTGCCGTACTTGTACGACAGTTGGCCACGGGTGTCGCAACCGGCGAGCAGGCCGAGCCCGAGTACGCCCATTCCCGCAAGTACCTTGCGGCGAGTCAACAAAGCCGTCATCTAATACCGCCTTTTGCAGCCTGCCAGTCGGCAGGACTGGCGAGGGGTTAACCGTAAAAGCGCCGCATGATAGCAAACTGAGGCTGATCGCCGGCTGCCGAACGCCGCGCGGTGCCGGATCGGGCGACAAAAGGTGTAAGAAGAAATGACGGATACACCTCATTCGTCCGTTGTGATCAGAGTCGATTTAAATAGTATGACGATTGGAGGCGAGCGCAGAAACACGTACTCTTGCCGCTGCGCTGCAAAGACCAAAACAACAACAGGAGTCTGTAATGCAACCGATTCGTCTCGGCCTGGTGGGCTACGGCAAGATCGCCCAGGATCAACACGTCCCCGCCATCCTCGCCAACCCAGCGTTCCAGTTAGTGGCGGTCGCTACCCAAGGCAAACCTTGCGCCGGGGTGGAAAACTTCCAGTCTCTGGGCGAGCTGCTCGAGAACGGCCCGACCGTCGATGCGATTGCGTTCTGCACGCCGCCGCAAGGGCGCTTCGCGCTGGTGCAACAGGCATTGGCGGCCGGCAAGCACGTGCTGGTGGAAAAGCCGCCCTGTGCAACATTGGGCGAAGCCATGGCCCTGGTCGAGCAAGTCGCGGAACAAGGCGTCAGTGCTTTGTTCGCCTGGCACTCGCGCTATGCGCCGGGCATCGCCGCCGCCCGCGACTGGCTGGCCAGCCGCACCCTGCAAAGCGTACAGATTGACTGGAAGGAAGACGTGCGCAAGTGGCATCCGGGTCAGGCATGGATCTGGCAACCGGGCGGCCTCGGTGTGTTCGACCCGGGCATCAACGCCTTGTCGATCGTCACCCACCTGCTGGCGCTGCCGCTGTTTGTCGAAGCCGCCGAGCTGCGCGTGCCGAGCAACTGCCAGTCGCCGATTGCCGCCTCGATCAACATGTCCGATGCGCGTCGTCTCGACGTGCGCGCCGAGTTCGACTTCGACCATGGCCACGACGAACTGTGGAGCATCGAAATCCGCTGCGCCGAGGGCGTCCTGCGCCTGGACAACGGCGGCGCCGTGCTGAGTATCGACGGCGTGCGCCAACGTGTGTCGGAGGAGGGCGAGTACGCAGCGGTCTATCGCCACTTCCAGCAATTGATCGGCGACAAGGCCAGCGACCTCGATCTGCAACCGTTGCGCTTGGTGGCGGACAGTTTCTTTGTCGGTAGTCGGGCGTTGGTTGAGCCGTTTTACGATTGAGTGAATTTCAGCTTGAGTCGTCAGGGCGCGTAAGCAGGTCTGCGTCGCCCAGACGGCAAGGTCAAGAGACTGGCTGCCAGACAACTAACGCCTGCTTCTAACAGCAGGCTTCTGCAGTCACTTTATTGGCTGCGTTCTGTAGGTTTCATACAGTTGCTGAATGTCGGGATTGTCCAGATTCGCGTAGACGATTCCTTCCTTGTCCAAACCGTCCAACCCTTTGATATCGCCAATCACTCCGGGCCATTCCTCACGGCTTGAGATGTCTACGACGTGAGGCTTCAGATAATCGTCCAGGTAGCCTCTGGAAGGATCGCGGATCTCGTCGCTGAGCGCCCGTAAATACGCATCTTTGTTGGTCTTCGACCAATCGATGGCAAACTTGGCCCGGTAGCACAGTTCCATGTGAACAAGCAGGATAGTCCGCCCATTACCATCCAGAAACGGATGAGCGAAAGCCAATTGGCCCATCACCTCGCCAGGGCGCTCGTGGAAGCGTTTTTTGTTTGCAGCCAGCTCCAGCGCATATTCGACGGATCTTTTGATCAGCTCAGGTCGCTCGAAAGGTGTGTGATGCGGATCGTCTTTTGATCCTTTGAAAACCGCGAGGTGGGGAACCAGCTCATTCCTGTCTTTGCCTGACCATGGGTAGAAACCGGCAAACAGGATTTCATGAGTTCTGAGTACCGCTTGATAGTCGATGGATCTTTTTTTTGCCAGATGAGCAAGGGCGTCTTCGATACTGGCTTCGAAAGAGAGATGTTCCGATTCCTTTACTTCAGCCGGGTCTTTCAGCTTGAGCGAGTTGCGAAGGTAGCCTTCAGTTTCGAAATCGCCGAAGGGGTCGAACGTCATGCGCTGAGCTGCTTCTTCGAATGCCTTTTTTCCTGAAGGTAACGTCCTTGTAAGGCCATGATTTCAGACTTGTTCAAGACACCCTTTCGCTTCAGGTTGACCAGCAGTTGCTCAACACTGTCCAGTTCAACGGCATCACCGGCGAGCCGCGTTATCGTCACCGCCATGCGACTCAGGCCGTCACGCTCGGCGCCTACCCTGTGTTTTTCCGCGAGCTTGCGAACTTCGCTCGCGACGCTGTCAGTGGCTGATTCGCTCATTGTTAACCCCTCGTTTTCTCTGTCGGAGCATAGCATGGCGACGTTCTGGCGGATTAACCGTCGAGCATTTTCAACGTTTGCCATTGTCCGGTTTGAGTGGACGGTGAAACGCTTTTCAGCCGATTTATCCCTTTGCTGTGCGTCAGTAATCTGTACCCAACTTGAACGCAACAACAAAACTTCAAACTTGAAAAGGGACGCACATCATGACCACTCCAACCTACAACCGCCTGAACAAAGACGACGCTATCGTACTGCTGGTGGATCACCAGACAGGTCTGATCTCGCTGGTGCAGGACTTCTCGCCGAACGAGTTCAAGAACAACGTGCTGGCGCTGGCGGATCTGGCCAAGTTCTTTGACTTGCCAACCATCCTCACCACCAGCTTCGAACAAGGCCCGAACGGCCCGCTGGTACCGGAGCTGAAAGAGATGTTCCCGGACGCGCCGTACATCGCTCGCCCTGGCCAGATCAACGCCTGGGACAATGAAGATTTCGTCAAGGCGATCAAGGCCACCGGGCGCAAGCAGATCATCATTGCCGGTGTGGTCACGGATGTCTGTGTAGCGTTCCCGACGCTGTCGGCGCTGGCGGAAGGGTTTGATGTGTTCGTGGTCACCGATGCGTCCGGCACCTTCAACACCACCGTGCAACAAGCCGCATGGAGCCGCATGACTCAGGCCGGCGCGCAGATGATGAACTGGTTCTCGGTGGCCTGTGAGCTGCACCGCGACTGGCGCAACGACATTGAAGGCCTGGGCAATCTGTTGTCGCAGCGCATTCCTAACTACCGCAACCTGATGAACAGCTACTCGGCGCTGACGCAGCAGAAGTAAGCCTCCAACACAACGCAAAAGCCTGCCTCGAAAGCAGGCTTTTGCGTTTTCTACAGAAAGCCGTTCGTCCATTGCCGGGCACTTGTCACGCGCCGGCATTTCACACATTCAGGTACCTATCGCTGAACACCTCGGAGACCGACATGGACATTGATGAAAACGCACCGGGCAACCAGTCGCAACAAGCCGTGACGCGCACCACCGACAACGAGACCGGGCACGATCCCAAGCGCGAAAACCCCGAGGCGCCTTTGCCGCCGGAAGATGAGGCGCCTGTAGAAGAAGACATGTCGGATGTGGATGCGGCCAATTCGGTTTCGACGGAGCATCCGCCGTCACGCTGATCGAGCGCTGGCAATGGGAAACCTGCCTCTTCATGGCAGGTTTTTTCGTTTTCGATCACCTGCGTTTGCGGCTGGAGGGTGCTCAGGTTGGTGGCGGCGAGCAGGGTATGGCATTGCGCGATGGCGGTGGGTCAGGAGGTTTGATGTTAAGGCGGAAGGCCTTTTCGCGAGCAGGCTCGCTCTCACAGGGGGATCGGGTTGAACTGAAGGAATACGGTCAATTGTAGGAGTGAGCCTGCTCGTGATGGCGGTGTGGCAGGCGCCATTGAGTTGAGGCGGAGGGCCTCATCGCGGGCAGGCTCGCTCCTACAGGGTGGTGTGGTGTTGCTGACGAAGCGCTTATGCCGTACGGCCGCCCAATGTTTCGGCGACCCAGTCAGCGATGTAGTGGCCGGCATTGATGCTGTTATCGAAACTGGAATGCTGCACGCCGCCTTCGCGTTCGGTGAAGACCTTAAGCTCGCATTTCGGGCTGTTGACCAACTGCTCGTAAGTGCGATGCGCCCACTTCAGCGGGATCTGCGAATCCTGTTCGCCATGGGTGACCAGGAACGGCACTTTGATGCGGTCGAGCACGCCGTCGAGGTGGACATTTTCGGCGATGCTCATGAATTCCTCGACATCCTTGGCACCCCACACCCAGCAGACGTGCGCCCAATAATGCGGCACCGGGAAGCTGCCTTCTTTTTCCAGGCGACGCTTCTGCACGTTGCGCCAATCGTGGTTCGCGCCCCACACCACGCCGCAGGCGAAGCGCGGTTCGAACGCCACTGCGCGCGGGCAGTAATAACCGCCCAGAGAAACGCCTTCGAGGCCGATGCGTTTGACGTCGACGTCATCACGGGTTTCCAGCCAGTCGACCACGCGACTGGCCCAGTGCTCGCTGTCGTAACGTGCCGTCAAACCATGCAGGCGCAGCGCTTCGCCGGTGCCGGGCTGGTCGATGATCAGCGACGACACGCCGCGCTTGGCCAGCCAGGCCGGCAGGCCGACGCGGTATTTCATCTCTTTGGTCGAATCCAGGCCGTTGACCTGCACCAGAATAGGCGCCGGCCCCTCGACGCCTTCGGCGCGTACCAGCAAACCGGAAAGGTGCTTGCCTTCATAAGGAATCTCCACCCGTTGGCAGTTTTCCTGCGACAGTTCGATGCCGCGTTTGAAGGTCTGCAAAAAACGCTGATACAACTCGGTACGCCCCGGCGCGCCGTGGGCTTGCAGGCGCTCGCAGGTCAGATAGTAAGTCGCGGCGCGGTTGTATTTCTCGCCGGCAGAGAGCAGCCGGCCATTGCTTTCGTCTTCTTCGGCGAGGCCGCAGAGCTTGTCGGCCATTTTCGCCCAGGTCTCGCGAAACGCCTTGGTGCCGGCTGCGTCCGGTTGTTTGGCGGCCTCTTGCAGTGGTGCGCACATGGCCTCGATCTCGCCCATGCGGGCGCCCATTTCAATGGCCAGGTCGACCGAGAGATTCCACACGTAGTTGGTCGGGAAGTAGCGGAACATGATTTTTGTTGTCCTTGTGGTTGCCTTGGCATTTGCAAGGCACGTTAAGGATCAACCGGTTAATTGGCCAATCGTGACGGCGGATACGAGGTATCGCGAGACTCGATAGGCGGCTGCTCCAAATGCTGGATGAACTCGCTGATGCGTTCGCGCAGCCAGCGGTGCATGGGGTCGCCGTCGACGCTGCGGTGCCAGAGCATGTACTCGCGCATCAGCGGAATTTTCACCGGTGGCGGCAGGATGCGCAGCGGCAGATAGCGCGCATAGAGATTGGCCAGGCGCTGGTGCATTGTGGCGATGCGCTGGGTCCCGACAATCAGTTGGGGCAGGGTGTTGAAGTCGCTGGTAATCACTTCGATACGGCGGTTGAAACCGTACTGGTTCATGAACCACTCTTCGATGCTCATGTGCCGGGTGCGGCCGAAACCCACCGAGACGTGGCCCATCTCCATGTATTGCTCGAGAGTCAGGCTGGCACCAACCGCGCTGTTGCCCTGGCAGACCACGCAGACATGTTCTTCTTCGAACAACAGCTGCGAAGGGTGACCTTCAATGATGTAGCGCTCGGGCACGATCATCAGATCGACCTCACCGCGCACCAGCAATTCGCCGGAGTTGTCGCTGGGGCCGAGCATTTCGAAAGTGATGTTCGGCGCCTCTTGATGGATCTTCTGGATCACCTGAGCAAAAAGCACGCTGATCAGGTAATCGGAAGTCACCAGACGAAAGTGGCGCTTGCTTGTTGTCGGGTCGAACACCGGTTTGGCGGTGATCGAGGATTGAATCGTCAGCAGCACTTCGCGCACCGGTTTGGCCAGCTCGGTGGCGTAGGGCGTGGGCTGCATCTTGCGCCCGACCTGAACGAGCAACTCGTCTTCGAAATATGTACGCAAACGCCCGAGCACGCCGCTGGTCGCGGACTGGGTCATGTGCAGGCGTTCGGCGGCGCGGGTGATGTTCTGCTCTTCGAGCAGCACATCTAGCGCCACCAGCAGGTTCAGGTCCAGGTGGTTGAAACGCATGGGCAGGTCCGCTTGTTGTATTTATTTTGCCAATACCTTCGAACGATTCCATCGGCGCGTCAACCACCCAGGCAGGTATCGCGTTTGCCGATAGGTCGCATCCCCACTCGCGATTAGTCAGCTGCCGAGCCTTGCGCCAATCTTCGCCGCAGTCGGCCCACAGCCGCCGACACCACCACCGGTTTCCTGTCTGGCCCAACGCTTTTTTGGCGTCTGCGGCGGCGGCCGCCGGATCATAATTTCAATGGAGTGGTAAGCCATGAACATCATTGGCCTTGATGCCCTGATCTTTGGCGTCGATGACATCCAAGCCTGTACCGATTGCCTGCGCGACTATGGCCTTGCGCCGGTCGGTGTCGACAGTCAGGGCGGGCGTTTCGAAGCACTCGACGGCACCGCCGTAATCATCCGCCGCGCCGATGACCCCGACCTGCCAGCGGCCATTGGCCCAGCGCCGTCGATTCGTGAAACCGTGTATGGCGTCGGCGCACTCAGCGACCTGGATGCCATCGAAGACGAACTGGCACGCGACCGGCCCGTCAGCCGCGACGCTCACGGCGTGCTGCACAGCGTTGATGACATGGGCTTTGCGATTGCCTTTCAAGTCAGCGTGCGCAAGCCCTACAGCGCCCCGGCCGATCTGACCAACGCCGCCGGCCACGCGCCGCAGCGTCCACTCAATCAGCCCGGCATCAGCCCGGAGATGAGCGCCATCCCGCGGACCCTGTCGCATGTGGTGTATTTCGTCCCGGACGCGGCGAGGGCCGAGGCGTTCTATGCGCAGCGTCTGGGCTTTCGCACCACCGATACCTTCATCGGCGCCGGACCGTTCATGCGTCCGGCCGGCTCTGACGATCACCACTGCCTGTTCATGATCCAGACCCCTGCGCATATGAAAGGCTGTGAACACTTTACTTTTCACATGGGCAGCGGCACCGAAGTGCTGCTCGCCGGCACGCGCTTCGAGGAGAAGGGCTGGACCAGTTTCTGGGGCCCGGGCCGGCATCTGTTTGGTTCGAACTGGTTTTGGTACTTCAACAGCCCGCTGGGCTGCCACATCGAATATGACGCCGACATGGACAAGCACGATGACGCCTGGGAAGCCCGGCGTGCGCCGCTGTCGGCGGACAACTCGCAGCTGTTTCTGTTTGGCAGCAAGGAAAAGTGGGCGCCCGGCGGCCCGCCACCGAAGCTTGGTTGAGACCGGGACATGAATGAGCGCGAGTGGCCGCTGTGTCGGCTGGATGAATTGGTCGAAGGGCAGGCACGTGGGTTCGATCCGTTGCAGCAGGGGCGCGACAGTCTGTTTGCTCTACGCCATGGCCGTCAGGTGCGGGTTTATCGCAACCGTTGCCCGCATCTGGACGTGCGACTTGAGTATCGCAAGGACCGTTTTTTGTCGGCCGATGGCCGGTTGATCGTCTGCTATGCCCACGGCGCGCAGTTCCTGCCGAGCACCGGCGAATGCGTCTACGGCCCGTGTCTCGGGCAATCGCTGGAGGCACTGGAATGGCGTGAAGAGGGCGGTTGGCTGCGGGTGTTGCTGCCCGAGCCGAGGCCAGTGTCGGGACCAATCGATGTATCGCGTACGGCGATACATCGCATCCCCACTCGCGATTAGTCAAATCCCTGCTTTGCCGGGAAGCTTCACCCAACGACGTAGCGCAAGACGCTGCTTCGATCACAAGAATAAAAAGAGAGTGAGCCATGAGTGCAGTGAACAACGTTCTGATCGTGGGCGGTGGTATTGGCGGCTTGTGCGCAGCCATCGCGTTGCGGCGCAAAGGTATCGAGGTCGACCTGATCGAGCTCAAATCCGAGTGGACGGTCTACGGCGTCGGGATTATTCAGCAGAGCAACGTGGTACGCGAGATGGCCAAACTGGGCGTTCTCGACGGTTACCTTGATGCCGCTTATGCCTTTGAAGATGTGGCCATCTACGGCCCGGGCGGTCAGCAACTGGCACAGATTCCGGGACAGCGTCTGGCCGGTCCGCAGTACCCGGCGAACGTCGGCATTTCGCGTCTGGCGCTGCACAAGGTGCTCAGCGAAACCGCCCTTGGCCTTGGTGCAAAAGTCCGGCTGGGTCTGAGTGTCGAGACGCTGGATGACAACGGCCAAAAAGTCGACGTGCTGTTCACCGATGGCAGTCGCGGTGTCTACGATCTGGTGGTCGGCGCCGACGGCCTGTTTTCGAAAGTGCGTAGTCTGGTCTTCGGCGACACCTACACCCCGCGTTTCACTGGCCAGTCGGTATGGCGCTACAACTTCCCCCGCGCGCCACAGATCGATCACCTGGCCAACTATCAAAGCGCCGAAGGCAACGCCGGGCTGGTGCCGCTGGCCGGTGATCTGATGTACCTGTTCCTGACCTCCCACGAACCGTCCAACCCATGGATGGACCCGGCCGATCTCGCGCCGCAGATGCGCCAACGCTTGCAAGGCTTCAGCGGCCTGATCGGCGAACTGCGCGAGCAAATCACCGACAGCCGCCAAGTCGTCTACAAGCCGATGGAAGTGGTATTCGTCGATGAACCGTGGCATCGCGGCCGCGTGCTGCTGATCGGTGATGCCGCCCACGCAACCACCCCGCACCTTGGGCAGGGCGCTGGCATGGCCATCGAAGATGCAATCGTGCTCAGCGAAGAACTCACCCGTGATTCGTCCGCTGCGAGCAGTGTCGAGGCGCAGTTGCAGCGCTTCATGGCGCGGCGCTTCGAGCGCTGCAAGTACATCAGCGAAAGCTCGGTGCTGGCCGGCGACAAGGAGATGCAACACGACCGCAGCTTTGATCGCATCGGTCTGGTCAAGCAAATGCTCGCGCGCACCGCCGAGCCGATCTAGCCGCCCACGGCGCTCCACCCACAGCAGTTACCACTATAAAAACAAGAGGTTAACGCGATGGTTAGTTCAACGACTGCGGCGCTCGCGCGTCGCCGGGTCTGCTCGTCTGCACCCTTCGGTTTGAGTATCGCTGCCGTGCTGGTGGTGTGCAGCCACGCGGCGCAGGCGTTCGACATCGACACCGGCAATCCGGATTTCACATTGCGCTGGGACAACACGGTCAAGTACAGCGCCGCGTGGCGCACGCAAAACCCGAGCAGCAAATTGTCCGAAGGTCAGGTTGCGCTGAATCAGGACGACGGCGATCGCGCATTCAAGAAAGGCCTGATCTCCAACCGTACCGACATCCTGTCCGAACTCGATCTGTCGTATCGGGATTTCGGCGCACGCTTGAGTGGCGCGGGGTGGTACGACACTGAGTATCAAGGCAGCAATGACAACAACGATCCGTCCCGGGCCAACGCACGCTCGGTGGATTACGACGAGTTCACCGATGACACCCGCCACCTGCACGGCGGTGATGCGGAAATCCTCGACGCCTTCGTGTATTGGAACGGCGAACTGGCCGACCGCGCGACCTCGGTGCGCGCCGGACGCCACGGTCTGATCTGGGGCGAGAGCCTGTTCTTCGGCGCCAACGGCATTGCCGGCGGCATGGCCCCGGTCGACGTGGTCAAGGCGCAGTCGGTGCCGAACACCCAGTTCAAGGAAATCACCCGTCCGGTCAATCAACTGTCGGGCACCTTCCAGTTGACCAACGACATCTCGCTCGGCGGCTTCTACCAGCTCGAATGGGAAGAGACACGCCTGCCGGCGGCGGGCAGCTATTTCTCCACCAGCGACACCATCGGCGAGGGCACCGAGCGGCTGATTGTCGGTGCACCGTTCCCGCCATTTCTCGGCGGCAATCCGGCGAGTCCGGCGGCCTTTTTCCATGGCAATGACAAGGAAGCACGCAGTTCGGGGCAGGGCGGTTTGCAGCTGAAATACAGCGCCGAAAGCGTTGAATACGGCCTCTATGCGATCCAGTATCACGACAAGACGCCCAAGCTTTACCTGAAACCTTCGGCGGGTGCGCCGAACTTCAGCACCGGGCAGATCGGCGAGTATTACTGGGTCTACCCGGAAGACATTCGCGCCCTTGGTGCCAGTTTTTCCACGACCATGGACGAATACAGCTTCGCCGGTGAAGCGTCGATGCGCTGGAACATGCCGCTGGTGTCCAACGGCCAGACCGTGCTGCCAGGCGTCGTCGCCGATAACGATGACGATGCGCTATACGCGGTGGGTCGAACGGCTCACGTCAACCTCAACGTCATTGCCTCGTTCGGCCCCAACTTTCTCGCCCGGGAATCCGGACTGGTCGGCGAAGTCGCATGGAACCGTCTGCTCAGCGTGACCAAGAACCGCGCCGCGCTGGACCCCAACGCCACCGACGACGGCCTCGGTTTCAAACTCGTCTACACGCCGACCTATCGGCAGTTCTTCTCCGGCGTCGATATCAGCATTCCGGTGGGCGTCAGCTACTTCCCCTTGGGCAAATCAGCGGTGGTCAGCTCGTTCGGCCCGGATAACGGTGGCGACATCAACATCGGCATCTCGGCTACCTACCTCGACCGCGTCACCGCCGGCCTGACCTACACCCATTACTACGGCGCCGAGGACACCAACCTCAATGGCCTCAGCCAGTTCAATTACAAACAATCGCTGAAGGATCGGGATTACCTGGCCTTTTCCGTCAAGACCACGTTTTAAGAGGACTTGCGCATGACTTCTCATCATCACCATCGTGCCTTTCGACTCAAGGCTGTGTGTTTCGCACTGCTGGGGACTTTGGCCGTTCTGAGCCATGGCGCGCGCGCCGCCACTGCCGAGGAAGCAGCGAAACTGTCGACGACGCTGACGCCGATGGGCGCCGAGCGTGCCGGCAATGCCGACGGCAGCATCCCGGCCTGGCAGGGCGGTTACACCAAGGTCGAGCCGTCTTACAAACCGGGCGGCAAGCGCAGCGATCCGTTTGCCGCTGACAAACCGTTGTTCAGCATCACTTCAAAAAATCTTGCGCAGTACGCCAGCAAACTCAGCGACGGCACCAGGGAAATGTTCAAGCGCTTTCCGGACACCTATCGCATCGACGTCTACCCGACCCGGCGCTCGGCTGCCGCGCCGCAGTGGGTGTATGACAACACCCTGAAAAACGCGACCCGCGCCAAACTGGTGGACAGCAGCGCCGGGCCGGTACCGGAGGGTGCGTTCGGCGGTATTCCGTTCCCGATCCCGCGCAACGGCGCCGAAGCCATGTGGAACCACGTGCTGAACTGGCGCGGGACCTCGTTGGCCATGCACTTCCGTCATTACCTGATGACCGCTGACGGCAAGTCGGTGATGACCACCGACGGCCAGGCGATTCAGGACATGCCGTATTACTACCAGGACGGCTCGCCGGAAACGTTCGCCGGCGATTATTGGCTGTTCCGCCTGCTCAACGTCGGCCCGCCGCTGCGCGCCGGTGAGCAGATCATGGGCCGCACCAATATCAACGGCGACAAATCACAGGCCCACGTTTACCTGACTGGCCAGCGCCGCGTGCGCAAGTTGCCCAACGCTTGCTGTGACACCCCGACACCGGCCACCGCCGGAGTCATGTCGTTCGATGAATTGAGCGTGTTCCAGGGGCGCATGGATCGCTTTGACTGGAAACTGGTCGGCAAGCAGGAAATGTACATCCCTTACAACACCAACAAGGTCCTCACCGCCAACAAACCCGAAGATCTGTTCTCCGCCCATCACATGAACCCCGATTACGTGCGCTGGGAGCTGCATCGCGTGTGGGTAATCGATGCCGAGCTGGCACCGGGCAAGCGCCACCAATTGCCGAAGGGCCGCTACTACCTCGACGAAGACACCTGGCAAGCGATGCTTGGCGATCGCTGGGACGCCAACGGCCAACTGGCCAAGACCCTGTGGTCGCTGCCCGCCGTTCTGCCGGACCTGCCGGCGCAGGCGCAGCTGTCTTCGGGTTTCTATGACCTGACGTCCGGCGCCTGGTTTATCCAAAACGTCTACACCGGTCTGGCTGAGCAGTACGGCGTGGTCGATCGCTACAAGGCCTCGGAATTCTCACCGGCGGCGATGGCGGGTGCCGGGGTTCGCTGAATCGAGCCGGACCGCGACGCAGGTCGAGGTCCGGTTTCACACTGGTTTCGAGGTGGCTATGAACAGAATCTGTCAGTTGGTGGGCTTGCTGACGTTGGCGTTGCCTTTGGCACTGCCCTTGAGCGCAGCCGAAGCAGCGGTCGGCGATGTATTGAGCACTCCGGCGATGCACGCGCCGCAGGCTGAACACGCGGTGTTGCTCGATCTGGCACAGGCCGGCGCGCGGCTGGTGGCGGTGGGCGAGCGCGGTATCGTCTTGCTCTCTGATGACAACGGTATCACTTGGCGTCAGGCGTCCGTGCCGGTGTCGGTAAGCCTGACGGCAGTGCAATTTGTCGATGCCCGACACGGCTGGGCGGTCGGCCATGGCGGGGCGGTGCTGATGTCCGCCGATGCGGGGGAGACCTGGCAGGTGCAACTGGACGGCCGCCGCGCCGCGCAGCTCGAATTGGACGCGGCCCGCGCACAAGCGGCCATCGCCAGCGATGCCGATGCGGCCGCGGCGCGAGTGCTAACCGCTGAGCGCCTGGTCGCTGAAGGTGCGGACAAACCCTTTCTGGCGCTGAAGTTCAGCGACGCCCGCCACGGTTTGATCGTTGGCGCCTACGGGCTCGCCTTCAAAACCGAGGACGGCGGGGCGAGCTGGCAGTCGCTGGTCGGCCAGATCGACAACCCGGTTGGGGCACATCTGTATGCACTCGCCGCGCACGGCGCGCAGTGGTTCATCGCCGGCGAGCAGGGTTATCTGGCCCGCTCGGAGGATGGCGGACAGTCCTTCGCCGCCCTCGACAGCCCCTATAGCGGCAGTTTCTTCGCCTTGCAGGTGCGCGCAGACGGCGCTCTGCTGGCCGCGGGCTTGAAGGGCAACGCCTTCGTGTCCCGCGACAACGGCGCCAGTTTCGTCCCGGCGCCAGTGCCGATGCCAGTCTCCTTCAGCGACGCGATCCGCACCGCCGATGGCCAGTTGTTATTGGTCAATCAGAGCGGCGCGCTGTTCCGCACTCAAGCCGATGCGCAGTTGCGGCCTTATGGCGCGCCGTTGGCCAAACCGGTCGCCAGCGTCGTGCAGGCCGCCGATGGCAGCCTTGTGCTGGCCGGGTTCACCGGGTTGACGCGTCTGGCGCCACCCACCGCTATTGCTTCGGAGTGAGGTCATGAAGTCATTCGACAACGCCACGGTCAGCCTGGCGAGTTTCGATCCGCGCTCCGGTTCGCTGGTGGAACGCACGCTGTTCAACCATCGGCTGTGGGTGTTGCTGGTGTGTCTGATCACCACGCTGGTGCTGGGTTATCAGGCTACGCGCATCGAACTGAATGCCAGTTTCGAGAAAATGATTCCGACGCAGCAGCCGTACATTGCCAATTATCTTGAGCACCAGAAACAGCTCAGCGGTCTGGGCAACTCATTGCGCATCGTCGTTGCCAACCGTCAGGGCGATATCTACGACGCCGATTACCTGAAAACCCTGCAGACGCTGAGCGACAAACTGTACCTGTTGCCGGGTGTCGATCGCGCCTACATGAAATCGTTGTGGACACCGGCCACCCGTTGGGTGGCGGTGACTGAAGAAGGACTGGATGGCGGCCCGGTGATCCCCGACGATTACGCCGGCACGCCAGCCAACCTCGACGCCTTGCGCCGCAATGTGCAGCGCTCCAACGAACTCGGGCAACTGGTGGCGTTCGATCAGACCTCGAGCATCATTTACGTCCCGCTGCTGGCTACCACCAGCGACGGCCAGGCGCTGAATTATTCAGCGTTGTCCGAGCAACTGGAGGCGCTGCGCAGCGAATACCAAAGCGACAAGGTCGGCATCCACATCACCGGTTTTGCCAAGAAAGTCGGCGATCTGATTGCCGGGCTCAAGCAGATTTTGCTGTTCTTTGCCGTGGCCATTCTGATCACCACGGCGGTGCTGTTCTGGTACACCCGCTGCCTGCGCAGCACCGTGCTGGTGGTGTTTTGCTCGCTGGTGGCCGTGGTCTGGCAGCTCGGCCTGTTACCGCTGTTCGACTATCAACTCGACCCGTATTCGGTGCTGGTGCCGTTTCTGGTGTTCGCCATCGGCATGAGCCACGGCGCGCAGAAAATGAACGGCATCATGCAGGACATCGGCCGTGGCATGCATCGCGTCGTCGCGGCGCGGTTCACCTTTCGCCGACTGTTCCTCGCCGGGCTGACCGCGCTTCTGTGTGATGCAGTGGGCTTTGCCGTGCTGATGCTGATCAAGATCCAGGTGATTCAGGATCTGGCAGTGATCGCCAGCATCGGCGTGGCAGTGTTGATTTTCACCAACCTGATCCTGCTGCCGGTGCTGCTGTCCTATATCGGCGTCACACCACGAGCGGCGCAATTGAGCCTGAAAAGCGAGCAAGGCGAACAGGCCGGCCAGCGCCGACATGGATTCTGGCGTTTTCTCGACCTGTTCACCCACAGGCGTTGGGCCAGCCTGTGCATTGCCATCAGTCTGGCGCTGGCGGCGATGGGCTTTGTCGTCAGCCTGCAATTGAAGATCGGCGACCTTGATGCCGGTGCCCCGGAGCTGCGTGCCGACTCGCGCTACAACCAGGACGACGCGTTTCTGACCCGGCACTACGGCGCCAGCAGCGACCTGTTCGCGGTGATGGTCAAGACCCCGCCCGGGCAGTGTGCGCGTTACGACATCCTGGCCAAAGTCGATGCGCTGGACTGGCAACTGCGTGCGCTGCCGGGGGTGGATTCGACCAATTCACTGGCCTTGCTCAACCGACGCATGCTGGTCGGCCTCAGCGAAGGCAGTGCCAAGTGGTACGAGCTGCAGAACAATCAGGCGATGCTCAACATGATCACCGCCAGCGCACCGCGTGGCCTGTACAACGAAGATTGCAGCCTATTGACGCTTTACGCCTACCTCACTGATCACAAGGCCGAAACCCTTACGCGGCTGGTCGAGCACGTCGAGCAATTTGCCGCTGCCAACAACAATCAGGACGTGCAATTTCTGCTCGCCGCCGGCAATGCCGGGATCGAAGCGGCGACCAACATCGTCGTCAAGCAGGCCAACCGCGAAATGCTGTTCTGGGTCTATGGCGCGGTGATCATTCTCTGTCTGATCACCTTCCGTTCCTGGCGCGCGACGCTGTGCGCTGTGATTCCGCTGATCGTCACCTCGATCCTCTGCGAGGCGTTGATGGTCTGGCTGAATATCGGCGTCAAGGTGGCGACCTTGCCGGTGATTGCCCTCGGTGTAGGTATCGGCGTCGATTACGCGCTGTACGTGATGAGCATTCTGCTCGGTCATCTGCGTCAGGGCGCGAGCCTGTCGGAGGCCTATTACCGCGCGCTGGTGTCGACCGGCAAAGTGGTGATGCTCACCGGTATCACCTTGGCGATTGGGGTGGCGACGTGGATTTTCTCGCCGATCAAATTCCAGGCCGACATGGGCGTTCTGCTGGCCTTCATGTTCGTCTGGAACATGGTCGGCGCGTTGGTCCTGCTGCCGGCACTGGCGTACTTCCTGCTGCCGGCGCAGCGCACTCAAAGCGGTGTCGAAGCCTCGATCGAGGTGGTCAACGTGGTGCAACCGCCCAGTGCTGTCGCCGCCGACGTTCATCAATCGCGCCACCGGGAGACCTGTCATGGCCGTTGAACTTGCAGTGCCAACCCACAGCCGTGAAGCCGGTCTGTCGCAATCGCTGCTGTTGCTGCTCGGCAGCTGTCTGCCAGTGCTTGGCGCGGTATTGCTTGCGCCGGTGTTGCCGCGCATGCAGGCGCATTTCGCCGAGGTGCCGGGCAATGCGGTGCTGGTGCCGATCGTGCTGACCTTGCCGGCGTTGATGATTGCCGTGCTCGCGCCGTTTGCCGGGGTGATCGCCGATCGTCTCGGACGCAAGCCGCTGTTGCTGGCGAGCATGGCGTTGTATGTGCTGTGCGGGGTGTTGCCGTTGTGGCTCGAGTCGTTGCCGGCGATTGTCGCCAGCCGCGCCGGCATCGGTCTGGCCGAGGCGGGAATCATGACCTGCTGCACCACGTTGATGGGCGACTACTACAGCGGCGCACGGCGTGAACGCCTGTTCGCCTTGCAAATGGTCGCGACCTCGTTGTCGGCAGCGGTGTTCATCGCCCTCGGCGGTTTTCTCGGCCAGAACGACTGGCGCACGCCGTTCGCGCTGTACGCGGTGGGGCTGGTTTTTCTTCCGCTGATGGCCTGGCAGCTCTGGGAACCGCAACCGCGTGTGCCAGCGGCCTCAACCCTTGCGCAGCCGGTGAAACGCGCTTTTCCATGGCGCGCGCTGACGCCGATGTACGCGCTGGCACTGCTGGCCGGGCTGAGCTTGTTCATCGTGCCGGTGCAGGCCGGTTACCTGCTCAATCTGCTGCACGTCGATGCGCCGCAGCAGATCGGCATGACCATGGGCGCCAACCAGCTCGGTGTGCTGGTCGGGGCCTTGAGTTTTCGCCTGCTTAGTGGCTTGCGCAGCCAGCATCTGCTGCTGATCGCCTACGGGCTGGCGGGTATCGGCGGTTTGTTGATGGCCGGTGCGAGCAGCCATGTGCAAGTGGTGGTTGCGGTGCTGGTCAATGGTTTGGGTATTGGGTTGATGTTGCCGACGCTGATCACCTGGATCATGGCGCAGGTCGGTTTCGAGCAACGCGGGCGCGCCGCCGGTTGTTTTACTGCGGCGATTTTCGCCGGTGAATTCATCAGCCCGTTGGTGGTGCTCGCCATCACCGCCGGCGCTGTTTCTGTCCTGCCACAAGCCTTGGCCGTCATCGGCTGGCTGCAACTGGTCGTGGCGCTGTTTTGTCTGTTGGTGCCTAAGCTCGGCGGTCTGTTGCCGCGTGCGCCTGTCGGCAGTCACGACTCCATCAGCAATGGTCATTGAACGAGGAATCTCCATGCAAGCGCTTCCCCCCTTCAAACGCGTGGTCACCGGGCATGATGCTGCTGGCCGCGCAGTGATCGCCAGTTGCGGCCCGACCGCCAGCGTATTCGCCCTGCAAGCGGTACCCGGCACGGTGTTTCATGAACTGTGGAACAGCAGCGCCAGCCCGGCCGTACTCGACAACGGCGACGACCCGACACGCAAGCCGTTACAACTGAGTCCCGACCCGCAGGGCAGTGTGATCCGCGTCGTTGATATTCCGCCGGACAGCGTGCAGAACCAGGTCAGCGCCGCCGACGCAGCAGCAGTGTTCGCCGAGATCGGCCAGTCCCACGCCGGCACCGGCGATGCCTCCGCCCGGCACAAATTGATGCACCGCACCGAAACCCTCGATTACGGCATCGTCACCGAGGGCGAAGTGTGGCTGGTGCTTGACGATCAGGAAGTGCAGCTCAAGCGCGGCGACGTGGTCGTGCAGCGCGGCACCAACCACGCGTGGAGTAACCGCACCGAGGCTATGGCACGCATGGTCTTCATTCTTCTCGACGGGCGCCTTGCCGCCGAACTGCAACAGCGCCAGGGAGCCTCGGCATGAAACTCGCTACTGTGAAAAACAACACTCGCGACGGCCGCCTGGTTGTTGTCTCGCGTGACATGACCCGTGCGCTGGACGCCAGCGCTGTGTCACCGACGCTGCAACACGCCCTCGAAAACTGGTCAGTGGTCGAACCACGCTTGCAGGCCCTGGCGCGGCAGCTGGAGGAGGGCGACTTCAGGCAGACGATTGCCTTTGATCCCGCGCAAGCCATGGCGCCGTTGCCGCGTGCCTATCAGTGGTGCGACGGCTCGGCGTTTCTCAGCCATGGCGCGCTGATGCAGAAGGCGTTCAACCTCGATCCGATCGAAGGCGCCGACCACACGCCTTTGATGTATCAGGGCGCCGGCGATGATTTCATCGGCCCACGCGATGACATCGAGTTGCCGAGCGAAAGCCAGGGCATCGACTTCGAAGGCGAGTTTGTTGTGCTGGTTGACGATGTGCCGATGGGCTGCCCGGCTGAAGACGCCCTGGCCCACATCAAGCTGATTCTGCAGATCAACGACGTCAGCCTGCGCGCTTTGGCACCACGGGAAATGCGTACCGGTTTCGGCTTTCTGCAGGCCAAGCCATCTTCGAGTTTCGCGCCGCTGGCGATTACTCCGGACGAACTCGGCGAAGCCTGGCACGAAGGTCGTGTGCATTTGCAGCTGCAGGTTGAGTGGAACGGCGAACGGTTCGGTCAGCCGCACGGCGGGCAGATGAATTTTCACTTTGGTGAACTGATCGCCCACGCCGCACTGACCCGGCGTTTGCGCGCCGGCACGCTGATCGGTTCCGGCACCGTGTCGAATGCCGAACGCAGCGCCGGTTCGGCGTGCATTGCCGAGCGTCGCGCGATCGAAATGATCGAGCAGGGTGGAGCGCAAACCGGCTTCATGCGCTTTGGCGATCGAGTGCGCATGGACGTCATTGGCAGCGATGGCCGCTCACTTTTTGGCGCCATCGACCAGCGCGTCGTCAAGGCCCATGGCTGAGGAATGCCCATGCGTGTATTGATTACCGGCGCCAACGGTTTCGTCGGCCGTGAACTGCTGCGCTGTCTACTCGCGCGGGGCAGCTTGCGCGGACAGGTCATTCGTTCGTTGCTGGCGCTGGACACCGAAGTGCAGGGCTTGCCGGACGACCCGCGTCTGCGTCGACACAGCGGCAGCGTGACCGACGCAGCGTTGATGCGCCGGGTGCTCGCCGATGGCATCGACGTGGTTTTTCATCTGGTGAGCATTCCGGGGGGCGCGGCGGAACAACATTACGAGGCGGGCTATCAGGTCAACCTGCTGGCGAGCCTGGAATTGCTTGACCAACTGCGCAACAAGACACGACCGCCGGTGCTGGTGTATGCCAGCAGCGTCGCGGTGTACGGCGCCGACCTGCCAGCGAAGATGAACGAGCAGGCCGAGATTCGCCCGCAACTGTCCTATGGCACGCACAAGGCGATGGTAGAGCAGGCGCTGATGGATCTGGCCAGGCGCGGTGAAGTGGATGGCCGCGCGGTGCGCCTTCCGGGAATCGTCGCCCGCCCGCGCGAGCCCAACGGCTTGCGCTCGGCGTTCATGAGCGACCTGCTGCGCGCCTTTGCCGAAGATGTCGACTATTGCTGCCCGGTGTCGCCCGAAGCGACGGCGTGGTGGATGTCCGCGCGCTGCTGTGTGAGCAACCTGATTCAGGCTGCCGAACTGGACGGCAGCGTGGCGCAGCAGCGAGTCTGGCAACTGCCGGTGCTGCAGTTGTCGATTGCCCAGGTGATCGATGCGCTGGCGGCAGTCTATGGCGAACAGCGCCGCTCGCTGATCAGTTTTGCTCCCGACGCAGCTCTGCAAACGCTGTTCGGGCGCCTGCCGCCCCTGAAGACCCCACAAGCCCGCGCGGCCGGCTTCAGCCATGACGGCAATGTCGCCGCGTTGCTGCGCAATGCCTTGAATCCCGCCCCTTATCGGCATCTGCCATTGCCCGGAGAGATTACCCATGTCAAAGCCCATCGCGCGTAAACGTCGTCTGGTCGACCTGTCGGTGACCCTCGACAACAACCCTTACACGGACCCGCCGCCGCTGCTGCCGAAGATCGATTACATGGATCACCAGCAAGGTTGGCCGGAAATGGCTGCGATGTTCCCCGGCCTGCAACTTGAGCAAATGCCCGGAAATGAATCCTGGGCCGCCGAGCGCCTGAACATCACCACCCATAGCGGCACGCACATGGACGCGCCTTGGCATTACGCCTCGACCACCGACGGCGGCGAACCGGCCTTTGGCATCGACGAACTGCCGCTGGACTGGTGCCTGCAACCGGGGGTGAAACTGGATTTCCGTGATTTGCCTGACGGCCATGTGGTCACTGCTACCGAGGTTGAAGCCGAGCTGGCGCGCATCGGGCATGAGCTGCAACCGCTGGATATCGTGCTGATCAACACCCGCGCCGGCGCGCTGTTCGGCCAGCCGGGTTATCTGGATGCCGGTGTCGGCATAGGTCGAGAGGCGACGCTTTATCTGCTCGAGCGCGGGGTGCGGGTGGTCGGTACCGATGCCTGGAGCTGGGACGCGCCGTTCAAATACACTCGCGAACGATTCGCTGCCAGCGGCGACGCTTCGATCATCTGGGAAGGTCATAAGGCCGGGCGTGACATCGGTTACGGGCAGATGGAAAAACTCGCCAACCTCGACCAACTGCCGGCCAGCGGTTTTACCGTGTCGTGCTTCCCCTACAAGATCAAACATGCTTCGGCAGGATTTGTCCGCGCGGTGGCGATTTTCGAAGACTGAACAATAACAAGAGAGTCCTTATGCCTGTTTTGCGAACGTTTTGGCCCATGCTTTGCGCGGTGCTGACCCTTGGCAGCGGAGCGGCGCTGGCTGCCGATGCTGCGGTGAAGCCAAATATTCTGCTAATCGTTGCCGACGATCTGGGTTACTCCGACCTCGGCAGTTACGGCGGCGAGATCCATACGCCGAGCCTCGATCAACTGGCCCGCGATGGTTTGCAGTTCACCAGCCTGTATGCGGCGCCGACCTGTTCGATCACCCGCTCGATGCTGCTGTCCGGAGCCGACAATCATCTGGTCGGCCTCGGTACCATGGCCGAAGCATTGCAGCCGTTCCAGCGCGGCAAACCGGGTTATGAGGGCTACCTGAATCAGAGAGCCTGGTCGGTCGCCGAGCTGTTGCAGCGCGGGGGTTATGACACGTTGATGGCGGGCAAGTGGCATTTGGGCCTGGATGCCGATCAGGGCCCGGACCGACGGGGCTTCACCCAGTCGTTCAGCTTACTTGAGGGGGGCGCGCCGCACTTCAAACCGGAGACTGTCGACCCGACAAAGATCGAACAAGTGCATTACCGCGAGAACGGTCAGTCCGTGCAGGTGCCGGAAGATTTCTACTCTACGGATTTCTATACCGACAAGCTGATCGGCTATCTGCAGAACGTCAAACAAGACGGCAAGCCATTCTTTGCTTATGCCGCCTACACCGCGCCGCATTGGCCCTTGCAGGCACCACAAGCGTACCTGGACAAATACCGAGGGAGGTTCGACGAGGGTTACGACAGCGTGCGCCTGTCGCGGATCGAACGCATGAAAAAGCTCGGCCTGCTCGCCGCGGATGCGCACCCTGCGCAGCCGCTGCCGGTCAATCCGAAACTGCCGGGCTGGGAACAACTGAGCCCGGAACAGCGCAAGGTCGCCGCACGAAAAATGGAGATATACGCGGCAATGGTCGATAACCTCGATGACAACATCGGCCGACTGCTCGATTACCTGCGCAAGAGCGGGCAGTACGACAACACGCTGATCGTGTTCATGTCCGACAACGGCGCGGCGGGCGAGAACCATGGGCAGTTCTATCCACCGGGACCGCGTACTGACAACAGCCTGGGCAACCTCGGGCGCGTGGGATCGCAAGTTGATTACGGCCTGCGCTGGGCCGAAGTCAGCGCGGCGCCGTTTCACCTGTTCAAAGGCACCACGGCCGAGGGCGGCATCAGCGTCCCGGCGATCATTCAACTGCCCAAGGCGTTGCGTCGTCAGGGCATCGAGCGCGGTGTGGCACGGGTTGATGACCTGGCGCCGACCTTTCTCGAGCTCGCCGGGATTGCCGTGCCGAATGAGGCTGGCAAGCAGCCGATTACCGGCCGCTCGCTACTGCCGATGCTGGCGGGCAAGGGCAGCCCGCATGCCGACGGCGCATTGGCCGGCGAGCTGTTTGGCAATGCCTATTATCGCGAGGGAGATTTGAAGTTGTTGGGGATGCGCCCGCAGGTCGGGTTGGGTGACGCTGCGCAGCCGGTGCAGTGGCAGTTGTTCGATGTGGCGCGCGATCGCGGTGAAACGACTGATCTGGCGAGCAAGCAACCGCAGACGGTCGAGCGGTTGAAGGCCGCGTGGATGGCGTATGCGCGGCGGGTCGGAGTGGTGTTTCCGGCGCGCAATTGATTTGGTGGCGCCACAAAACCCCTGTGGGAGCGGGCTTGCCCGCGAAAGCGGCGGCACATTCAACATCTTTGCCGACTGACCCAGCGCTTTCGCGAGCAAGCTCACTCCCACAATGTTCCGTGTTGGCCATTGATTTAGTGGTGCCACAAAACCCCTGTGGGAGCGGGCTTGCCCGCGAAGGCGGCGGCAAATCCAGCATCTTTGCCGACTGACCCAGCACTTTCGCGAGCAAACTCACTCCCACAATGTTCCGTGTTGACCATTGATTTGGTGGCGCCACAAAAACGTGTGGGAGCGGGCTTGCTCGCGAAGACGACAGCACATTCAACATCTTTGCCGACGGACCCACCGCTTTCGCGAGCAAGCTCACTCCCACAATGTTCCGTGTTGACCATTGATTCGGTGGCGCCACAAGTCTCCTGTGGGAGCGGGCTTGCCCGCGAAAGCGGCGGCACATTCAACATCTTCGCCGACTGACCCAGCGCTTTCGCGAGCAAGCTCACTCCCACAATGT
>NZ_JBSICA010000024.1:0-75973 GCF_058245595.1 Pseudomonas sp. UF-293 | reverse complement strand
GGACATTGTTAAGCACCTTCGCCCTCTTGAGTAGTTGAGTCAATCAACAAGGGCGACAGGTAGCCTGACACGGAGGGGCTTGTAAAAAAGTAAGTCGCCGTCAGGCGAAACCGCCAGCCGCAGCTCCCGAAGCAACGGATATGCCCTCAAGAGCAAGATCAACAGCTACCCCCTCACCCCAGCCCTCTCCCCCAAGGGGGCGAGGGGGAAAGGGAGCCGATCTCCATGGAGAACAGAATCTCGGTCAACCCTTGAGAAACTCGGATACTTTCTGCGCGGCGCTGGCCAAATGCTGTTCATGCGTAAAGCCAGAAGCCTTGAGCGGCTTCAAATCATGATCCCCCGCCCCCAACCAAACCACAGAAATACTCGGCGCTAACGCATACCCCCCAACTGCGTCACGATTGCCAAGCGCATCCCGCTCACCCTGCACAATCAACGTCCGCGTCTTCAAACCAGCCAAATGCTCAACCCGAGGCTTCTCCGGTTTGCCCACCGCATAGAACGGATATCCCAGACACACCAGCGCATCAGCCCCCAACTCATCAGCAAGCAAACTAGCCATCCGCCCGCCCATCGACTTCCCGCCAACAGCCAAAATCCCAGCGACATGACGCCGCACAAGCGCAAACACCTCCCGCCAGCAATCCAACAGTTTCGGCGCAGGATTCGGCGGCCGCTTCACCCCATCCACCCGCCGCTGCGCCATATAGGGAAACTCAAAGCGCAACACGTTGACCCCAAGCCCGGCAAGGCGCCCGGCCATGTCGTTCATCCAGTCGCTATCCATCGGCGCCCCCGCCCCGTGCGCCAGTATCAAGGTTGCCGAGGCCTCA
Source organism: Pseudomonas sp. UF-293 (assembly GCF_058245595.1). Taxonomy (NCBI): domain Bacteria; kingdom Pseudomonadati; phylum Pseudomonadota; class Gammaproteobacteria; order Pseudomonadales; family Pseudomonadaceae; genus Pseudomonas; species Pseudomonas sp. UF-293. The sequence goes on along the minus strand of NZ_JBSICA010000024.1, from coordinate 75,137 downwards.
CCAACAGCGGCATCCCAAAGCCACCCATGATCACGCACACGTTGCGCCCATTGATCCCCGTCAATACTGGCCTTGTGCTGTTTGTCCATGCTTGCCTCGCTTTTAGTCTGCCTATAACTCCAGACGAAGGATTCGCGCCGTTTGCGCGCGCTCACTTCGGCTGAACCGTGGATGGGGAACCATGAACACTTCTATCAGTACCGCCTACAACTACAAGGTGGTCCGCCAATTCGCCATTATGACGGTGGTGTGGGGCATCGTCGGCATGGGCCTCGGGGTTTTTCTCGCGGCGCAATTGGTCTGGCCGGAACTCAACTTCAATTTGCCCTGGACCAGTTTCGGCCGTCTGCGCCCGCTGCACACCAACGCGGTGATCTTCGCCTTCGGTGGCTGTGCGCTGTTCGCCAGCTCCTTCTACTCGGTGCAACGCACCTGCCAGACGCAATTGTTCGCGCCGCAAATCGCCGCTTTCTGCTTCTGGGGCTGGCAGCTTGTGATTCTATTGGCGGCGATCAGCCTGCCGCTGGGTTACACCAGTTCCAAGGAATACGCCGAGCTGGAATGGCCGATCGACATCCTGATCACCATCGTCTGGGTCGCCTACGCGATCGTGTTCTTCGGCACGATCATGCAGCGCAAAACCAAACACATTTATGTGGGCAACTGGTTCTTCGGCGCGTTCATCATCACCGTGGCGATTCTGCACATCGTCAACAACCTTGAGTTGCCGGTGAGTTTCACCAAGTCGTACTCGGTGTACGCCGGTGCAACCGACGCGATGGTGCAGTGGTGGTATGGCCACAACGCTGTGGGCTTTTTCCTCACCGCCGGCTTCCTCGGCATGATGTATTACTTCGTGCCGAAACAGGCCGAGCGCCCGGTGTATTCGTATCGCCTGTCGATCGTGCACTTCTGGGCCTTGATCACCCTGTACATCTGGGCCGGCCCGCACCACCTGCACTACACCGCACTGCCGGACTGGGCGCAGTCATTGGGCATGGTGATGTCGCTGATCCTGCTGGCACCGAGCTGGGGCGGCATGATCAACGGCATGATGACCCTCTCGGGCGCCTGGCATAAGTTGCGCAGCGACCCGATCCTGCGCTTCCTCGTGGTCTCGCTGGCGTTCTACGGCATGTCGACCTTCGAAGGTCCGATGATGGCGATCAAAACCGTCAACGCCCTCTCCCACTACACCGACTGGACCATCGGCCACGTACACGCCGGCGCACTCGGCTGGGTGGCAATGATTTCGATCGGCGCGCTGTACCACATGATCCCGAAAATCTTCGGCAAGGCGCAGATGCACAGCGTCGGCCTGATCAATGCGCATTTCTGGCTGGCGACCATCGGCACCGTGCTCTACATCGCCTCGATGTGGGTGAACGGCATCGCCCAGGGCCTGATGTGGCGCGCAGTGAACGAGGACGGCACGCTGACCTACTCCTTCGTCGAAACCCTGGTGGCCAGCCATCCGGGCTTTGTCGTGCGGCTGATCGGCGGGGCGATTTTCCTCAGCGGCATGTTGCTGATGGCTTACAACACCTGGCGCACCGTGCGGGCCTCGCAGCCTGCCGACGTCGTCGCTGCCGCGCAGATGGCCTGAGGAGTCCGCCATGAAACACGAAACGATTGAAAAGAACGTCGGCCTGCTGATGCTGCTGATGGTGTTCGCCGTGAGCATCGGCGGCCTGACCCAGATCGTCCCGCTGTTCTTCCAGGACGTCACCAACAAACCGGTGGAAGGCATGAAGCCCTACACCGCGCTGCAACTGGAAGGCCGCGACATCTACATTCGCGAAGGCTGCGTCGGTTGCCATTCGCAGATGATCCGCCCGTTCCGCGCCGAAACCGAACGCTACGGGCACTACTCGGTGGCCGGTGAAAGCGTTTGGGATCACCCGTTCCTGTGGGGTTCGAAACGCACCGGGCCGGACCTCGCCCGGGTCGGCGCGCGCTACTCGGATGACTGGCACCGCGCGCACTTGTACAACCCGCGCAACGTTGTGCCGGAGTCGAAGATGCCGGCCTATCCGTGGCTGGTCACCCAAGCGGTCGACAGCAGCCACACCGAAACCAAGCTGAAAACCATGCGCACCCTCGGCGTGCCGTACACCGATGACGACATCAGCGGCGCGGTCGCCAGCCTCAAGGGCAAGACTGAAATGGACGCCCTCGTTTCCTACCTGCAAGTGCTCGGCACTGCAATCAAGAGCAAGAGGTGAGTCATGGTCATTGAAATGAGTGCAGGCCTGATTCGCGGCCTCGGCACGGTCGTGGTGTTCGTCGCGTTCGTCGGCCTGACCTTGTGGGTGTTCAACCGCAAGCGCAGCCCGGAATTCGCCGAAGCACGCCTGCTGCCGTTCGCCGACGAACCACTACCCGAAACATATTCAGCCCCTGAAACAAGGAGTACCCGGCCATGACCACCTTCTGGAGTACGTGGATCTGCGTACTGACCATTGGCAGCCTGATCGGCCTGACCTGGCTGCTGATCGGCACCCGCCGGGGCGAGACCAAGGGCAGCGTCGACCAGACCATGGGCCACAGCTTCGACGGCATCGAGGAATACGACAACCCGCTGCCACAATGGTGGTTCATGCTGTTCGCCGGCACGCTGGTGTTCTCGGTGGGCTATCTGATTCTGTATCCGGGCCTGGGCAACTGGAAAGGCATCCTGCCCGGCTATGAGGATGGCTGGACCGGCGTGCACGAATGGGAAAAGGAAATGAACAAGGCGGACGCCCGGTTCGGTCCGATCTTCGCCAAATTCGCCGCCATGCCGCTGGAAGAAGTGGCCAAGGATCCGCAGGCGCTGAAAATGGGTGGTCGTCTGTTCGCCTCCAATTGCTCGGTGTGCCATGGCTCGGATGCCAAGGGCGCGTTCGGCTTCCCTAACCTCGCCGACAGCGACTGGCGCTGGGGCGGCGATGCCGAGACGATCAAGACCACCATCATGGGCGGCCGCATGGCGGCGATGCCGGCCTGGGGCGAAGTGTTGGGTGAGGCTGGGGTGAAAAACGTTGCCGCATATGTCCGCCACGAACTGGCCGGCCTGCCACTGCCCGCCGACAGCAAGGCAGATCTGCAAGCCGGGCAGCAGGCGTTCAGTACCACTTGCGTTGCCTGTCATGGCGCCACCGGCCAAGGCACTGCGGCGATGGGCGCGCCAAACCTGACCCATCCGGCCGGCTTCATTTATGGCACCAGCCTGACCCAGTTGGAACAGACCATTCGCCATGGGCGCCAGGGACACATGCCAGCGCAGAATGAGTTGCTGGGCAACGACAAAGTGCAATTGCTTGCTGCTTATGTGTACAGCTTGAGCAATAGTTTGAGTACAGAAAAAACTCTAACTGAAGACACAATAAAATAAATCTTGCGTACACAACTGCCGCGACTTTTTCGCCGCGGCAGTTTCCCGCCCCCTTGCGACGCATTGTCGCACCCCTTGCTACCTCACCTTTCGGTTCGCCTGATTCGGGTCTACGCTTGTTCCAAAGCAGACCGGTGCGTGACTGTTACAGATGCCCCGCAAGCGACGCGTCCGATAAAGCGGCCTGTGGATTTGCCGCAAAGGCAGGCAGTTAACGGCTGTTACGCCGATTGCCTTGTGAAACCCGATCAAGACCTGTTAGCAGGCATCGTTGACGGCGATCCGGACCCGGCGTTTTTTTCACTCACCGAGACATTTTGTCAGAGGCCATTTTTGACCCTACTCGGCGCATGGAAAGGCCGCAGAATCAGCGTTGGAAAGCATTGACCCAGGTCATGGCGCGTTGCAATGACCCCCTGCTTTATACATACTTGCGGCCGATTTTATCCCTATAAAAATACCCAAACCGTGGAACCTTAGAATGAGCACAGCAATCAGTCCGACTGCTTATAACTATAAGGTAGTCCGCCAGTTCGCCATCATGACGGTGGTCTGGGGGATCCTTGGCATGGGGCTCGGTGTCTTCATTGCCTCGCAACTGGTCTGGCCGGAACTGAACTTCGGTCTGCCGTGGACGAGCTTTGGACGCTTGCGCCCGTTGCACACAAACCTGGTGATTTTCGCCTTCGGCGGTTGTGCACTGTTTGCCACTTCCTACTATGTCGTGCAGCGAACCTGCCAGACGCGACTGATTTCCGACAGCCTCGCGGCCTTCACCTTCTGGGGCTGGCAAGCGGTCATCGTCGGCGCCATCGTCACCTTGCCGCTGGGTTACACCACCACCAAGGAATACGCCGAGCTGGAATGGCCGATCGCGATTCTGCTGGCGATTGTCTGGGTCACTTACGGTCTGGTGTTCTTCGGCACCATCACCAAGCGCAAAACCAAGCACATCTATGTCGGCAACTGGTTTTACGGCGCGTTCATCGTGGTCACCGCGATGCTGCACATCGTCAACCACATGTCGCTGCCGGTCAGCCTGTTCAAGTCGTACTCGGCCTACTCCGGCGCCACTGACGCAATGATCCAGTGGTGGTACGGCCACAACGCCGTGGGTTTCTTCCTGACCACCGGTTTCCTCGGGATGATGTACTACTTCGTGCCGAAACAGGCCGAACGCCCGATCTACTCCTATCGTCTGTCGATCGTGCACTTCTGGGCGCTGATCACCCTGTACATCTGGGCCGGCCCGCACCACCTGCACTACACCGCCCTGCCGGACTGGGCGCAATCGCTGGGCATGGCGATGTCGATCATTCTCCTGGCGCCAAGCTGGGGCGGCATGATCAACGGCATGATGACCCTGTCGGGCGCCTGGCATAAATTGCGCACCGACCCGATCCTGCGCTTCCTCGTCGTATCGCTGGCGTTCTACGGCATGTCGACCTTCGAAGGGCCGATGATGGCGATCAAGACCGTCAACTCGCTCTCGCACTACACCGACTGGACCATCGGCCACGTCCACGCTGGCGCCCTCGGCTGGGTGGCGATGATTTCCATCGGCGCGATCTACCACATGATCCCGAAACTGTTCGGCCGCGCGCAGATGCACAGCACCGGGCTGATCAATGCGCACTTCTGGCTTGCGACCATCGGTACCGTGCTCTACATCGCCTCGATGTGGGTCAACGGCATCACTCAAGGCCTGATGTGGCGAGCAATCAACGATGACGGCACCCTCACCTACTCGTTCGTCGAAGCGCTGCAGGCCAGCCACCCGGGCTTCATCGTCCGTGCGCTGGGCGGCGCTTTCTTTGCCAGCGGCATGCTGCTGATGGCTTACAACGTGTACCGCACCGTACGTGCGTCGGATCCGGTTGAAGCCGAAGCCGCCGCCAAGATTGCCGTCGTTGGAGCTCACTGATGAAGCATGAAGCTGTCGAGAAGAATATTGGCCTGCTGGCCTTCTTCATGGTCATCGCCGTCAGCGTCGGTGGCCTGACCCAAATTGTTCCGCTGTTCTTCCAGGACGTCACCAACAAGCCGGTCGAGGGCATGAAGCCGCGCTCGGCGCTGGAACTGGAAGGCCGCGACGTGTACATCGCCAACGGTTGTGTCGGCTGCCACTCGCAGATGATCCGCCCGTTCCGCGCTGAAACCGAACGCTATGGCCACTATTCGGTTGCCGGTGAAAGCGTCTGGGACCACCCGTTCCTGTGGGGTTCCAAACGTACCGGTCCGGACCTGGCCCGTGTGGGCGGTCGTTACTCCGATGACTGGCAACGTGCGCACTTGTACAACCCGCGCAACGTGGTCCCCGAGTCGAAAATGCCGGCTTACCCGTTCCTCGTGGAAAACAAGCTCGACGGCAAGGAAACCGCGAAAAAAATGGAAGTCTTGCGCACCCTCGGCGTGCCTTACACCGACGAAGACATCGCCGGTGCACAGGATGCCGTGAAGGGCAAAACCGAAATGGACGCGCTGGTGGCCTATCTGCAAGGCCTGGGCACCATCATCAAAAGCAAACGGTGAATCTGATGGATATCGGGATGATTCGAGGCCTGGGCACCGTGGTCGTGATGGTGGCCTTCATCGGTCTGGCCTTGTGGGTGTTCAGCCCCAAGCGCAAGTCGGAATTCGACGACGCGACCATGCTGCCTTTTGCCGATGACCCCGAAGCCATCAAGCACGTCGAGCAAGCTTCTAGGAGTAACAAAGAATGACTACATTCTGGAGTCTGTACGTCACAGTCCTCAGTCTCGGTACGATCTTCGCCCTGACCTGGCTGCTGCTGTCGACCCGCAAGGGCCAGCGCAGCGAACAGACGGACGAGACGGTCGGCCACTCCTTCGACGGGATCGAGGAGTACGACAACCCCCTGCCGAAATGGTGGTTCATGCTGTTCGTCGGCACCATCATTTTTGCCCTGGGCTATCTGGTGCTGTATCCGGGGCTGGGCAACTGGAAAGGTCTGCTGCCGGGCTACAACTATCTGGATAACGAGAAACAGACCGCGTTCGCCAACGGCCAGACCGGCTGGACCGGCGTCCACGAATGGGAAAAGGAAATGGCCCGTTCGGACGCGCGCTTCGGTCCGATCTTCGCCAAGTTCGCGGCGATGCCGATCGAAGAAGTCGCCAAGGATCCGCAGGCACTGAAGATGGGCGGCCGTCTGTTCGCGTCCAACTGCTCGGTGTGCCACGGTTCCGACGCCAAGGGCGCCTACGGTTTCCCCAACCTGACCGACGCCGACTGGCGCTGGGGCGGCGAGCCGGAAACCATCAAGACCACCATCATGGGCGGCCGCCACGCGGTGATGCCGGCGTGGGCGGAAGTGATCGGCGAGCAAGGTGTGGCTGACGTAGCGGCCTTCGTGGTGACCAATCTCGACGGGCGCAAACTGCCGGAAGGCACCAAAGCCGACCCGGCCAACGGCCAGAAACTCTTCGCCGCCAACTGCGTGGCCTGCCACGGTCCGGCCGGCAAAGGCACGCCGGCCATGGGCGCGCCGGACCTGACACACCCGGGCGCATTCATCTACGGCTCGAGCTTCGCGCAACTGCAGCAGACCATCCGTTACGGCCGCCAGGGCCAGATGCCTGCGCAGGAACAATTGCAGGGCAATGACAAGGTGCATTTGCTGGCGGCGTATGTTTACAGCTTGTCCCATGGTGAAAAAGCGCCGGAGGCGAAGGCTGAGTAAGGCCAGCGTTTAAAGCAAAAAAGGCCCCGCCAATGGGAATTGGCGGGGCCTTTTTTTGGATGGGTTACGCGTTGAGACGTTTTGTTGATAGACCCGTGCCCACCGTGCCCTGTAGGTTTTCTTCAGCCCGATGAATCGCATCGGATCGATATTCAGGATGAAGCCGACATGCACGAAAGCACACCGTCACAACACTTCCGCCCCTGCCCCGATTATCAAGTCACGCTAGCAAAAACGCCGGCGCAGCCCAACAGTACATTTTCGCAAAACGTCTCGGCCAATCGAGGTAACGATAGCGGTCTGGACAGCCTGGGCGGCGGCAGATTGCCCGGACCCGGGAGACGCAGGGCTCAACCCTTGGGAACGGTGAATTAGCCACCCCAGCAAAACCGTCCATACTCAACAAGTCAATTGATCTGCGTCAGGCTTGTGCGCAATCGCTACACCATCCGCATTTTTTACCCAACGCGACCAAAGGTCGCACCCTTGAGCCAGAGCGGCAGGCGTATCATCGCGCTACTGCAACAGCCTTTTTGACCTCGGTCGGCACGTATCGACCGAGGCATTTTTCCACTGCCGTGGGATGCAATGATGAGCAATCAGATTCCGGTACACGACGTCACGCCACCGAGCAAGAACGCGAACAACAGCGTCGACCTTTATGCCTCGCGAGAAAAAATCTACACCCGTGCCTTCACAGGCTTGTTCCGCAATCTGCGGATGCTTGGCGGTGCGGCGTTGTTTCTGCTGTATTTCGGTACGGTGTGGCTGAACTGGGGCGGTCACCAGGCGGTGTGGTGGAACCTGCCGGAGCGCAAATTCTTCATCTTCGGCGCGACTTTCTGGCCGCAGGATTTCATCCTGCTCTCCGGGCTGTTGATCATTGCCGCGTTCGGCCTGTTCTTCATCACCGTGTACGCCGGGCGCGTCTGGTGCGGTTATACCTGCCCGCAGAGCGTGTGGACATGGATTTTCATGTGGTGCGAAAAGGTCACCGAAGGCGACCGCAACCAGCGCATCAAACTCGACAAGGCGCCGATGAGCGCCAACAAGTTCCTGCGCAAGCTGGCCAAGCACTCGCTGTGGCTGCTGATCGGTTTTGTCACCGGCATGACCTTTGTCGGTTACTTTTCACCGATCCGCGAACTGGTCATCGAGTTCTTCACCGGCCAGGCTGATGGCTGGTCGTATTTCTGGGTCGGTTTTTTCACCCTCGCCACGTACGGCAATGCCGGCTGGTTGCGTGAGCAGGTGTGCATCTACATGTGCCCGTACGCGCGCTTCCAGAGCGTGATGTTCGACAAGGACACGCTGATCGTTTCCTACGACCCGCGCCGTGGCGAAAGCCGTGGGCCGCGCAAGAAAGGCATCGACTACAAGGCGCTGGGGCTGGGCGATTGCATCGACTGCACGATGTGCGTGCAGGTCTGCCCGACCGGCATCGACATCCGCGATGGCCTGCAGATCGAATGCATCGGCTGCGCGGCATGCATCGATGCCTGCGACAGCATCATGGACAAGATGGATTACCCGCGCGGGCTGATCAGCTACACCACCGAGCACAACCTTTCGGGGCAGAAAACCCATAAACTGCGTCCGCGCCTGATCGGTTACGCCGTGGTGCTGCTGGCAATGATCAGCCTGTTGGTCGCCGCGTTCTTCATGCGCTCACTGGTCGGTTTCGACGTCAGCAAAGACCGCGTGCTATACCGCGAAAACGCTGAAGGCCGGATCGAAAACGTCTACAGCCTGAAGATCATGAACAAGGATCAGCGCGACCACACTTACCTGCTGCAAGCCGAGGGCTTGCCGGACCTGCGCCTGCAAGGCCAGCGCGAGATCAAGGTTGCCGCCGGCGATATCGTCAGCATGCCGGTCGAGTTGTCGAGCGCACCGGAACAACTGCCATCGAGCACCAACGAGGTGAAATTCATCCTCAAGGACGCCGATGACGACAGCGTCCACGTTGAAGCCAAGAGCCGATTCATCGGCCCACAAATCCGTTGAGAGAATTTTGAACATGCCCGCTGCGAACGCCGCAAGTCCCTGGTACAAGCACCTCTGGCCGTGGATCATCATCGCCATCCTCGCCTGCTCGGTGGCCTTGACCCTGTCCATGGTGACCATCGCGGTGAACAACCCGGACAATCTGGTCAATGACAACTATTACGAGGCGGGCAAAGGCATCAACCGTTCACTGGATCGCGAGCTGCTGGCGCAGACCCTGAAACTGCGTGCAGCGGTGCATCTGGATGACGTGACCGGTGAAGTCGATCTGCGCTTGAACGGTGACAGCCAGCCGCAAACCCTGGAATTGAACCTGATCTCGCCGACCCAGCCGGAAAAGGATCGCAAGATCGTGCTGACCCGCAGTGACAGCGAAAGCGGGCGCTACATCGGCCAGTTGAGCGACAAGGTTGAAGGGCGGCGGTTTGTCGAGTTGCTCGGAAGCCAGGATGAGCACGTGTGGCGCATGTTCGAAGAAGAGCTGGTCAGCCATGACAAGGAACTGCTGCTGGGTGACGAGCCATTGCAGGGTGCCGAAGACCTGAAAAAATAAAACCTGCGCTTCGCGCATTCGCGAGCAGGCTCGCTCCCACAGTGGATCTTCTGTGTTCACAAAACCTGTGGTAGCGAGCCTGCTCGCGAAGAGGCCCTTGCGGACGACATAAACTTTCCTGATGACCAGCCCAACCCCCTGCTACCACTGCGCCCTGCCCGTCCCATCGGGCAGCCGCTTCACCGCTGTCGTCCTCGGACAATCCCGCGAGTTCTGTTGCCCGGGCTGTCAGGCGGTGGCCGAAGCCATCGTCGCCGGTGGCCTGGAAAGCTATTACCAGCATCGCAGCGAAGCCTCGGCCAATCCCGAAGCGCTGCCGGTGCAACTGACCGATGAACTGGCGCTGTACGACCGCGCCGACGTGCAGCAACCGTTCGTGCGCCACGAAGGCGATCTGGCCGAAACCACCCTGTTGATGGAAGGCATCAGTTGCGCCGCTTGCGGCTGGCTGATCGAGAAACACCTGCGCACTCTGCCCGCCGTCGCCGAAGCGCGGCTGAACCTGTCCAACCATCGCCTGCACGTACGCTGGGCCGATGCACAACTGCCGCTGAGCCAGATCCTCGCCGAACTGCGCCACATCGGTTATGCCGCTCACCCATACCAGGCCGACCGCGCCAGCGAACAATTGGCCAGCGAGAATCGCCTGGCCCTGCGCCAACTCGGCGTCGCCGGGTTGCTGTGGTTTCAGGCGATGATGGCGACCATGGCCACCTGGCCGGAATTCAACATCGATCTGAGCCCGGAGCTGCACACGATCCTGCGCTGGGTCGCGCTGTTTCTGACCACACCGATCGTGTTCTACAGCTGCGCGCCGTTCTTCAAAGGCGCGATGCGCGATTTGCGCACCCGCCACCTGACCATGGACGTGTCCGTATCGCTGGCGATCGGCAGCGCTTATATCGCCGGGATCTGGACGTCGATCACCGGCATCGGCGATCTGTACTTCGATGCGGTCGGCATGTTCGCGCTGTTTCTTTTGGCCGGGCGCTATCTGGAACGCCGCGCCCGCGAACGCACCGCTGCTGCCACTGCGCAACTGGTCAACCTGTTGCCGGCCTCGTGCCTGCGCCTGGATAGCGATGGCCAGAGCGAACGCATCCTGCTGAGCGAGTTGTGTGTAGGCGAGCGGATTCTAGTGCAGCCGGGCTCGATTCTGCCGGCTGACGGCAAAATCATTGATGGCCAGTCGAGCATCGACGAATCGCTGCTGACCGGCGAATACCTGCCGCAGTCACGCACACTGGGCGATGCGGTTACTGCGGGCACGCTTAATGTCGAAGGCGCATTGACCGTGCAAGTGCAGGCGCTGGGACAGGACACGCGTCTCTCCGCGATCGTGCGCCTGCTCGATCGCGCTCAAGCGGAGAAACCGCGTCTGGCGGAAATCGCCGACCGCGCCGCGCAATGGTTTTTGCTGCTGTCGCTGATTGCGGCGGCAGTGATCGGCCTGCTGTGGTGGCAGCTCGACTCAGCGCGGGCGTTCTGGATCGTCCTCGCCATGCTGGTGGCGACCTGCCCGTGCGCGCTGTCATTGGCGACGCCGACCGCCCTCACCGCCGCCACCGGCACCCTGCACAAACTCGGGCTGCTGCTGACCCGTGGCCATGTGCTGGAAGGCTTGAACCAGATCGACACGGTGATTTTCGACAAGACCGGTACGCTCACCGAAGGCCGGCTGGTGCTGCGCTCGATTCGCCCGCTCGGCGCGCTCGACAGTGAGCAATGCCTGAGCCTAGCTGCTGCGCTGGAAAACCGTTCGGAGCACCCGATCGCCCGGGCGTTCGGCCGTGCGCCACTGGCCGCCGAGGACGTGCACAGTACGCCGGGGCTGGGCCTGGAAGGCGTGGTCGGTGAGCAACGCTTGCGCATCGGTCAGGCGCCGTTCGCCTGTGCCCTGAGCGGCGCGGCGCTGCCGTCGCTGCCCGATGAAGCCGGTCAATGGTTGCTGCTCGCCGACACTCAGGGGCCGCTGGCATGGTTCGTCCTTGACGACCGCCTGCGTGACGATGCCCCCGCTCTGCTCGCGGCCTGCAAAGCGCGAGGCTGGCGCACCTTGTTGTTGTCCGGTGACAGTTCGCCGATGGTCGCCAGTGTCGCCGCCGAACTAGGCATCGACGAGGCCCGTGGCGGCTTGCGTCCCGATGACAAACTGCAAGTGCTGCAGCAACTTCATCGCGAAGGTCGCAAGGTGTTGATGCTCGGCGACGGCGTCAACGACGTTCCGGTGCTGGCTGCGGCCGATATCAGCGTGGCCATGGGCTCGGCCACCGATCTGGCGAAAACCAGCGCCGATGCGGTGTTGTTGTCCAACCGCCTCGACGCCCTGGTGCAAGCCTTTACACTGGCGCGGCGCACGCGCCGGGTAATCATCGAAAACCTGCTGTGGGCGGCGCTGTACAATGGCCTCATGTTGCCGTTCGCCGCCCTCGGCTGGATCACACCGGTGTGGGCGGCGGTCGGTATGTCGATCAGTTCGCTGACCGTGGTGCTCAACGCCCTGCGCCTGACTCGCCTGCCGAGCGCGCCGGCCGCCGGCAGCCCGACCCAAACCCGCCCGCTGCCGGCCTGAGCCGCGCGGGCCTGGAGTTACCGATGCCAGCTCTCTACGTGATGATTCCCGCTGCCTTGCTGATCGTTGCCATCGCCGTGTACATCTTCTTCTGGGCGGTGGACAGCGGTCAGTACGATGATCTCGACGGCCCGGCGCACAGCATCCTTTTTGACGATCAGGACCCCAACCACACCGCTGCCGTGGACGAAGCCAACGCCGGCAAACCGGACGACAAGGCGCCACCCCATGCTTGAACTGGCGCCTCTGCTGGTTTCGGCGCTGATTCTTGGCCTGCTCGGTGGCGGCCATTGTCTGGGCATGTGCGGCGGTCTGATGGGCGCGCTGACCCTGGCGATTCCCAAGGAACAGCGCAGCCGGCGCTTTCGCCTGTTGCTGGCGTATAACCTGGGGCGGATTCTCAGTTATGCCACGGCGGGATTGCTCATCGGCCTGGCGGGCTGGGCCGTCGCCAACAGTCCTGCGGCGCTGTTCATGCGCGTGCTGGCCGGGTTACTGCTGATCGCCATGGGTTTGTATCTGGCCGGCTGGTGGAGCGGGCTCACCCGTATCGAAGCACTCGGACGTGGTTTGTGGCGCTTCATTCAACCGGTGGCGAATCGCTTGCTGCCGGTTTCCAGCCTGCCCCGCGCCTTGCTGCTCGGTGCGCTGTGGGGCTGGCTGCCGTGCGGACTGGTTTACAGCACGCTGTTGTGGAGCGCGAGTCAGGGTAATGCGCTGGACAGTGCATTGCTGATGCTTGCGTTTGGTCTCGGCACCTGGCCGGTACTGCTCGCCACCGGGCTGGCGGCTGAGCGGGTCACGGCGATCCTGCGCAAACGCAGCGTGCGCGTGGCGGGTGGCTTGCTGGTGATTGTGTTTGGCCTGTGGACCTTGCCCGGGCCGCATCAGCATTGGCTCATGGGCCATTAAAAGCAAAAGATCGCAGCCTTCGGCAGCTCCTACAGGAGGTCGCACTCCAAGGTAGGACCTGCCGAAGGCTGCGATCTTTTGACCTTGTGCTGTTGATGCAAATCAACAGCCCCATCGCCGCCCCCCGATAGACTCGCCACACTGCCAGCCTATCCGGGGGAATGCCCGCATGCTCGACGCCATTCGTTGGGACTCTGATCTGATCCGCCGTTACGATCTGGCGGGGCCACGCTACACCTCGTACCCGACTGCCGTGCAATTTCACGGTCAGGTCGGCACCTTTGACCTGTTTCATGCCCTGCGCGACAGCCGCAAGGCACAGCGGCCGTTGTCGTTGTACGTGCATGTGCCGTTCTGCGCGAACATTTGCTACTACTGTGCCTGCAACAAGGTCATCACCAAGGATCGCGGTCGCGCGCAGCCGTATCTGCAACGGCTCGAGCAGGAAATCCAGCTGATTGCCTGCCACCTCGACCCTGCGCAAACCGTCGAGCAACTGCATTTCGGTGGCGGCACGCCGACCTTTCTCAGCCACGACGAGTTGCGTCAGTTGATGGCGCACCTGCGCAAGCATTTCAATCTGCTCAACGATGATTCCGGCGATTACGGTATCGAAATCGACCCGCGCGAAGCCGACTGGTCGACCATGGGCCTGCTGCGCGAACTGGGTTTCAACCGGGTCAGCATTGGTCTGCAGGATCTTGACCCGGCGGTGCAACGTGCGGTCAATCGCCTGCAGAGTCTGGAAGAAACCCGCGCGGTGATCGATGCGGCGCGCACTTTGCAGTTTCGCTCGATCAACATCGATCTGATCTACGGCCTGCCAAAGCAGACACCAGACAACTTCGCTCGCACCGTCGAGGAAGTGATCAGTCTGCAACCGGATCGTCTTTCGGTATTCAACTACGCGCACCTGCCGGAACGCTTCATGCCGCAACGGCGGATCAACAGCAGCGAACTGCCGAGCCCGGCGCACAAGCTGGAAATGCTCCAGCGCACCATCGAGCAACTGACCGCTGCCGGTTACCGTTACATCGGCATGGACCACTTCGCCCTGCCCGATGACGAACTGGCCATTGCCCAGGAAGAGCACACCCTGCAACGCAACTTCCAGGGTTACACCACCCATGGCCATTGCGATCTGATTGGTCTGGGCGTTTCGGCAATCAGCCAGATTGGTGATTTGTACTGCCAGAACAGCAGCGACCTCACTGCCTATCAGAACAGCCTCGCCAGCGCGCAACTGGCGACCAGTCGCGGCCTGGTGTGCAACGCCGACGACCGCTTACGCCGCGCAGTGATTCAGCAACTGATCTGCAATTTCAAACTCGAATTCGCCGAGATCGAGCAGCAGTTCAACATCGATTTTCAGGGCTACTTCAGCGCGCTGTGGCCGCAGCTGCAAGGCATGGCCGAGGATGGCCTGATCAGGCTCGAGCGCGAGCGCATCGAGATGTTGCCGGCGGGCCGACTGCTGGTGCGCTCGGTGTGCATGGTCTTCGATGCGTACCTGGAGCAGCAGAACCGCCAGCGTTTCTCGCGAGTGATTTAAGGCTTGGTCAGCAACGAGCCGACCTTGAGGTTCTGATCAGGACTGAGCGCCGACTGGTTCATGACTTTCGACAAGGAAAGGTTGGCAGTGATCAGGCCACTGTTGAGGGCGGCGATAGCGCCCCGCAGCGCGGCGAGCTTGTTGATCTTTTCCTCGTTGGAGAGGGTTCTGTCTGACATGACCGCCGCCATGCGTGCTTTTTTTTCGATGATTTCTTTTTGGATCTTGCGAATCATCTTCAGCAACTGCTGGATGTTCTCCGGCAAGCCACTGTTGTCGATGTCACTGTTTTCACCGCCGACAGCGGCAGATTTGGCGATGGCCGCCCCGGACAGCGACACTTTGACGCCCTCGACCAAGGTCGGGGTTGCCGTATTCGACAAGTCGTCATCGTGGCTGATCGCAGCGTCGGTATGGGTGATCTCCGGCGCGGCAGCAACGCCGCTGCTACCGGGGCCTAGCGTGCCAATGGCGGTCATCGGGGCCTTCCGTGGATGGATGCTGATAGCTGTTTATCGGCCGCAGGTGCTGCGGCTTTATGTCTGTGGGACAACGCCGCCGCGTGCTGGCCTGAATGTCCTCGCGTGAGTTACCCTTACGGCTTATGTGTGTTTTCCCACAAGGATTGAAGAAATGTCCGAGCCAGTCAAACTGCGCGCTCACAATCAGGCCCATTGCAAGGATTGCAGCCTGGCCCCGCTCTGCCTGCCACTTTCGCTGAATCTGGAAGACATGGACGCGCTGGACGAAATCGTTAAACGCGGTCGCCCGCTGAAAAAGGGCGAATTTCTTTTTCGCCAGGGCGACACCTTCGATTCTGTTTATGCGGTTCGCTCGGGCGCCCTGAAGACTTTCAGCCTGAGCGATGCCGGCGAGGAGCAACTGACTGGCTTCCACCTGCCAAGCGAACTGGTCGGACTGTCGGGCATGGACACTGAGAAACACCCGGTGTCGGCCCAGGCGCTGGAAACCACTTCAGTCTGCGAAATCCCCTTCGAGCGTCTCGACGAACTGGCCCTGCAATTGCCACAACTGCGCCGCCAGTTGATGCGGGTGATGAGCCGCGAGATTCGTGACGACCAGCAAATGATGCTGCTGCTGTCGAAGAAAACCGCTGACGAGCGCATCGCTACTTTCCTGGTCAACCTGTCGGCCCGCTTCCGCGCTCGCGGCTTCTCGGCCAACCAGTTCCGCCTGAGCATGTCGCGCAATGAAATCGGTAACTACCTGGGCCTGGCGGTGGAAACCGTGTCGCGGGTGTTCACCCGTTTCCAGCAGAACGAGCTGATTGCCGCCGAAGGCAAGGAGATCCACATTCTCGACCCGATCCAGCTGTGCGCGCTGGCCGGCGGCTCGATCGAAGGCTGATCACGACCCGCGGTTGAGCGAATCGTTTCAGCCGCGGGTATACTGCGCCGTTTGCAGCCCTGCCAGGACACACCGATGGTCTTCGACTCCTTCGACATCAAATCCCTGATCCGCCCCGTGATCGACTTCCCGAAACCGGGCGTGATCTTTCGCGACATCACCCCGCTGTTTCAGTCGCCAACGGCCCTGCGCCTGGTGATGGACAGCTTCGCCCATCGCTACGTTGAAGCCGACTTCACCCACATCGGTGCGATGGATGCCCGTGGTTTCCTGATCGGCTCGGTATTGGCCTATCAGTTGAACAAACCGCTGGTGCTGTTCCGCAAGCAAGGCAAACTGCCGGCGGACGTGCTGGCAGAAGGTTATGCGACCGAGTACGGCGAAGCGTTTCTGGAAGTGCACGCCGACAGCCTGTGTGAAGGCGATTCGGTGGTGATGTTCGATGACCTGATCGCTACCGGCGGGACGTTGATTGCAGCGGCCAACCTGATTCGCCGCATGGGCGCGCGGGTCCATGAAGCGGCGGCGATCATTGATCTGCCAGAGCTGCAAGGTTCGCAGCGTCTTGAGGATATGGGCATCCCGACGTTCTGCCTGACGCAATTTGCTTTGACCGATAAATAATCAAGATCAAAAGATCGCAGCCTTCGGCAGCTCCTACACAGGGATCCGCATTTCCCTGTAGGAGGCGCCGAAGGCTGCGATCTTTTGTTTTACAGCCCCATCTGCTTGCTGATGATTTCATTCATCACTTCCCGCGTCCCGCCGCCAATCGACAGAATGCGGTTATCCCGATACAGCCGCTCCACCAGGCTTTCGCGCATGTAACCGAGCCCGCCAAGAATCTGCACGGCTTCGGTGGTGATCCGGTCCGAGGTGTCGGTGGCGAAGTTCTTCGCCATGGAAATCTCCTTGATCACGCTCTGCCCCGCCGCCATTTTTGCCGCTTGCCGATAAGTGAACTCGCGCGACACTTCCAGCGCCGTGGCCATTTCGGCGAGGCGATGTTTGATCACCTGAAATTTGCCGATGGGTTTACCGAACGCCTCGCGCTCGCGCGCCCATTTCAGGCTCTCCTCCAGCGCCAATTGCGCCGTCATGTTGGCCATCAGCGCCAGGGCCAGCCGTTCGCTCTGGAAATTGCCCATGATGCAGGCGAAGCCCATGTTTTCTCCGCCAATGAGGTTTCCTACAGGCACGCGGCAATCGTCGAAGAACAATTCAGCGGTGTCCGACGCCCACCAGCCCATTTTCTTCAATTGCCTACCGACACTGAAACCCGGCGTGCCCTTCTCGATCAGCAACAAACTGATGCCGCCAAACCCCGGCGCACCGGTGCGCACCGCGACGGTGTAGAAATCGGCGCGCACACCGCTGGTGATGAAGGTCTTGCTGCCGCTGACCCGGAAGAAGTCGCCGTCACGCACGGCGCGGGTTTGCAGGTTGGCGACGTCTGAACCGCCGCCGGGTTCGGTAACCGCCAAGGCGCTGATTTTTTCGCCGCTGAGCACTTGGGGAACGACCCGCTCTCGCACTTCAGGCCGCGCCCATTTGACGATCGGCGGCAAACCGATATCCAGCGAACCCAGCCCCGCTACCAGGCCGCCAGAGCCGCAGCGCATCAGTTCCTCACTGGCGGCGACCTTGGCGAACAGATCGCCTTCATGGCTGCCGCCAAGCGCTTCGGGATAACCGATGCCGAGAATGCCTGCCGCGCCGGCCTTGAGGTACAGCTCACGGGGAAAGCTTTCGGCTTCTTCCCACTGATCGATGTCCGGCAGGATCTCGCGTTCGACAAAACGTCTGACGCTGTCGCGGACCAATTGGTGGCTGGGGTCGAAGTATTCCTCAAAGGCAGGCATGGGCGAGCTCCACGGAAGGGTTCGCCGACGTTAACCGAGCGCTTGCTTGGTTATCAATGAAATTGTGTGAATCAGGTGGACCGCGGCGCGCCATTCGCGAGCAGGCTCGCTCCCACAGGGGATTTGTGAACGACACAAAACCAATGTGGGAGCGAGCCTGCTCGCGAAGGCGTCAGTTCAGACGCCGCAAATTCAGAGGGAAATCGGTTTACGCCCGGCAAACGAATGCGCCAGCGTGCCGCCGTCGACCAGCTCCAACTCACCGCCCAGCGGTACGCCGTGGGCGATCCGCGAGGCGACCAGACCTTTGTTGTTGAGCAACTGCGCGATGTAGTGCGCGGTCGCCTCGCCTTCCACGGTCGGGTTGGTGGCGAGGATGACTTCAGTAAAGGTCCCCGCCTCTTCAATCCGCGCCATCAATTGCGGAATGCCGATCGCTTCCGGCCCCAGGCCGTCGAGCGGCGACAGATGCCCCTTGAGCACGAAATAGCGACCACGAAAACCGGTCTGCTCCACCGCATAGACATCCATCGGCCCTTCGACCACGCAAAGCAGCGTGTCATCGCGGCGCGGGTCGGCGCATTGCGGGCACAGATCGTCTTCGGTCAGCGTGCGGCACTGGCGGCAATGGCCGACGCCCTCCATGGCCTGGCTCAAGGCCTGCGCCAGACGGGTGCCACCGCTGCGATCACGTTCGAGCAACTGCAACGCCATGCGCTGAGCGGTTTTCTGACCTACGCCCGGCAAAGTGCGCAGGGCGTCGATCAGTTGGCGAATCAAAGGGCTGAAGCTCATGGGTAAACAGTCCGACTAAACAACGAGACGCGGTTTATACCCGCGCCTCTGGCCAGCGTCAAATCCTCAGTCCTGGGCGACCCGGACCACCAGTTTGCCGAAGTTGCGCCCTTCCAGCAGACCGATGAACGCCTCGGGTGCCTGCTCCAGGCCTTCGACCACGTCCTCGCGGAACTTGACCTTGCCGTCGCGTACCCACGGCACCATGTGGCTGATGAATTCCGGCTGACGATCACCGTAATCGTCGAAGACGATGAAGCCCTGAATACGCACACGCTTGGTCAGCAATGTGCGCTGCAGCATCGGCAGGCGATCCGGGCCAGTGGGCGCCTCGGCGGTGTTGTAGCCGGCGATCAGGCCGCACAACGGGACGCGTGCCTTGGGGTTGAGCAATGGCACCACCGCATCAAAGACATGGCCGCCGACGTTCTCGTAGTAAATGTCGATGCCGTTGGGACAGGCCTTGGCCAGTTGCTCGGCGAAGTCGTCAGCCTTGTGGTCGACGCAGGCATCAAAACCCAACTCCTCGACCACGTATTTGCACTTCTCGGCCCCACCGGCCACGCCGACCGCGCGCAGGCCTTTGATCTTTGCCACTTGGCCGACCACCGAGCCGACGGCGCCGGACGCCGCAGCCACCACCAGGATTTCGCCTTCTTTCGGCTGGCCGATGTCCATCAGGCCCATGTACGCGGTCATGCCCGGCATGCCCAGTACGCCGAGGGCCATCGACGGGCTCGGCAGGCCGGCCGGGATCGGCATGATATTGCGACCGTCGCTGATGCTGTGGCTCTGCCAACCGGTGGCGCCAACCACCAGATCACCGGTGTGGAATTTCGGGTGATTGGACTGCTCGACCCGGCTGACCGCGCCGCCAGTCATGACTTCGCCGATTTGCACTGGCGCAGCGTAGGACGGTGCGTCGCTCATGCGTCCGCGCATGTACGGGTCCAGCGACAGGTACAGGGTTTTCAGCAACACCTGACCGTCCTGCAGATCCGGCAGCGCCTCGCGCTCCAGACGGAAGTTCTCCGGGGTCGGCGCGCCGGTCGGGCGCGAGGCGAGGACGAAGCGTTGGTTGAGGGTAATAGGGTCGGACATGTCAGCGTCTCCTGTGAATGGGGAATTCGGTGTATAGGGAGCAGACCTTGGTAGCGGTGGTGTGTTCGATGTTTCTTCAGTTTTGCCGAGGTGAGTTCATTCGCGAGCAGGCTCGCTCCCACAGGAGAATGCATTCCAAATGTGGGAGCGAGCCTGCTCGCGAAGGCGTCAGTCCAGCCGGCACATGTCCATCAGGCAGAAACAAAAATGCCAGGCGCGATGCCTGGCATTTTGTGTAGCTCATCTGCCGCCCAATGGCGAATCAGAATGGCAGTTTCATACCCGCTGGCAGGTTCATGCCGGCGGTCATGCTGCCCATTTTTTCCTGGCTGTTGGCTTCGATCTTGCGCACGGCGTCGTTGACGGCGGCAGCGACCACGGCTTCCAGCATCTCTTTGTCGTCTTCGCTCAGGCCTTCGACCAGGCTTGGGTCGATGCTCACGCTTTTCACGTCGTGACGACCGGTCATCACCACGGTGACCATGTCGCCGCCGGCCTTGCCGGTGACTTCGGCGTTGGCCAGTTCTTCCTGCATCTTGGCCATTTTTTCCTGCATCTGCTGCGCCTGCTTCATCAGGCCGGCCATGCCACCTTTCATCATGGGAATCACCTCAAACGTACTTGGATAAAACAGCGCCCGGCCATCGAAGCCGAGCACCTTCAGTTATTAGCCTTGGGTGACCAAGGCGTCGACAGGTTCAATAGTATCGCTTCGCACCACCGCGCCGAACTGCTGAACCATCTGCTGGATGAACGGATCACCGTGGATCGACTCCTCGGCCTCGCGCTGACGATTGGCGCGGCGGCGCGAGGCAGCCTGAGCCGGGGTTTCCTGCTCGGGCTTGATCAGCTCGATGGTCAACGTCAGCGTGCGCCCGTGGAACTGGTTCAACGCATCGTTTAGGCGGCGCTGCTGCGTGGCGTTGAACAGGGCGCTGTGGGCCGGATCCAGGTGCATCAGCCAATGATCACCATCGACCGCAATCAATGTGCAGTTGGCGGCGATACTGCCGGTCATGCCGGAAATCGGCAGTTTCGGGAACAGCTCCAGCCATTGCAGGGCCAGACCGGTGGCCGGTGCGGCGGCAGGTTCCGGCTCGGGCTCAGGTTCGGGATCGGCGGCGTGCTCGCTGGCCAGTTCGTCGAGGTAGCTGTAGGCCGAATCCATGTCCGGCTCGATGTAGTCTTCATCCAGCGGCGGTTCGTCGTCCATGTCCATGCCCGGCGTAGCGGCATCGACGTCGGCAACGGACGGCTCGGGAATTGGCGCAGCGGCCCACTCCGGCGCATCCGGCACCACGCTGTCCGGGGTCGGCAGCGGCATCGGCGGCAGTTCAGGCTGCTCGCCGGCGGTTTCCAGCACCGGCTCGACGGCGGGTTGCTGTACCGGCGCCGGCTCGGGCTCGGCCTCAACCGGGTCGTTCCACGGCAGATCGACCACGGCTTCGACGGCGACTGGCTCAGGCTGCGGTTGCGCTTCGACAACCGGCGCAACAGGTTCTGGCTCGGCAGCCGGCGCCGCTACCGGTGCGGGCGCAGGTGTGGGCGCAACAACGGCAGCGACCACCGGCGCAGGCTTCGGCGCGGCAGCCACTGAGTTTACGGAATCAACTGTGGCCTGGCTGATCCCCACTGGCTTTAGCGGTTGCCTCGGCGCGTCCGCCGTATCCGCCGGGCGGAACGCGAGCATCCGCAGCAAGACCATTTCGAAACCGCCGCGCGGGTCCGGCGCCAGCGGCAAATCGCGACGACCAATCAGGCCCATCTGGTAATAGAACTGCACATCTTCGGCCGGCAGCGCCTGGGCCAAAGCCAACACGCGGTCACGGTCGCCGTGGCCATTGTCGACCCCTTCCGGCAACGCCTGAGCGATGGCCACGCGGTGCAGCACGTTGAGAATTTCCGAGAGCACGCCGTTCCAGTCCGGACCTTGCTCGGCCAGATGCCGCACGGCTTCGAGCAGCGCCTTGGCGTCGCCTTCGATCAGCGCATGCAGCACGTCATAGACCTGACCGTGATCCAGCGTGCCGAGCATCGCGCGCACGTCGGTAGCGAGGACCTTGCCTTCACCGAACGCGATGGCCTGATCGGTCAGGCTCATGGCGTCACGCATCGAGCCGTCAGCCGCGCGACCGAGCAGCCACAGTGCATCGTCTTCGAACGGGACGTTTTCAGCCGTCAAAACGTGGGTCAAATGCTCGACTACACGCTCGGGCGTCATGTTCTTCAGGGAGAACTGCAGGCAGCGCGAAAGAATCGTTGCCGGAAGTTTCTGCGGATCGGTGGTCGCCAGGATGAACTTGACGTAGGGCGGCGGCTCTTCGAGGGTTTTCAGCAGCGCATTGAAGGAATGGCTGGAAAGCATGTGCACTTCGTCGATCAGGTAGACCTTGAAGCGCCCACGGCTTGGCGCGTACTGCACGTTATCGAGCAGTTCGCGGGTGTCTTCGACCTTGGTGCGGCTGGCGGCGTCGATCTCGATCAGGTCGACAAAACGGCCTTCATCGATCTCGCGGCATACCGAACACTCGCCGCAGGGGCTGGAAGTGATACCTGTCTCGCAGTTCAGGCACTTGGCAATGATCCGCGCGATGGTGGTCTTGCCGACCCCGCGCGTCCCGGTGAACAGGTAGGCGTGGTGCAGCCGTTGGCTGTCCAAGGCATTGATCAGAGCCTTGAGCACATGGGTCTGGCCGACCATTTCGCGGAACGAGCGTGGACGCCATTTACGTGCAAGAACCTGATAACTCATCGAAAACCGTCGCAGCGAAGGAAGCAGAAGCGGCTAATGCTAGCGGAGCAAGGGCAAAATTGCATCCGGTGTCCTCGTCTAATATGGCTAAGCTGCATCAGCAGAGGCTTTTATCAGCTCGGGACGAGGAATTACCGGAGCGTCTATGCGGTGGGCCGTGGCGGCATTGCTGGGTATCAGCCTCAACGCGATGGCCGCGCAAGCGCCGTTGCGCTTCGCCGTGCCGGACAGTTGGGCGATGCCGATGGTGCAACTGCAAGGCGGCAGACCGACCCAGGGCATCCTGCACGACGTCTTGCTCAGTCTGGCGACCCAGGTTGGCGCACCGGCGCAATTCATCGTCCTGCCGCGCGCGCGGGTCCAAACTGCGATGGAGCATGGCGACATCGATGTGCGCTGCTATGCCGCGCAGTCGTGGCTGCCGAATCAGTCCGGCGATTACATCTGGAGCGTGCCGTTGTGGTTCCAGCGCGACCTGCTGATCAGCCGCAAGGGACAACCGGCGCAGATCAATCCCGCCCAGCTGCCGCGCCAGGCCATCGGCACCGTCCTCGGTTACAGCTACCCTACCCTGCAACCGCTGTTCGACGCCGACCGGTTGCAACGCGAAGACGCGCGCAATCAGGAACAGGTGCTGGAAAAGCTCCTCGCCGGACGCTATCGCTATGCGGTGAGCAATCAGTGGACGCTGGACTGGATCAACCAGCGCCTGTTGCCGGAGCAGCAGCTGCAAAGGGTCGCGGTGCTGCAGGAACAGAATATCGGCTGCTACGTGAGGAATGATCCAAAGGTGCCGGTGCAGCGGATTTTGCGCACGTTGCTGCGGATGAAGATGTCGGGCGAGATCGACGACATTATCCGGTTGTACACCGGCACCTCTTCAACCACACCCTAACCCCCTGGGAGCGAGCCTGCTCGCGAAAGCGGTATGTCAGGCGACACCGTTGTTGAACACGCCGACGTTTTCGCGAGCAGGCTCGCTCCCCCAGGGTTGGCCGGTCAATAGCCGTGCGATTCGCGGAATTTCTGATAATCGTGAAAGTCGATCCACTCGACCACGTCGTAAGGCAGGTAGAGCTGCTGTCGCGCGCGGGAAATGGCGATGTATACGGCACAGATGCGCTGATCGAACTCGTAGGCGTCCTTGAACTTCTCGTTACTGAGCAACGCCCGCGTCAACAGCACGCGCCTGAACTCCATCCCGCCGGCCTGCTCCGCCATCATCAACAGACAGGCCTTGCCCGGCTCGATGATCTTCTGGCTCAGTCGCGTCAGGTCGGCAATCATGAAGCCGTTTTGCAACTGTGCTTCGATCCACAAAAAGGCTTCATCGAACTGGTTGGCGGCGCGCACCTGCTGCCAATCAGCCATGTCGCTGAAATACGGGTGCGGTCCTTTCTCGCTGGACCCGGCGTTATAGAAATCACGACGGAACAGCTCAATGGCGGTGGTCATGAAATGCTTGATGTCGTCCTGCGCTTCCCTGTCGGGAAAACTGAAGGCGCAACTGGAGTCGTGCAGGTGGATGGCCCACATCATCGTGTCCCACGGTGACGCGGTCAGCACCACGCAACCTTCGGGCGGTATGAAAGCTTCCGGGTAGTACTCGATATCGACGTCGGCGTGACGAGCACCTTCGAACGGCACTTTGCTCTTTTGCGTGTGGCGCGAGATCAGCGGATTGACCAGGCGCTCGACATTGCGCCCCGAGCGCACCGAATAGCAGATATCGCTCTGGCGAACTTCACGCTTGCGCTTGAGCGGCTCGCCCTTGGCCTGCTGATATTCATCGCCGAGGGTGATCAGCACCTGCTGCCCGCGCTCGATGATTTGCAGCAGCGACGCCGGTACATCCTGGCTCTCGTCGATGATCACATGGGTGTAGCGCGGCGGGACGCGGCAACCGGCGAGACTGGCGCGCTTGATCATCAACAACGTCTGAAAACCGCTCTGGCTGGCCCAGGCCGGATTGGCCTCCAGATACACCCACAGGCGACTGGAGTACTCCAGCAGCGCTTGCGAGTCTGCACCGGTCAAGGGCTGCTGGAAGTGCGGCAAATGCCTGGCGGAAAGTGTGTGATCTCTAGAGGCGCAGTACAGCTCCAGCACGCGCAGGCAAACCTCGAGAGTGCCCGGCCCGTCGTGGTGGCGAAAGCCGAACATATTCAGTTCCTGCGCCAGCGCCTGCTTGCTCGGAAGCCGACTCTGGGCCTTGGCCACATGCAGGCGCGGGCCAAGCAACTGCGCCTGGGCAAATTCGAAAAAGGTCTGGCCAATTTCCGTGTCATGCACCTGCACGATGTGCTTGCGCAACGTCGCCAGTTTCGCCGGGGTGCGCGCCAATACCAGGGTGCGTTTCGAGCGCAGGCACTCGATCAGCGCGCTGAGCATGTAGCTCTTGCCGATCCCCGCATAACCCTGCACATGCAGGTCTTCGTCGAGGTTGGCGCGGAAGGTCCGCAGCAGCTTGTCCTGCGCCGCGCTCAACCAGTGCTCGCGCTCGCGGGGACTGACCATCTGCTGGCGGAACGGGTTGTTCTGTTTCTGATGGCGAATCTTGAAATCGACATCCCATTGCCCATCGGGCAACAGGTATTGCTGCGCTGTGACTTCATCGGCCATGAGAAACCGCAAGTTCAGACTCTTGAGCGTGTTGAGGCCGAAGTACAATTTGCGCGAATCGAACAAGCGCCGCGCCTCTGCAAGCAGTCCCGCTGATCCAGTGCACCGAGAGGTGACAGACCAGTCAATGAGTCTGGCGAGAATCTTCTCCGCCGCGCTGGCGCTCAAGTCCTGTTCCGTGGCCTGGGCGAGGTTCTGGATAACCAGCACCGCCGCCAGCTCCGGGTCGCTCAGGTTGGCCAGTGCCGCGTCACCGTCGGGCTGCAACAACGCCGTGCACGCATCATGTGTGATCGGCAGAAGTACCGGTGTGGCCAAATCAAAATGTTCCGGGTGCATACAACCTCGCCGCCTGGGCATTGACACATCACCAGATCAGTCCTGGTCATTCTCGTTGTGCATTTCATGGGACTGCGGCAAGTTTCGCTCGCTGCCGGCCTCGGGGCTGATCCGCAGCTCGAAGGAGTAGCCGCCCAGCGTGCCGGACATGCCGCGTCGATCTGCACCGCCAGCCAGCGGGCCTGCATCGATCTGCGCCTGCACTTCGTAGAGCGCCATTTCGAGCAGTTTGCGCAGGTGTTCAGGGCTTTGAGCGGTGGCATGCAGTTGCAGGTCGTACTGGCCGGCCAGCGATTCTGCGATTGCGGGCTGGTCCTGCACCGCGACCGGCTGCGCAGTGTCTTGCGCCGCGTTGAACAGGGTCGAAGCCGCCAGAATCGCGGCGTGCTCCTCATCCATCAGGTCGAGCACTCGCGACAGCTCCAGCGTACGCTCGGGCTGATCCTGCATCTGCGCTTTGACTTCCAGACGACGTAACTGCCATTCGCGCAGCTTTTCCCGGGTCAGATCGTCAATTTCACCCACTTGCCTTACCTCTCGTTGCCAAGCGGAGGAGTATGCCACTGTTCGCTGTCGACAGCCGCACGGGCACCGGGACGAGGCGCTGCTGGTCCGCGCGTTTCTGATGGCGGATCAACGCCCAAACCAAATCGCAGGCATAAAAAAACCGCAGTGGGCGAAACCCATGCAGTTCTCTTTGAAGCCTTCGCTGTTTCGTTAAGGTGGTGCCCCCACCAGCCACACCCCGGCACACAATGTTCCCGCTGTGGCTGCTTCCTTCCGGATCTGACCAGGTTCACGGGTAATCGTTGCGGGGGGACCGATGGGGTCACCATAACGACGCTTGCCTGTCGGCGAGCCGCGCCATTGTACCTGTCTGAGATGAAGTTACAACCGTTGGTTGCAGATAAAAAATACCAACAGGTTCAAGGACATGCGGCGACGGCAAAAGATCGCAGCCTGCGGCAGCTCCTACAGGGCCAGGACTTCGTCTGCACGACCGCCCGCCTGTTGGATTACCAGATGAATGAAGTGCAGCTTGGCGATCGCCGCTGCCGGCAGTACGAACGGGTAGAAATCCGGCTGGCCCATGCTGCGCGACAGTTCGTTGAGCATGCCGGCCAGTTCGATCCAGGCATTGACGAACGACAGGAATGCCGTGCCGCCGGGGTGCTCCGGGTCGTACAGGCTGCTGGTCGGAAACGGCTGATAGTCGAAGTCCATTTCCCGCGCGCTCATGCCCAAGCCCAGCGCGGTATCCACTGCGTCCATCATGTGCAGGTAATGCGCCCAGGTTTCCGCCCAGTCTTCCCACGGGTGCATGGTCGCGTAGGCGCTGACGTAGTGCTGCGGCCAGTCCAGCGGTGCGCCTTGCTGGTAATGCCGGTCCAGCGCCTCGGCGTAACTCGCGCGTTCGTCGCCGAACAGGTTACGGAACGCGTCCAGCCAAGGGCCGTTGGCGATAAGGCGATCCCAGTAGTAGTGGCCGACCTCATGGCGAAAATGTCCGAGCAGCGTGCGGTAAGGTTCGTGCATCGCCGCCCTGACCTGCTCACGATGCGCATCGTCGGCCTCTTTGATATCGAGGGTGATCAGGCCATTCGCATGGCCGGTCATCGGCGCGTTGCCTTCAAGGTCGACACCGATGAAGTCGAACGCCAGCCCGGTTTCTTCATCCTTGGTTTTCGGGATGACCGGCAAGCCGAGGGTGATCAGTTGCGCGACCAGTCTGCGCTTGGCGATTTCGACCTTGCGCCAGCGTTCGGGGTTTTCCGCGACGGACAGGTCGGGAATGGTGCGGTTGAGGCTGCAAGCGATGCACAGGGTGTCGTGATCGTTGGCCGGCAGCAGCCAGTTGCACGCGGCGGGCATGTCGAGGTTGGCGCAACGGCGGAACAGACCGGCGTCGGGATCGACGTCGAGTGTCCAGGTATCCTCCTCCGGCCCCGGCTGCAGCGAGGTCAGGCGACTTTGTTCGGGTTGATAGCCAAGCAAGGCGTTACAGGCCAGACACTGACTGTTGCGAAAAAACAGCGACTGACCGCAACGGCACGGCCAGACTTTGCTGTTGCGCGAGGATCCGGCCACGAACGGCGCGATGATGCGGGAACTGAGCTGCTCGAAAAAACGGTGCATGGCGATCTCTCCCTGGGACTGGCCAAGACTAGATCATTCCCATGACAACATCGTTCCCGCGCTTAGCTTGGGATAAATCAAAAGATCGCAGCCTGCGGCAGCTCCTACAGGAGATCAATGTGCTAGACACTAGCCCTGTAGGAGCTGCCGCAGGCTGCGATCTTTTGATCTTAAACGGCGATGCCGTGGGTTTTGAGGAAGGCGATAAACGCTTCTTCGTCCATGACCTTCACACCCAGTTCATTGGCCTTGGTCAGTTTCGAGCCGGCACCGGGCCCGGCGACTACGCAATGGGTCTTCGCCGATACCGATCCTGCGACTTTCGCCCCGAGGCTTTCCAGATGATCCTTGGCCACGTCTCGGCTCATCAGTTCGACCTTGCCGGTCAGCACCCAGGTTTCGCCGGACAATGGCAGACCTTCGACAACTTTCTTCTCGCTCTGCCAGTGCATGCCGAAATCGCGCAGCTGCCGCTCAGAATCTTCCGCAAGCTTCCGGTTTTCAGCAGATTGGAAGAAATCCCGCACCGAGTTGGCCTGTTTCTCCGGCAGCGCCTGACGCATATCCAGCCAGTCAGCATTCATCACCGCTTCCAGCGAGCCAAAGCGGTCGGCGAGTTTCTGCGCACCACCGGGGCCGACGAACGGAATGTGCAGTTTGTCGAGCAAGCCGCCCAGCGTAGTGCTGGCGGCGAATTCGGCACCCAGTTCGCCCTGATCCTGAATCTGCAGACCATGGCCGAGCAGTTCGGTGATGACCTGCTGGTTGTGCGCATCCTCAAAGAAACTGTGAATCTCGTGCGCCACTTCCAGGCCGACGTCCGGCAGGTAGGTCAGCACATGCGGCAAGGCCTGTTGCACGCGCTCCAGTGAACCCAGCGAACGCGCCAGCACTTTCGCCGTCTCTTCGCCGACATCGGGAATGCCGAGGGCGTAGATGAAGCGTGCCAGGCTCGGTCGCTTGCTGTCTTCGATGGCCTTAAGCAGCTTGTTGCTCGACACCTCGGCAAAGCCTTCCAGGTCGACGATGTCGTCGAACTTCAGCGCATAGAGATCGGCCGGCGAACTGACCAGACCCTCGTCAACCAGCTGCTCGACGCTCTTGTCGCCCAAGCCTTCGATATCCATGGCCCGACGCGAAACAAAGTGGATGATCGCCTGCTTCAATTGCGCGCCACAGGCCAGTCGGCCGACGCAGCGGTACACCGCGCCTTCGCTGAAGGTTTCCTTGCCCTTGCTGCGCTTGACCAGTTGCGTGCGCTCTACGTGGGAGCCGCACACCGGGCAGCTTTCTGGAATGGCCACCGGGCGCGCGTCATCGGGGCGACGCTCGGTGACTACCTGCACCACTTGCGGAATCACATCACCGGCGCGGCGGATGATCACCGTGTCGCCGATCATCAGGCCCAGCCGCGCCACTTCGTCCATGTTGTGCAATGTGGCGTTGGCCACGGTGACGCCGGCGACCTTCACCGGCTTCAGACGCGCCACCGGAGTCACCGCACCGGTGCGGCCGACCTGGAATTCCACGTCGAGCAGCTCGGTGAGTTCTTCCATCGCCGGGAATTTGTGCGCGATCGCCCAGCGCGGCTCGCGGGCACGGAAGCCCAGTTCACGCTGGTCGGCGATGCTGTTGACCTTGAACACCACACCGTCGATTTCATAGGCCAGCGACTCACGGCGCGCGCCGATGTCGCGGTAATACTCCAGGCATTCGTCAATGCCCTTGGCCAGCTTCAGTTCATGACTGATCGGCATGCCCCACTTCTGCAACTGCTTGAGGTTGCCGATATGGGTGTCGGCAATATCGTGGGACACCTGGCCAATGCCGTAGCAACAGAATTCCAGCGGCCGGTTGGCGGTGATCTTCGAATCGAGCTGGCGCAGGCTACCTGCTGCCGCGTTGCGCGGGTTGGCGAAGGTCTTGCCGCCGATTTCCAGTTGCGAAGCATTGAGGCGCTCGAAACCGGCCTTGGACATGAACACTTCACCGCGCACTTCCAGCGTCGCCGGCCAGCCTTCGCCGTGCAGCTTCAGCGGAATATTGCGCACGGTGCGCACGTTGACGCTGATGTCTTCGCCGGTGGTGCCATCGCCCCGCGTGGCGCCGCGCACCAGCAAACCATCCTGATACAGCAGGCTGACCGCCAGGCCATCGAGCTTCGGCTCGCAGCTGTATTCCACCGCCGCGCCGCCACCAAACAGATCGCCGGCCGGCACGTCGAGGCCTTCGTTGACGCGGCGATCGAATTCGCGCATGTCGGATTCTTCGAAGGCGTTGCCGAGGCTGAGCATGGGGATTTCATGCCGCACCTGAGTGAACGCAGTCAGCGCCATGCTGCCGACGCGCTGGGTCGGCGAATCGCTGGTGATCAGTTCCGGGTTGGCCGCTTCCAGTGCCTTGAGCTCATGAAACAAGCGGTCGTACTCGGCATCCGGAATGCTCGGCTCGTCGAGAACGTGATAGCGATAGTTGTGCTGATCCAGCTCAGCGCGCAGCTCTAGAATGCGGTTTTTGGCGGCGGTCATGGGTGTTCTCTCATAAAGCAAAAGAGCAGCCGAGGCTGCTCCAGTTTTATTCCATTATCGGCGGTGCGGCCAAAAGATCGCAGCCTCGTTGCACTCGTCAGCCCCTACAGGCCGAAGGCTGCGATTTTTTGATCTTGCCCTTAGCGCTTCTGGGTCAGGGCGCGGCGTTCGAATTCGACGATACGCTGACGGTAGTGCTCGATCGTCTGCGCGGTCAGCACGCTGCGCTGATCGTCTTTCAGTTCGCCGTTCAGTTCCTGGGACAGCTTGCGCGCTGCCGCGACCATCACGTCGAAGGCCTGCTTCGGATGACGCGGGCCAGGCAGACCGAGGAAGAAGCTCACCGCTGGGGTGCTGAAATGGTCGATATCGTCCAGATCAAAGATACCCGGCTTGACCGCGTTGGCCATGGAGAACAGCACTTCGCCGTTGCCAGCCATGCTTTCGTGGCGGTGGAAAATATCCATCTCGCCGAAACGCAGGCCGCTTTCGAGAATGTTCTGCAGCAGCGCCGGGCCCTTGAAGCCGGCCGGGTCGCGGCAGATCACGCTGATCACCAGGACTTCTTCGGCTTGCGGCTGATCTTTTTCCGCCACGGCCGCTGCAGGCTTGCTGTCTTCGGCGAAATCGTCATCGCGGCTGCTGAAGCTCGGGCCGCCGTCCAGATCCAGATCGAGGTTCAAGTCGCCCTGCGCCGGGCCGTTGCTGCCACGCTTGCCACGCTTCGAACCGGATTCACGCGGCTCGCGGGCTTCGCGGTTGGGCATGCTCACCGACGGCAGATCGTGCTCGTCCAGTTGCGGCTCTTTGTGCGTATCCAGAACGCGGGCCGGGCCCAACAGCTCGGCGCTGGTGTCCTCGTCCGGCAGATTGGACAGGCTCCGGTCGAGACGGAATTTCAGCTTTCCCTTGCCGCCGCGCATACGGCGCCAGCCATCGAAAAGAATACCGGCTATCACAATGATGCCGATGACGATCAGCCACTCGCGCAGACCGATTTCCATGTAATCCCGTGCCTCTATAAAAAATGCTGAAAAATAAGGGGTTTACACTGCGTAAACCGCTTTAAAACGTGGCGCCAACTCTATGTTCTGACAGGCGTTTTGCCCACGTATACGAAAAATTGACATTAAACTAGCACGATCAAAGGCTTCGCAGCTACAAGCTTTAAGCTCCAAGCCACAAGCCGTCCACTTGCAGCTTGGAGCTTGTCACTTGCAGCTGCGCCGCTAGGCGTCCACCATCGCCATCGCCTCCTCGACATCCACCGCCACCAATCGCGAACAACCCGGTTCATGCATGGTCACGCCCATCAACTGCTCGGCCATTTCCATGGCGATCTTGTTGTGGGTGATGTAGATGAACTGCACGGTCTGCGACATCTCTTTGACCAGGCGTGCGTAGCGTCCAACGTTAGCGTCATCCAGTGGCGCGTCAACCTCATCGAGCATGCAGAACGGCGCCGGGTTCAACTTGAAGATGGCAAAAACCAGGGCCAGAGCAGTCAGGGCTTTTTCGCCGCCGGAGAGCAAATGGATGGTGCTGTTCTTCTTCCCGGGCGGCTGCGCCATGATCGTTACCCCTGTATCGAGTAGATCTTCGCCCGTCAGTTCCAAATACGCGCGCCCGCCACCGAAAACTTTCGGAAAAAGTGCCTGTAATCCGCCGTTGATCTGATCAAAGGTATCTTTGAAACGGTTGCGGGTTTCCTTGTCGATCTTGCGGATGACGTTTTCCAGAGTCTCCAGCGCTTCGACCAGATCGGCGTCCTGCGCATCCAGATAACGTTTACGCTCCGATTGTTGCGTGTATTCGTCGATGGCCGCGAGGTTGATCGCACCCAGGCGCTGAATGCGCGCGTTGATGCGTTCGAGTTCTTCTTCGGCTTCGCGTTCACTGGCTTGGGCAGTCAATGTCGCGAGCACGCCGTTGAGATCGTAGCCGTCCTCAAGCAATTGATCCTGCAAAGCCTTGCGGCGCACGGTCAGGGCTTGCCATTCCATGCGTTGCTGTTCGAGCTGGCCGCGAATCAGCTGCGATTGCTGTTCGGCCTGGGTGCGGCGTTTTTCCGCGTCGCGCAATTCCCGATCGGCGTCTTCCAGGGCGATCTGCGCAGTCTTGAGTTCCTCATCGACAGTCATGCGCTTGTCGAGCAACTCCTCGAGCTTGAGGCGCAGCTCTTCCAGCGGCGCCTCGCCCTCCTCCAGATTCAGACTCAACTGTTCGCGCTTTTCAGTCAGACGCTCGGCCTGCATTTCCAGACGCTCCAACGCCTGACGCGTGGAGTCATGCTGGGCGCGCAATGAGCCGAGACGCACCGCCAGTTGGTGGGCGTGATCCTTGTGCTGCCGCGCTTCCTGGCGCACGCGATCAAGACGTTCGCGCAGGCTGTCGCGCTGGGCCAGCAGCAACTCGCGTTGCTCGGTGTCGAGCGCCATGGCGTCCAGCGCTTCCTGCAAATGCATGCGTGCTTCGCCGACCTGTTCGTGCTCAAGCTCACGCTGCTCGCCGAGTTCGACCAGTTCTTCATCGAGACGGGTGCGGCGTAAGGTCAGCTGTTCGGCCTTGGCTTTGCCAGCGGACAACTGCGCTTTCAGTTCGCCTTGCTGGCGCGCTTCGTCCTGCAGCAAGCGGCGCAGATGTTCGCGGCCGTTTTCCTGCTGGCGCTGTTGCGCGCGCAAGGTTTGCAGGCGGGTTTCCATGGCCTCGACCGTGGCTTCGCGCTCTTCGCGTTCCAGTTGCAGGTCTTCGATTTCCTGGCCACGGGCGAGCATGCCGCTTTCCGCTTCGCTGGCGCGACGTACGCGCAAGAAGTGCCGACCGACCCAATAGCCATCGCGACTGATCAGGCTTTGCCCGGCGCTCAACTGGCCGCGCAAGGCCAGTGCCTGCTCAAGGCTGTCGACCGGTTTGACCTGACCAAGCCACGGCGACAGATCGATCTGCGCCTCGACTTTGTCCAGCAAACTGCCCGCCACTCGCACGCCATCGCTGGCCGGGCTGAGCAGGCGCAGATCGCCCTGGGTGAAACCGGACAAATCAAAGCCACTGAAATCGTCGACCAGCACCGCTTGCAGATCGGCGCCGAGCACGGTTTCCACCGCCAGCTCCCAACCGGCCTCGACCTTAAGGCCCTCGGCCAGGCGCGGACGCTCTGCGAGGTTGTGTTCCTTCAACCATTCGGCGGTGCCGGTGCCCGGATCGAGCGCGGCCTGCTGCAAGGCCTCCAGAGACGCCAAACGCCCATTGAGCCGCTGCAGATCGCCCTGCGCCTGCTGCTGCGCGGTCAACGCTTGCTGTAATTCCTGACGCAGTTGTTCGAGTTTTTCGACCTGTGCTTCTTCGCTGGTCTGCAAATCTTCCAGGGTCGCTTCGGATTCGGCGAGCTGCTCGTTGAGCGCCATGATTGCCGCGTCTTCCGGGTCGGCGGAGAGCAACGCGCGTTCTTCGGCGAGACGTTTCTGCCGGTCGGCCAGGCGCTCCATGCTGCTTTCCAGCTGCTGGATCCGCGACTGTTGCACTTCAGCCTGACGGCGAGGTTCGGCAGCGGTCAGGTTGAAAGCGTCCCACTGCTCCTGCCAGCCGTGCATGGTGGTTTCGGCTTCTTCGAGGGCCGCAGCGGCTTCCTCGGCGGCGGCGCTGGTGACTTCCTGTTCTGGCGTGAGCATGTCCAGCTCTTCGCCAAGGGTCAGCAGCAACGTGCGGTCGTGGCCCAGGTGCGACTCGGTTTCCAGACGCGCGCGCTCGGCTTCTTTCAGATCGTCCTGCAACTGGCGCAAACGCTGCTGGCCGTGCTGAATACTCTGCTCGACCCGGGCGATGTCACCGCCGACCGAATAGAAGCGGCCCTGCACCAGATTGAAGCGCTCGGACAGGTCGTGGTGGCCGTCGCGCAGGCGTTCGATGGCCGCATCAGCGTTACGCTGTTCAGCGACCAACGCTTCGAAACTGACTTCCTGGTTGCCGATGATCGACTCGCGCTGGCCAACCTGCTCGTTGAGATCCTGCCAGCGCAGCGCCGACAGTTGCGCCTTGAGCTGACGCTCTTCGGCCTTGAGTTCCTGATACTTTTTCGCCGCCTCGGCCTGACGGTGCAGACGTTCGAGCTGGCGCTCCAGCTCTTCGCGCAAGTCGGTCAGGCGGGCGAGGTTTTCGTGGGTGCGGCGGATACGGTTTTCAGTCTCGCGGCGACGCTCTTTATATTTCGAGATGCCGGCGGCTTCTTCGATGAAGTTACGCAAGTCTTCGGGCTTGGACTCGATCAGCTTGGAGATCATCCCCTGTTCGATGATCGAGTAGCTGCGCGGGCCGAGGCCGGTGCCGAGGAAGATATCGGTGATGTCGCGCCGACGGCATTTGGTGCCGTTGAGGTAATAAGTGGTCTGGCTGTCGCGGGTGACTTTGCGGCGGATGGAAATTTCCGCGTAGGCGGCGTATTCGCCTAGCAGCGTGCCATCGGAGTTGTCGAAGACCAGTTCGATGCTCGCCTGGCTTACCGGTTTGCGGCTGGTCGAGCCATTGAAGATGACGTCGGTCATCGACTCGCCACGGAGGTTCTTCGCCGAACTTTCGCCCATCACCCAGCGCACGGCGTCGATGATGTTCGACTTGCCGCAACCGTTCGGCCCGACGACCGCCGCCATGTTACTGGGGAAGTTCACCGTGGTCGGGTCGACGAAGGATTTGAACCCCGCCAGTTTGATGCACTTCAGCCGCACGCTCAGGCAACCGTCAGCGCAGACACCACCAGATCGCAGCTGCGCTGGGCATACGCCGTGAGCACGATGCGGATCTGCGGCAAATCACGGGCGAGTACGGCGGCGAGCAAGCGTTCGAACAGTTCGAGGAATTCGCTCATTTCCGCCTTGCGCTGTTCGAGGGCCAGAAAGTAGGCGCGGCTCATCGCCGGCTGGAGGTTCTCGACGGTTTCTTGCAGGTACGGGTTGTTGGCGAACGGATAGGCGGCACGCATCACCGCGAAGCTGTCATCGACGAAGCTGCGGATATCGCCGCGCTCGTAATTGGCGGTCAGGCGCTGCTGGATCTGCACGAACGGCGCCATGTCCGACTGCACTTGCCAGCCGTTGGCCACGGAATTGCCGAGCAGGATGTACAGCTC
Source organism: Pseudomonas sp. UF-293 (assembly GCF_058245595.1). Taxonomy (NCBI): domain Bacteria; kingdom Pseudomonadati; phylum Pseudomonadota; class Gammaproteobacteria; order Pseudomonadales; family Pseudomonadaceae; genus Pseudomonas; species Pseudomonas sp. UF-293. Next base: position 39,840 of record NZ_JBSICA010000024.1, on the reverse strand, counting down.
GCTCATCAACGTGCACAGGCTCTGCACCTTGTGCGGCGTCAGCTCGGTAACGTGGGCGCCACGACGCGGCAGGATCGCGATCAGGTGACGGCGCTCGAGGATCAGCAAGGCTTCGCGAACCGAACCGCGGCTGACGTTGAGCGCCAGCGTGACCTTCTGTTCCTGGATGCGCTCTCCCGGCTTCATTTCGCCACGAATGATGCGTTCGGCGAGGTGGTGAGCGATTTGCTCGGCGAGGCTGTCCGGCGCCTTGAACGTCATGGTTGTCCTTCAAACTCTATCGATCTGCACAAGCGGCGCAGTGTAGCGCAAATGCACGGTCATGGCGGAGTGCCCACTCAGCGGTTTTTGGCACGAATCCCGCAAAAAAGCGCAGTGACCGATGAAGGTCAATACTGAATAGACACGCTGTTGATCGACGAAACGGATTTTCCTGACCTTTAAGTCAGAAAACCATTGACCGAAAAGTCAGACCTGCTAAATTCGGTTCACGTCGGTTAACAACAATAATGAGTCTGCGAGGCCTTCCGTGATCCAGTTTTTACTTAACCAGGAACTCCGTAGCGAGCACGCCCTGGACCCGAATCTGACTGTGCTCAATTACCTGCGCGAACACGTGGGCAAGCCCGGCACCAAAGAAGGTTGCGCCAGCGGCGACTGCGGCGCCTGCACTGTGGTAGTAGGCGAGTTGCAGACCGATGACACGGGCCGTGAACACATTCGCTATCGCAGCCTCAATTCGTGCCTGACCTTCGTCTCGTCCTTGCACGGCAAACAACTGATCAGCGTCGAAGACCTCAAGCACAAGGGCGAACTGCACAGCGTGCAGAAAGCCATGGTCGAGTGCCACGGTTCGCAGTGCGGCTTCTGCACCCCCGGTTTCGTGATGTCGTTGTTCGCCCTGCAAAAGAACAGCGATGCGCCGGATCAGGCCAAGGCTCACGAAGCGCTCGCCGGCAACCTCTGCCGCTGCACTGGCTACCGGCCTATTCTCGCCGCTGCCGAACAATCCTGCTGCGGCAAACCAGCGGATCAGTTCGACGCCCGCGAAGCCGAGACCATTGCCCGCCTCAAGGCTATCGCGCCGACCGATATCGGTGAACTCAACAGCGGCGACAAGCGCTGCCTGGTGCCGCTGACCGTCGCTGACCTGGCCGATCTCTACGACGCTTATCCACAAGCGCGGCTGCTCGCCGGCGGCACCGATCTGGCGCTGGAAGTCACCCAGTTCCACCGCACTCTGCCGGTGATGATCTACGTCGGCAACGTCGCCGAAATGAAGCGCATCGAAACCTTTGCAGACCGCATCGAAATCGGCGCCGCCACCGCTCTCTCCGACTGTTACGAGGCGTTGAATGCCGAATATCCGGACTTCGGCGAACTGCTGCACCGCTTCGCTTCGCTGCAAATCCGCAACCAGGGCACCCTCGGCGGCAACATCGGCAACGCCTCGCCGATCGGAGACTCGCCACCGCTGCTGATCGCCCTCGGCGCGCAGATCGTGTTGTGCAAAGGCGAGGCCCGACGCACCTTGAACCTGGAAGATTACTTCATCGACTATCGCGTCACCGCGCGCCAGGAAAGCGAATTCATCGAAAAAATCATCGTCCCGCGCGCCAGCGCCGAGCAGTTGTTCCGCGCCTATAAAGTGTCGAAGCGCCTGGACGACGACATCTCTGCCGTCTGCGCTGCCTTCAATCTGCGCGTGGAAAACGGCGTGATCGCCGACGCCCGGGTGGCCTTCGGCGGCATGGCGGCGATTCCGAAACGCGCTGCGCACTGCGAAGCCGTGCTGCAAGGCGCGCCGTTCACCAACGCCGTGATCGAACGCGCCTGTGCCGCGCTGGCCGAGGATTTCACACCGCTCTCGGACTTCCGCGCCAGCAAGGAATATCGCCTGCTCAGCGCGCAGAACCTGCTGCGCAAATACTTCATCGAACTGCAAACACCGCACATCGAGACTCGGGTGACCGCTTATGTCTAACCATCACGCCGTAGAGAAGACTCAAGCTGAATTGGCCGAACTGTTCGCCCAGGACCTGACCACCGGTGTCGGCCGCAGCGTCAAGCACGACAGCGCCGCCAAGCACGTGTCCGGTGAAGCGCAGTACATCGATGACCGTTTGGAATTCCCTAACCAATTGCATCTGTATGCGCGCCTGTCGGACCGCGCCCACGCGAAAATCCTCAGCATCGACACGCAGCCGTGCTACGCCTTCGAAGGCGTGCGCATCGTCATCACCCACGAAGACGTGCCGGGCCTGAAAGACATCGGCCCGCTGATGCCGGGCGATCCGCTGCTGGCCATCGATGACGTGCAGTTTGTCGGCCAACCGGTGCTGGCGGTCGCGGCGAAAGACCTGGAAACCGCGCGCAAAGCAGCGATGGCGGCGATCATCGAATACGAAGATCTCGAACCGGTGCTCGACGTCGTCGAAGCCCTGCGCAAACGCCATTTCGTACTCGACAGCCACACCCATCAACGCGGCGATTCGGCTTCGGCACTGGCCACGGCTGAACACCGCATTCAGGGCACGCTGCACATCGGCGGCCAGGAGCACTTCTATCTGGAGACGCAGATCTCCTCGGTGATGCCCACCGAAGATGGCGGGATGATCGTCTACTGCTCGACGCAGAACCCGACCGAAGTGCAGAAACTGGTCGCCGAAGTGCTCGACGTGTCGATGAACAAGATCGTCGTCGACATGCGCCGCATGGGCGGTGGTTTCGGTGGCAAGGAAACCCAGGCCGCGAGCCCGGCGTGCCTGTGCGCGGTGGTCGCGCACCTGACCGGCCAGCCGACCAAGATGCGCCTGCCGCGCGTCGAAGACATGCTGATGACCGGCAAGCGCCACCCGTTCTACGTTGAATACGACGTCGGTTTCGACAGCAGCGGCCGTCTGCACGGGATCAACATGGAGCTGGCTGGCAACTGCGGCTGCTCGCCGGACTTGTCCGCCTCGATCGTTGATCGGGCGATGTTCCACTCGGACAACTCCTACTATCTCGGCGATGCGACCATCAACGGTCACCGCTGCAAGACCAACACCGCCTCGAACACCGCTTACCGTGGCTTCGGTGGCCCGCAAGGCATGGTGGCCATCGAAGAAGTGATGGATGCGATCGCCCGGCATCTCAAGCTCGATCCGCTGGCGGTGCGCAAGGCCAACTACTACGGCAAGACCGAGCGCAACGTCACCCACTACTACCAGACCGTCGAGCACAACATGCTCGAAGAGATGACCGCCGAACTGGAAGAAAGCAGCCAGTACGCCGAGCGCCGCGAAGCGATCCGCCGCTACAACGCCAATAGCCCGATCCTGAAAAAAGGCCTGGCGCTGACTCCGGTGAAATTCGGCATTTCCTTCACCGCGAGCTTCTTGAACCAGGCCGGTGCGCTGATCCACATCTACACCGACGGCAGCATCCACCTGAACCACGGCGGTACGGAAATGGGTCAGGGCCTGAACACCAAAGTCGCGCAGGTCGTGGCGGAAGTGTTCCAGGTGGAAATCGACCGTGTGCAGATCACTGCGACCAACACCGACAAAGTACCGAACACCTCGCCGACTGCGGCCTCCAGCGGCGCCGACCTGAACGGCAAAGCCGCGCAGAACGCAGCACAGACGATCAAGCAACGTTTGGTCGAATTCGCCGCGCGGCACTACAAGGTCAGCGAAGAAGACGTCGAATTCCGCAATGGCCACGTGCGGGTCCGCGAGCAGATCCTGACGTTCGAAGCGCTGATCCAGCAGGCGTATTTCAATCAGGTCTCGCTGTCGAGCACTGGCTTCTACAAGACCCCGAAAATCTATTACGACCGCAGTCAGGCGCGGGGCCGTCCGTTCTATTACTTCGCTTTCGGCGCGGCCTGCTGCGAAGTGATCGTCGACACCCTGACCGGCGAGTACAAGATGCTGCGCACCGACATCCTGCATGACGTCGGCGCCTCGCTGAACCCGTCGATCGACATCGGTCAGGTCGAGGGCGGTTTCGTCCAGGGCATGGGCTGGCTGACCATGGAAGAGCTGGTCTGGAACAACAAGGGCAAGCTGATGACCAATGGCCCGGCCAGCTACAAGATCCCGGCCGTGGCGGACATGCCGCTGGATCTGCGGGTGAAACTGGTGGAAAACCGCAAGAACCCGGAAGACACGGTGTTCCACTCCAAAGCCGTCGGTGAACCACCATTCATGCTCGGCATCGCCGCGTGGTGTGCGATCAAGGACGCTGTGGCGAGCCTCGGTGATTATCAGCACCAGCCGAAGATCGACGCCCCGGCCACGCCGGAGCGGGTGTTGTGGGGCTGCGAGCAGATGCGTCAGCTCAAAGCGGTGAAAGCCGTTGAAGCTGAAACCGAGCTGGCTCCGCTCTAGGACCGAGGCGCGGCCATTCGCGAGCAGGCTCGCTCCCACATTTGGAATGCATTGCCAATGTGGGAGCGAGCCTGCTCGCGAAGAGGCCGGCACAGACAACGAAGATGTCGAGGTGAAACATGTACAACTGGATCGACGCCCTCGCCGACCTGCAGAACCAGGGCGAGCCCTGTGTGCTGGTGACGATCATCGAAGAACTTGGCTCGACGCCACGCAACGCCGGCTCGAAAATGGTCGTCAGCGCCGACCGCCTGTTCGACACCATCGGTGGTGGACATCTGGAATTCAAAGCCATGCAGATCGCCCGCGAGATGCTCGCCAGCGGCAAGCAGGACACCCATCTGGAGCGCTTCAGCCTCGGCGCCAGCCTCGGCCAGTGCTGCGGCGGCGCCACGGTGTTGCTGTTCGAACCGATGGGCCAGGTCCAGGCGCAGATTGCCGTGTTCGGTGCCGGCCACGTCGGTCGCGCGCTCGTGCCGCTGCTGGCCAGCCTGCCCTGCCGGGTGCGCTGGATCGATTCGCGCGAGGCCGAGTTCCCTGAACACATCCCCCACGGCGTGCGTAAAATCGTCAGCGAAGAGCCGGTGGATGAAGTCGATGACCTGCCTGCCGGCAGCTACTGCATCGTCATGACCCACAATCATCAGCTCGATCTGGAGCTGACCGCCGCGATTCTCAAGCGCAACGATTTCACCTGGTTCGGCCTGATCGGCTCGAAAACCAAACGCGCCAAATTCGAACACCGTTTGCGTGATCGCGGTTTCGACCCGAGCGTGGTGCAGCGCATGCGCTGCCCGATGGGCATCGGCGAAGTCAAAGGCAAACTGCCTGTGGAAATCGCCATCTCCATCGCCGGTGAAATCATCGCTACCTATAACGCCAACTTCGGCCAGCACAGCGCCCGCGCCGAACCGATTGCCCGATTGCTGCCCGCCTCGCGCCGCAGCCAGTCCGCCAAACTCAAAGCCTCAAACTGATTAGAGAACCCTCATGCCTCTGACTCGCAAAGCCTACCGCGCCGCCATCCTGCACAGCATCGCCGACCCTGCCGAAGTCGGCATTGAAGCCTCCTATGAATATTTCGAGGACGGCCTGCTGGTAGTCGACGACGGCAAGATCAGTGCCCTCGGCCACGCCAGCGAACTGCTGCCAACCCTGCCGGCGGATATCGAGATCAACCATTATCAGGACGCGCTGATCACCCCGGGCTTCATCGACACACACATTCACCTGCCGCAGACCGGCATGGTCGGCTCCTATGGCGAGCAACTGCTCGACTGGCTGAACACCTACACCTTCCCCTGCGAAAGCCAGTTTGGCGACAAGGCCCACGCCGACGAAGTGGCGGATATTTTCATCAAGGAACTGCTGCGCAACGGCACCACCACGGCGCTGGTGTTCGGCAGTGTGCATCCGCAGTCAGTCAATTCGTTCTTCGAAGCGGCCGAGAAGCTCGACCTGCGCATGATCGCCGGCAAGGTGATGATGGACCGCAATGCCCCGGACTATCTGGTCGACACCGCTGAATCCAGCTATGTCGACAGCAAGGCGTTGATCGAGCGCTGGCACGGCAAGGGTCGCTTGCACTATGCGGTGACGCCGCGTTTCGCACCGACCAGCACCCCGGAACAACTGACCCTGGCCGGGCAATTGCTGACGGAATATCCGGATCTGTACATGCAGACCCACATCAGCGAAAACCTCAAGGAAATCGAGTGGGTCAAGGAACTGTTCCCGGAGCGCAAGGGCTACCTCGACGTCTACGATCACTACCAGTTGCTCGGCGAACGCTCGGTATTCGCCCACGGCGTGCACCTGTGTGACGAAGAATGCGCGCGACTGGCAGAAACCGGCTCGGCGATCTCGTTCTGCCCGACCTCGAACCTGTTTCTCGGCAGCGGCCTGTTCAACCTGCCGATGGCCGAGAAGCACAAGCTCAATGTCGGCCTCGGTACCGACGTCGGCGGCGGTACCAGTTTCTCGCTGCTGCAAACCCTCAACGAAGCCTACAAGGTCATGCAACTGCAGGGCGCGCGGTTGAGCCCGTTCAAGTCGCTGTATCTGGCAACCCTCGGGGGCGCGCGGGCGCTGCGCCTGGAAGACAAGATCGGCAACCTGCAACCGGGTTCGGATGCTGACTTCCTGGTGCTGGATTACAACGCTACGCCGCTGCTGAGCTATCGCTTGAAGCAAGCCAACAACATTGCCGAAACGTTGTTTGTTCTGATGACGCTGGGCGATGACCGCACGGTGCAGCAGACGTATGCGGCAGGTGCTTTGGTGCATCAGCGCTAAGCTTTTCCAAGGCATAAAAAATCCCCCGGTGGTGTGTACCCCGGGGGATTTTTGTTGCCGGTCAGGTTGTCTTCGCGAGCAGGCTCGCTCCCACCTTTGAAATGCATTCCCCTGTGGGAGCGAGCCTGCTCGCGAAAGCCGCGACTCGGTTTCAGATCAGAGCTTGGCCGCTGGACGCCCCGGCTTTTTGGTCTGCAACAAATGCGAAAACACCGCATGCAGATCATCCGACGCGCCTTCCTCGTCGAGGTTGAGCTTGCTGTCGATGTGATCCATGTGATGCATCATCAGGTTCACCGCCAGCTCGCCGTCGCGTTTCTCGATTGCGTCGATCAACTGCGTGTGTTCATCGTACGAGCAATGCGAGCGGTTGCCGCTTTCGTACTGGGCGATGATCAATGAAGTCTGCGACACCAGGCTGCGCTGGAAGCTGATCAACGGCGCGTTCATGGCCGCTTCCGCCAGTTTCAGGTGGAATTCGCCCGACAGCCGAATACCGGCGCCGCGATCGCCACGGGAGAAGCTGTCGCGTTCGTCATTGACCATCTGCCGCAGTTCGGCGATCTGCTCGGCCGTGGCATGCTGCACCGCCAATTCAGTGATCGCCCGCTCGACCAGACGCCGGGCGAGAAACACCTGACGCGCTTCTTCAACACTCGGGCTGGCGACGACGGCGCCACGATTCGGCCGCAACAGCACCACGCCTTCATGGGCCAGACGCGACAGCGCGCGGCGAATGATGGTGCGGCTGACCCCGAAGATTTCCCCCAGCGCTTCTTCGCTCAACTTGGTGCCGGGCGCCAGACGCTGTTCGAGGATGGCCTCGAAGATATGCGCGTAGACAATATCGTCCTGGGTTCCGCTGCGGCCGGCTTTGCCTGCTCGCGGTTGTTTCTTGAGGGGTTGCAACTGTTCGTTCATGGGCACTCGAGTCGGGAAAACTGCGGCGAATAGACCGTGACTGTAATACGGCACAGTAGGTCGCTGGCAAGTATCGCGTAAAAAACAGCGCGATTGTACACAATGAATGGTGGCAACACGACTGTACGGCTGTTTGCGACTTCGGCTGTATTGCAACGGTGGGTTACGTTTGAGTTTAGGCTTGATCGCAGAATCCGCTGCTTTAACACCACCCACCCTGTAGGAGCTGCCGAAGGCTGCGATCTTTTGATCTTGCTTCTTAAAATCAAAGTCAAAAGATCGCAGCCTTCGGCAGCTCCTACAGGGGATGTGTTGTGGCGGACATCTCCATTGGTATAAGGAACACCGCCGTCATGACCGACGCCACCCACTCGCGCCTGCGCCCGCTGGCCGATACTTCGCCTTCCGCCATCGTTGCCGGTTTCATCGCGATGATGACTGGCTACACCAGCTCTCTGGTGCTGATGTTCCAGGCCGGGCAAGCCGCCGGCCTGAGCAGCGGGCAGATTTCCTCGTGGATCTGGGCGATTTCGATCGGCATGGCGGTGTGTTCGATTGGCCTGTCGCTGCGCTATCGCACGCCGATCACCATCGCCTGGTCGACACCCGGCGCAGCGTTGCTGATCACCAGCCTGGGCGGCGTCAGTTACGGCGAGGCGATCGGCGCCTACATCACGTGCGCGGTACTGGTGACGATCTGCGGCCTGACCGGCAGCTTCGAACGGCTGGTGAAAAAGATCCCGGCCTCTTTGGCGGCAGCTCTGCTGGCAGGGATTCTGTTCAAGATCGGCAGCGAAATCTTCGTCGCCGCGCAACACCGTACCGGGCTGGTGCTGGGGATGTTCTTCACCTATCTGGTAGTCAAGCGCCTGTCACCACGCTATGCCGTGCTCGCGGCGCTGCTGCTCGGCACTGCGCTGTCGGGCTTTATGGGGTTGCTGGATTTCAGCGGCTTTCATCTGGAAGTGGCGACCCCGGTCTGGACCACGCCGCACTTCTCCCTGGCCGCTACCATCAGCATCGGCATTCCGCTGTTCGTGGTGGCGATGACCTCGCAGAACATGCCCGGCATCGCCGTGCTCCGTGCCGATGGCTACAACGTCCCGGCCTCGCCACTGATCACTACCACCGGCATCGCCTCGCTGTTGCTGGCGCCGTTCGGCTCCCACGGCATCAACCTCGCGGCCATCAGCGCGGCCATCTGCACCGGCCCGCATGCCCACGAAGATCGCAACAAGCGCTACACCGCAGCGGTGTGGTGCGGGGTGTTTTACGGGATCGCCGGGGTGTTCGGCGCCACGTTGGCGGCATTGTTTGCGGCGTTGCCGAAAGAACTGGTGCTGTCGATTGCCGCGCTGGCGTTGTTCGGCTCGATCATCAATGGCTTGAGCATTGCCATGACTGAGGTGAAAGAACGTGAAGCGGCGTTGATCACCTTTATGGTCACGGCGTCGGGGTTGACGCTGTTTTCCATTGGTTCGGCGTTCTGGGGGATTGTTGCGGGGGTTTTGACGCTGGTGATCTTGAATTGGCGTAAAGCCTAGAAGCAAAGATCGCAGCCTTCGGCAGCTCCTACAGGAGATCGCGTTCCCCTGTAGGAGCTGACGAGTAAAACGAGGCTGCGATCTTTTGATCCACGAAAAAAAACGGCGACCCTAAGGTCGCCGTTTTTTCAGTATCACTTAGCCGCGTTGATCGGCTTTTCCGGATACCAAACGTCCAGCAGCGGGCTGACTTCGTACTTGGTCAGCTCGGAGCGGTTTTTCAGCCAGGCTTCAACGGCAGCGCGCTGCTCTTCGTTGACCGAGCCACGCTTCTGCAGGCATACCAGACCGAAGTCGTCGCCGCCAACATAACCCAGACCGTTGGCTTCCATGGCTTCTTTGATGAATGCTTCGAGGAAAGCGTCAATGGCTTCTTCGGACAAGTCTTCTTTGAAGTCCAGGTTCAGTTCGAAACCCAGCTCTTGAAATTCATCAACGCACAGTTTTTTGCGCAGACGCTGGGAACGGTTAGTCGCCATTGGAACAATCCTCTTAAGTAATAACGGCCGGCACTTTACCAGTTTAAGCCAGCGATTGCCCGACTCTCTGGCCGCTGCGGCCGACCGCCTGTAAAAAAATAACCCTTTGGCCGGCCCCGACACGGCACAAGCTGTTACAGCTTGGGGCATAATGCCGACACTTTCGTTACCACTGAGGGCCTTTTCATCCATGTCCTCGTCTTTTTCCCCCTCTTTTGCAGGGTTTTATTGCATATGATCAAATCGTTGCGTCCACTGTTTCTCGCCGGCCTTCTTCTGCCTCTGGCCCTGCCTGTCTCCGCTGCCACCATCAACACTTCCCTCACCCCGAACGTCGAAAAAGCCCTCAAGGCCAGCAAGCTGCAGCCCACTGCGCTGTCGCTGGTGATGGTGCCGCTCGACGGTCCGGGCACACCGACCGTGTTCAACGCCGACGTCTCGGTCAATCCGGCCTCGACAATGAAACTGGTCACCACTTACGCGGCGCTGGAAATGCTCGGCCCCAACCATCAGTGGAAAACCGAGTTCTACACCGATGGCGACCTGAACGGCGGCATTCTCAACGGCAACCTTTACCTCAAGGGTGGCGGTGACCCGAAGCTGAACATGGAGAAACTCTGGCTGCTGATGCGCGACCTGCGCGCGAATGGCGTGACCCAAATCACCGGCGACCTGATCCTCGACCGCAACTTCTTCGTGCAGCCGCAATTGCCGGAATTCAACGATGACGGCAACGACGACAACAAGCCGTTCCTGGTCAAGCCCGATTCGCTGCTGGTCAACCTCAAGGCCCTGCGCTTCGTCGCGCGCAATGACGGTGGCCGCGTGTTGATTTCGGTGGAGCCGCCGATTGCCAGCATTCGTATCGAAAACACCGTCAAGGCGCTGCCGTCCAAGCAATGCACCGGCGGCGTGCGCTACAACCCGGTGCCGCAGGCCGATGGCAGCGTGACCGTGACCGTTGGCGGCCAGTTGGGCGAAGGCTGCAGCTCGCAGACTTACCTGTCGCTGCTCGACCACGCGACTTACACCGCCGGCGCCGTTCGGGCGATCTGGAAGGAACTGGGTGGCAGCATTCAGGGCAAGGATCGTCTGGCGCCAACGCCGAGCGGCGCCAAACTGCTCGCCCGCGCGTATTCGCCGGATCTGGCCGAGATAATCCGCGACATCAACAAATACAGTAACAACACCATGGCCCAGCAGCTGTTCCTCAGCCTTGGCCAGCGTTTCCGCAACGATGCCGACGGTGACGACGCCCGGGCTGCGCAGCGCGTGGTCCGCCAATGGCTGGCAAAGAAAGGCATCACCGCGCCGCATCTGGTGATGGAGAATGGCTCCGGTCTGTCGCGGGCCGAGCGGGTCAGCGCGCGTGAGATGGCCAACATGCTGCAGGCCGCCTGGCACAGCCCGTACGCCGCCGAGTACATCAGCTCGCTGCCAATTGCCGGTACCGACGGGACCATGCGCAAACGCCTGAAAACCACGGCAATGCGCGGTGAAGCCCACGTCAAGACCGGCACCCTGAACACCGTGCGCGCCATCGCTGGCTTCAGCCGTGACGTGAACGGCAATACCTGGGCGGTGGTAGCGATCCTCAACGACAAAGCCCCGTTCGGCGCCTCGTCGGTGCTCGATCAGGTGCTGCTGGATCTGTACAAACAGCCGAAACTGCCGCAGACCGCTTCGGTGCTGTAACCCTCAAAAGCAAAAGATCGCAGCCTTCGGCAGCTCCTACAGGTGTCCGCATAACCCTGTAGGAGCTGCCGAAGGCTGCGATCTTTTGATCTAACCTAACTCCCGCTCAACCCGATCCCGGCCATTCTGCTTCGCTGCGTAAACCCCTGAGTCCGCGCGCAGCAACAACGCATCCGCGCCCTCACCCGGGCGCCAGCTGGCGATGCCGAAGCTGGCGGTGACCACGCCAACTACGTCCACCGGCGCGCTGCGCAGGCCTTCCCACAACTCCATCGCCAGCATGTACGCGTGCTCGCCGTCGATGTCCGGGCACAGCACCATGAACTCTTCACCGCCCAAACGGCAGAACACGTCGGTGCGGCGCAGGCGATGGCCGATCCGCTCGCAGACTGCCTGCAGCACGCGGTCGCCGACGGCGTGGCCGAACTGATCGTTGATGCGTTTGAAGTGGTCGATGTCGAGCATGATCACCGACAACTCGCCGCCGCCACGCTCGACCCGGGCCATTTCGGTGGTCAGGCGTTCCTGGAAATAGCGACGATTGTGAATGCCGGTCAGCGAATCGGTGATCGACAACGCACGCAATTCTTCTTCCACGCGTTTGAGATCGGAGATATCGGAGATGTAGCCGTGCCACAGCACCCCGCCGCCCGGCAGCTCTTCCGGTGTCGCCTCGCCGCGCACCCAGCGCAGGCCGCGCTCGGGCAGTTGCACGCGGTACTCCTCGCGCCAGGGGCTGAGATTTTCCGCCGACTCGCGGATCGATGAGCGCACGCGAATGGCGTCCTGCGGATGGATGCGGCTGAAGATCGCCTCGGCGTCGAACAGCAACGCGTCCGGCTCCAGCTCGTAGATCTCGCGGATGCCGTCGCTGGCGTAGATCACGCTGAAACGTCCGTCGAACTCCATCTTGAACTGATAGATGCCACCGGGAACATGGGCGCTGAGCTTCTTTAGCAGAATGTCCCGCGCCGCCAGTACTTCGTGAACGCGCTTGCGTTCGGTGATGTCGATGCAGATCGCCAGATGCCCGACCCACAGGTCCTGCTCGTCGAGTACCGGCGTAGCAAGCATGTTCACCGGCAGATGACTGCCGTCGCTGCGCACCAGCGTCCACTCGCGCGCTTCATGGCCGCCGACCTCGCCGCCCTCGACCAGCATCGCGTGGCAGGTCGGAATACTTTTGCCGTAGCGCGCGCTCAACTCGGCGGAACGCGCCGCCAGCTCGCGGGGCAAATGCAGGTTTTCCAGGGTCATCCGCCCCACGACTTTGGCGCTGCTGTAGCCGAGCATTTGCTCAGCGCCGGGGTTGAAGGTGTTGATCACCCCGCGCAGGTCGGTGGCGATGATCGCGACCTGAGTGGCGGCATTCAGCACACCGCGCAATTGGCCGTGGGTGCCGCGCAGTTCCTGCTCGCGCTCGTGCAGTTCCTGGGTGCGCACCTCGACCAGCCGCACCGCGCGCTGGCGCTGACTGACGAGCACGTAAAGCAAGGCACTGAGCAGCGCGCTGAGCAAGCCGCCCAGAATGATCACACTGCCCACCGAAGAATGGTTAGCCTGCATGAACGCGTAGCTTGGCAGGATATCGACCTGATAGTCGTGATCGGCCATGCGCAGCAAACGCGTCGCCGCCAGATCACCGGGCACCGCCTCGTTGGTCGATTCGAACAACGCCTCGTGCTGCCCCTGGGTCGACAAGTCGAGAATCCGCACCGACAGATAATCGTGCAGGGCATCGGGCAGACCGTCGGCGAGCAGCTGGCGCATGCTGATCACCGCCATCACGTAACCGAACGGCTGCGACTCGCCAGCGCGAATGACCGGTGCCAGCAGCAAAACCCCACGCGCGTAGGAGGACTCGATGCCGACCAGATGCATCGGTTGCGACACCGCCATGCTGCCGAGCTGGTCGGCGCGTTGCAGGGTTTCGCGGCGCAAGGGTTGGGCGAGTAGATCGTAGCCCAGCGGTGGCGCCAGTCGGCTTTGGGTTTGCGTGTAGAGCACCGGCACGTATTCGTCGCGCGGCGGCGCCAGTTGCAATTCGCCTTTGGCGTCCAGTTCGCGAATGGTGAAATTGCTCAGGCCTTCATCACGCACCTGCTGTTCGAACGCGGCCCGTTCGGCACCGCTGACTCGCGGCGCGTAGGTATAGGCTTGGGTGCGCAGTAACAAGGGGCGGGAGTAACCGTCGAATTCGGCGCGGGACACCGATTCGGAGTTGGCGAAGAACCGGCGCAGACCATCGAGACGTTGCTCCTGGTCCTGAAAACGTTCGGCGATGCGGCTGTAGCGTTCATTGGCCAGCAGTTGAAAGCGCTGACGCGATTGTTGCTGAAACTGGTTGAAGGTGCCCCATGCGAGCAGCCCGGTGAGAATCCCGCCGGCAAGCAATACCAGCAAAGCGACCAGCCAGGCTGAGACGTCTTCGCTGATGAAACCGAGGATTTTCGGGCGCACGGGGTGCAACGGCATAAGCACGACTCACTCCGCCAGATTCCCGGGAAAAACCCCATTGGCGGTGTGTGAGTTATAGCTATTAGCCACTAATTTAGCTAGCACCGCTGGATCCACCGAGCCTTTAAAAATCAACGCTCTGTGGATCCAAGCGGCGTAAGCGTCAACGAGCCGTGATTTTCCAGGCGCGGTGGATCTTGGTATTGCGGGCGAAATCCGGATCAATGGTCTGCGCACTGATTTCCTCGACCGCGTAACGCTCGGCGAGATTCTCCTCCAACTGGAACTTGCGGAAGTTGTTGGAGAAATACAGCACACCACCCGGTGCCAGCCGCGCCATTGCCAGGTCGATCAACTGCACCTGGTCGCGCTGCACATCAAAGATGCCTTCCATGCGCTTGGAATTGGAGAACGTCGGCGGGTCGATGAAGATCAAGTCGTACTCGTCGCGGCTGCTTTCCAGCCACGCCATGACGTCGCCCTGCTCCAGACGGTTCTTGTCCGAGAAACCGTTCAGCGACAGGTTGCGCCGCGCCCAGTCCAGATAGGTTTTCGACAGGTCGACGCTGGTGGTGCTGCGCGCGCCGCCCTTGGCCGCGTGCACGCTGGCGGTCGCGGTGTAGCAGAACAGATTGAGGAAGCGCTTGCCGGCCGCCTCTTTCTGGATACGCATGCGCATCGGACGGTGATCGAGGAACAGGCCGGTGTCGAGATAGTCGGTGAGGTTGACCAGCAACTTCACGCCACCCTCATTGACCTCGACGAACTTGCCCTGCGCAGCCTGACGCTCGTACTGCTTGGTGCCGCTCTGCCGCTCGCGGCGCTTGACGACGACACGGTTCTTGTCGACATTCAACGCCTGTGGGATTGCCGCCAAGGCGTCGAACATACGCGCCGAAGCCTTTTCCGGGTCGATGGATTTCGGCGCGGCGTATTCCTGAACGTGCACCCAGTCGTGGTACAGGTCGATGGCCATCGCGTATTCCGGCATGTCGGCATCGTAGACGCGGTAGCAATCGATACCTTCACGCTTGACCCACTTGCCCATCGCCTTGAGATTTTTCTGCAAGCGATTGGCAAACATCTGCCCTCCTTCGCTCAGGCGCGGTTGTTCGATCACTGGCGCCGGTGCTGGCGTCGGTTTGATCGGGTTGCCGTTCTTGTTGAACTTGCGCTCTTGCGGCTCGTCCGGAGTCTGATCGTAAGCCGCTTGCTCGCGCTCGGCCTGACGCTGTTCCGGAGTGCGACGTTCGCCAGTGACGAACTGATCGGGCAGAACCTTGATCAGCAGCAGTTTGCACGGCAGCGCGCCGTTCCAGAACGAATACTGTTTGTGGCTGCGGATACCCATGCGCTTGCCCAGATCCGGCGCGCCGGTGAACACCGCCGCTTCCCAGTTCAGGCAGGCCTGACGCAGACGCTCGCCCAGATTCTGGTAGAGATACAGCAGGCTCGCTTCGTCACCGAGACGCTCGCCATACGGCGGGTTACAGATCACCAGGCCTTTCTGGTTCTGATCCGGGCGCGGCTCGAAGGTCGCCACTTCGCCCTGATAGATCTTGATCCACTCGCTGAGGCCGGCACGTTCAACGTTGTTGCGGCCTGGCTGAATCAGACGTGGGTCAGCTTCATAACCACGAATCCACAGCGGTGGCTTGGCCAGACCGGCGGCGGCACGTTCAACGGCTTCTTCATGGAGTTTTTTCCACAGCGCCGGCACGTGACCGAGCCACGCGGTAAAGCCCCATTGCTCGCGACGCAGGTTCGGCGCCATGTCGGCGGCGATCATCGCCGCTTCAACGAGAAACGTACCGACACCGCACATCGGGTCAGCCAGCGCGCCGCCCTCGGCGGCAATACGCGGCCAGCCGGAACGAATCAGGATGGCGGCGGCGAGGTTTTCCTTCAGCGGCGCCGCGCCCTGCTGCAGGCGGTAGCCGCGCTGGTGCAGGCTGTGGCCGGAGAGGTCGAGGGACAGAATCGCTTCGCCGCGATCCAGACGCAGGTGAATGCGCAGGTCCGGGTTGAGTTTGTCGATGGATGGACGATCGCCCTGCGGCGTGCGCAGTTTGTCGACGATGGCGTCTTTGACTTTCAGCGCGCCGAAGTGGGTGTTGTCGATGCCCGAGCCGTGGCCGCTGAATTCCACGGCCAGGGTGCCGTCGCTGAGCATGTGATCCTGCCAGTCTATGTCGAGCACGCCGTGGTAAAGGTCTTCGGCGTCCTTCATCGGGAAACGCTTGAGCACCAGCAACACGCGGTTGGCCAGACGCGACCAGAGGCACAGGCGATAGGCGGTTTCCATGGTCGCCATGCCACGCACGGCGGAGGTGTGCTCGCGCGCTTCTTCAAGGCCAAGCCCGACGGCTTCCTCGATGAGCAGGCCTTCAAGGCCTTTGGGGCAAGTGAGGAAGAGTTCGAAACGATCGGACATGGTAATTCCAGAGCCTTTGGCTAGTGGGCCGACAACGCATTGCCGACCCGGTTTTCAATCAGGCGCTTTTCTGAAAGAGCGCCCGCGTGGCACGAAGGTGTGCCGTTCCATCCCCGCTGCTCGGGTTAAAAGAGCTTAGATGCCGGGACAGATAAAAAAGTTGGTGCAACAAAAAGACTGAAAGCGACCCTTCGTCGAATATTACCCAAGCGCAAACGTGGGTCATTCTCACTAAAGGATTAACCCCCTGAGTCAGCGGGGCGCCGATCATACCGGGGTTTGCGCATTGAACGTTGAATAAATACGCGGTTACTTATCGCCATAGCATCCTTTCCGTTACGTGCTTATGACAAAACGATCATTCCCTCGATGTGACTCATTGGTTAGAACTGAGCACAGGTTGACGTCGCAACGGCGTCAACACCTTGGCTCGCCACGCCGGCAGCGAGCCGCACGATGGCAGGTTTTTTCTGCCAGACCTCAATTGAGGTCAACGCGACACTACAGTCAACAAGTGAGGGAAACACCCTATGAGAAGACTTAAGCGTGATCCGTTGGAAAGAGCATTTTTGCGCGGATATCAATATGGCGTTGGTGGCAAATCCCGTGAGCTTTGCCCATTTACTCTACCGTCGGTACGTCAAGCCTGGATCAACGGCTGGCGAGAAGGACGCGGCGACAACTGGGACGGTATGACCGGCACTGCGGGAATCCACAGACTCAACGAACTTCACGCCGTCGGCTGACACAGGGCATTTATTCCGACACGACAATCTGAATCTGCATTGAATTAACCACGCACGTCCTTCCCGGACGGCGGGCTACGGCCCAGGGGCTCCTTCGAGGAGCCCTTTTTATTGCCGGTGTGGCTGACACATATCTCGTGTAGGAGCTGCCGAAGGCTGCGATCTTTTGATCTTGTTTTTTTAGAATCAAAAGCAAGATCAAAAGATCGCAGCCTTCGGCAGCTCCTACGGGGACCGGGTTATTTGCGCAACGCAGCGATGGCGTCTACCGATTCACGAATCAGCGCCGGGCCTTTGTAGATGAAGCCCGAATAGATCTGCACCAGGCTTGCACCGGCGGTGATCTTCTCCGCTGCATGTTTGCCTTCGGTAATCCCGCCCGCAGCAATGATCGGCAAACGCCCGGCCAATTCGCGCGCCAGGACCTTCACGGTATTGGTGCTCTTCTCGCGCACCGGCGCGCCGGACAGACCGCCCGCCTCGTCGCCATGCTCCATGCCTTCGACACCGACACGGCTCAGGGTAGTGTTGGTGGCGATGACCGCGTCCATGCCGGTTTCGATCAACGCCTGGGCAACCTGCGCAGTTTCTTCGTCGGTCATGTCCGGCGCGATCTTGATCGCCAGCGGCACATGCTTGCCGTGACGCAACGCCAGTTCGGCGCGGCGTGTGGCCAGATCAGCGAGCAATTGCTTGAGCGAATCACCGAACTGCAGGCTGCGCAGGCCCGGGGTGTTTGGCGAGCTGACATTGACGGTGACGTAGCTGGCGTGGGCGTAAACCTTGTCCAGGCAGATCAGGTAATCGTCGACCGCACGCTCGACCGGGGTGTCGAAGTTCTTGCCGATATTGATGCCCAGCACGCCTTTGTATTTTGCCGCAGCGACCCGCGCCAGCAGGTTATCCACGCCAAGGTTGTTGAAGCCCATGCGGTTGATGATCGCCTCGGCTTCCGGCAGGCGGAAGATCCGTGGTTTCGGGTTGCCCGGCTGCGGACGCGGGGTCACGGTGCCGATTTCGACAAAGCCGAAACCCAGTTGCGCAAAGCCGTCGATGGCCGCGCCGTTCTTGTCCAGACCTGCCGCCAGCCCTACCGGGTTCGGAAACTCCAGCCCCATGACGGTCACCGGCATTTTCGCCGGCGCCTTGCACAGCAAGCCGTTGAGGCCCAAACGTCCACCCGCGCCGATCAGATCCAGCGACAGATCGTGGGAGGTTTCCGGGGAAAGTTTGAACAACAGCTGACGGGCCAGGGTGTACATGGGCGGCAATGACTCGGGCGGCGAAAAGAGGCGGCGATTATAGCCGGGCATCGTCCCCCGGCGCGAGGCGCCTGCGCGAATCAGGCGACTGGCATATGCCTTGCACCGCCCTGCTCATCAGTCTGCCGACCAATGACGGCGCGCAGGCCAGGACAATGGCGTCGTCCCCGGGTTTTGCCTGCGCAGAATCCGGGACGGCGTTTTTTTTGAGGTAGCGTATGAACGAAACGTCCTTGGGGCCTCTGGCCTGGGTCAACGGCAGCGATGCGCCGGAAAAAAGTGCGATCAATCTCGGCTTCATGGCGCTGAGCGACTGCGCCTCGGTGGTGGTCGCCGCCACCCAGGGCTTCGCCCAGCCCTACGGCCTGACCCTGAACCTCAAGCGCCAGGCGTCATGGGCCAACCTGCGCGACAAACTGGTCAGCGGCGAGCTGGATGCCGCGCACAGCCTGTACGGGCTGATTTATGCGGTGCACCTGGGCATCGGCGGCGTCGCCCCGACCGACATGGCGGTGCTGATGGGCCTGAACCAGAATGGCCAGAGCCTGAATCTGTCCCATGGCTTGCAACAGGCTGGCGTGAACAGTCCTGAAGCGCTTGATCGGCATGTGCACCAAAGCCGCGCAAAACTGACCTTCGCCCAGACCTTTCCCACCGGCACTCACGCGATGTGGCTGTATTACTGGCTCGCGAGCCAGGGCATTCATCCGTTGCAGGACGTCGACAGCGTGGTGGTGCCGCCGCCACAAATGGTGGCGCACCTGCAAGCCGGGCGCATCGACGGCTTTTGCGTCGGCGAGCCGTGGGCGGCCAGCGCCGTGCAACAGGATCTCGGCTTCACCTTGGCGACCAGCCAGAGCATCTGGCCCGACCACCCGGAAAAAATCCTCGGCTGCACCCGTGAATTCGTCGAGCAGTATCCCAACACCGCGCGCGCCTTGGTCATGGCCATTCTTGAGGCCAGCCGCTTCATCGAAGAAAGCCCGGAAAACCGCCGCAGCACCGCACAATTGCTCAGCGCTGCGGAATACCTCGACACTCCCGCCGCGTGCATCGAACCGCGCTTTATGGGCGACTACGCCGATGGCCTCGGCAATCGCTGGCAGGATCCGCATGCGCTGCGTTTTCATGGCGAGGGCGAGGTCAATCTTCCCTACCTTTCCGACGGCATGTGGTTCATGACCCAATTCCGTCGCTGGGGTCTGTTGCGCGAGGATCCGGACTATCTGGCCGTCGCCCGTCAGGTTCAACGTCTGGATCTGTACCGCGAGGCAGCGAGTGCTGTCGGTGTCGCGACTTCCTGCGCAGACCTGCGCAGCAGCCAGTTGCTCGACGGCAGGGTCTGGGACGGCAGCGACCCGGCGGGCTATGCACGCAGTTTCAAACTGCATGCCCTGAACGACGCCGCCCCCCTTCTCGCCCAGCGCTGACAGGAGACCGCGAACATGTTGCGCATTCTGCTGATCAACGATACCGCGAAAAAAGTCGGACGCCTGAAAGCGGCGCTGAGCGAGGCCGGCTTCGAAGTGATCGACGAATCCGGCCTGACCATCGACCTGCCGGCGCGCGTCGAAACGGTGCGCCCGGACGTGATCCTGATCGATACCGAGTCACCGAGCCGCGATGTCATGGAGCAAGTGGTGCTGGTCAGCCGCGACCAGCCCCGGCCGATCGTGATGTTCACCGACGAACATGACCCGGGAGTGATGCGTCAGGCGATCAAGTCCGGGGTCAGTGCCTACATCGTCGAGGGCATCCACGCACAGCGGCTGCAGCCGATTCTCGACGTGGCGATGGCGCGCTTCGAGAGTGACCAGGCTTTGCGCGCGCAATTGCAGGCCCGTGACCAGCAACTGGCCGAGCGCAAGCGCATTGAACTGGCCAAGGGTTTGCTGATGAAGATGAAGGACTGCAACGAAGAGGAGGCCTACACCCTGATGCGCCGCCAGGCCATGAGCCGCCAGCAGAAGCTGATTCAAGTGGCGGAGCAGATCATTGCCATGAGTGAGTTGCTGGGCTGATTGAAGATCAAAAGATCGCAGCCTCGTTGCACTCGTCAGCTCCTACAAATGACCGCCCCCTCCTGTAGGAGCTGACGAGTGCAACGAGGCTGCGATCTTTTCAAGCCTTGGCACAAATCTCGCTAAGTAAACCGCACAGGTAACCAACGGCGGTTGCCCCACCTACGACAAAGACGTCGCTCACCCCGTTCGCCCCTCGGCGAATCAGGTAGCGGCGTTTTTGCGTTTTGGCCCCACAGAGCGGGGCCGGTGGTGCGGCCGTGAGGCGCTCCACCTGCTGTGCATGACTCCTTTCGAGACTCTTTTCAGCCGAGGTGCGCGATGAATTCAAGCTTCTGGAAATCCGGCCATACCCCGACCCTGTTCGCGGCCTTTCTGTATTTCGACCTGAGCTTCATGGTCTGGTACCTGCTCGGCCCGCTGGCGGTGCAGATTGCCGCCGACCTGCACCTGACCACCCAGCAACGCGGCCTCGTCGTCGCCACGCCGATTCTCGCCGGCGCGGTGTTGCGCTTCGCCATGGGCATGCTCGCTGATCGCTTGTCGCCGAAGACCGCCGGGCTGATCGGCCAGGTCATCGTCATCTGCGCGTTGTTCGGTGCCTGGAAACTGGGTATTCACAGTTACGAACAGGCGCTGATCCTCGGCCTGTTCCTCGGCATGGCCGGCGCGTCGTTCGCCGTGGCCCTGCCGCTGGCCTCGCAGTGGTACCCGCCAGAACATCAAGGCAAAGCCATGGGCATCGCCGGTGCGGGCAACTCCGGCACCGTATTCGCCGCGCTGCTGGCGCCAGTGATTGCTGCTGCTTTCGGCTGGAGCAATGTTTTCGGTTTCGCCCTGATCCCGCTGGTTCTGACTTTGGTGCTGTTCGCCCTGTTGGCAAAAAACGCCCCGCAGCGGCCGAAAGCGAAAGCCATGGCCGACTACTTCAAGGCCCTCGGTGATCGCGACAGTTGGTGGTTCATGTTTTTCTACAGCGTCACCTTCGGCGGCTTCATCGGCCTGGCCAGCGCCCTGCCCGGTTACTTCAACGATCAATACGGTCTGAGCCCGGTGACAGCCGGCTACTACACCGCTGCCTGCGTGTTCGGCGGTAGCCTGATGCGGCCATTGGGTGGCGCGCTGGCCGATCGCTTCGGCGGCATCCGCACCTTGCTGGCGATGTACACCGTGGCTGCCATCTGCATCGCTGCCGTCGGCTTCAATCTGCCAAGTTCCTACGCGGCGCTGGCGCTTTTCGTCTGCACCATGCTCGGCTTGGGCGCAGGCAATGGTGCGGTTTTCCAACTGGTGCCGCAGCGTTTTCGTCTGGAGATCGGCGTGATGACCGGACTGATCGGCATGGCCGGCGGTATCGGTGGCTTCGCCCTCGCGGCCGGCATGGGCGCGATCAAGCAAAGCACCGGCAGTTATCAACTGGCGCTGTGGTTGTTCGCCAGCCTCGGTGTGCTGGCATGGTTTGGCCTGCACGGCGTCAAGCGTCGCTGGAGAACCACCTGGGGTTCGGCGGCGGTGACAGCGGCGCGGGTCTGAGGCCTCAATGGCTCTGCAACTGAGGTTCGCCGAAGCCAGCGCTACCGGCCCGCGCGCGGAGAATCAGGACGCCCTGCGCTCGGTGACACCGGCGCCGGCACTGGCGGTGAGCAAGGGTTATCTGTTCGCCATCGCCGACGGCGTCAGCCAGTGCGCCGATGGCGGCCTCGCCGCGCGTTCGACCTTGCAGGCGCTGGCGCTGGACTACTACGCGACGCCGGAAACCTGGAGCGTGGCCCAGGCGCTGGATCGCCTGCTGCTCGCGCAAAATCGCTGGCTGCAGGCCAACGGCGGCGGGCAACCGCTGCTGACCACGGTCAGCGCGCTGGTGATGCGCGGTCGACGCTTCACCCTCGCCCACGTCGGCGATTGCCGGGTCTATCGCTGGCACGCCGAGCGCTTGCAGCGCATCAGCGAGGATCACGTCTGGGAGCAACCGGGCATGCAACACGTGCTCAAACGTGCGCTCGGGCTCGATCAGCATCTGGTCCTGGATTTCCTCGACGGCGAACTACGTGAGGGCGAAAGCTTCGTGCTGCTCAGCGACGGCGTCTGGTCGACTTTGGGCGATACCGCGATCGCGGCAATTCTGCGCGATCAAGCGGATCTGCCCAGCGCCGCGCAAACCTTGGTCAACGCCGCGCATCTGGCCGGCAGTCAGGACAACGCCAGTGCCCTGCTGGTGCGCGTGGATGCGCTGGGCGAATCGAGCATCGGCGATGCGCTGGTGCAACTACAGCAATGGCCACTGCCGCCAACGCTGAAAGCCGGGCAAGCGTTCGAAGGCTGGCAAGTGCAGTGCATCGTCGGCCAGAGCCAGCAATCGCTGCTGTATCGCGTGCTCGATGGTCAGGGCCAGCCTTGGTTGTTGAAGACCTTGCCGGCGCGGCTGGCCGACGACCCGCAGGCCGGGCAAGCGCTGCTGTCGGAAGAATGGTTTCTCAAGCGCGTGGCCGGCCGGCATTTTCCGCAAATCCATGCCTGCACTCAGCGTCAGCATTTGTATTACGTCATGCGCGAATATGCCGGGACGACGCTGGCCGAAGGGTTGCAACACAGCGGCCCATTGCCATTGGCGCAGTGGCAGGACATCGCCGAGCGGCTGTTGCGCGCGGTCGGGCTGCTGCATCGGCGGCAGATTCTGCATCGCGACATCAAACCGGAAAATCTGCTGCTGGGTGATGACGGCGAGCTGCGTCTGCTGGATTTCGGTCTGGCTTACTGCCCGGGACTGTCGGAGGACGCGCCGTCGACCTTGCCGGGAACACCTAGCTTCATTGCGCCAGAAGCTTTTCGCGGGGAATCGCCGAGCGCCCAACAGGATTTGTATTCGGTGGGCGTCACCCTGTATTTGCTCCTCACCGGGCATTTTCCCTATGGCGAAATCGAAGCGTTCCAGCGTCCCCGATTTGGCGTGCCGGTGAACGCCAGTCGCTATCGCCCGGACCTGCCGGAATGGCTGGCGCAAAGTCTGGAACGCGGCGTCGCAGCCGACCCGCAACACCGCTTTGAGACGGCAGAAGAATGGTTGCTGGTGCTGGAACAGGGTGAGCGGCAAAGTTTGAGTGTGCGGCCCCGGCCTTTACTGGAGCGGGAGCCGTTGAAGGTCTGGCGGACCATGGCGTTGGCGGCGCTGCTGGGGAATGTCGTGCTGCTGGTTTTGTTGTTTCATGGCTGAGATTGAGTTGCACCATGCGCGAGCAGGCTCGCTCCCACAGGGGATTTGTGTCGTTCGCAGACACCTTGTGGGAGCGAGCCTGCTCGCGAAGGCATTCGGTGTCACCCCGCATAACTCCAAGAATTAACGCGCCACGAACGAGCAACACGCCTCGATTCGGTGCAAAAAACCTCCTGTCACACCCCGAACACCCAATAAAACCGCGTCCACCCAAGTTGGCACAACCACTGCATTACCCTTTTCACCATACATAAAGCCCAACCTTCAACGACGAAGGCTGCGCTTCCCGAGAGAACGGGACCAGGACAAAGGCGTCCTCGCTAGGCAACTAGCGGGACGCCTTTTTTTGTTTGCGCAAAATTTGTCGAGCAAGGCCCGACGGCCCACCAGAGGCCAGCCGCAGCTCCCGGAGAACCTGATGAAAAAACTCAAACTGGTGATGATCGGCAATGGCATGGCCGGGGTGCGTACCCTTGAGGAACTGCTCAAGCTGAGCGACGAGCTCTACGACATCACCGTCTTCGGCGCCGAACCGCACACCAACTACAACCGCATCCTGCTGTCGCCGGTGCTGGCCGGTGAGCAGACTTTCGAAGAAATCGTCCTCAACGACCTCGACTGGTACCTGGAAAACAACATCAAGTTGCTGCTCAACCGCAAAGTGGTGGAGATCGACCGGGTCAAACGCCGAGTGATTGCCGAGGACGGTACCGAAGCCGAGTACGACCGCCTGCTGATCGCCACCGGCTCGACCCCGTTCATCCTGCCAATCCCCGGCAACACTTTGCAGGGAGTGATCGGCTATCGCGACATCGCCGACACCCAAGCCATGATCGACACCGCCAGGACCCACAAGCACGCCGTGGTCATCGGTGGCGGTCTGCTCGGCCTCGAAGCGGCCAATGGCCTGATGCTGCGCGGCATGCACGTCACCGTGGTGCATCTGGGTGAGTGGCTGCTGGAGCGGCAACTGGACAAGACCAGCGGCCAGTTGCTGCAATCGGCGCTGGAATCCCGTGGCCTGCACTTTCGCCTGTGCGAACAGACCCAAGCCCTGCACGACGCCGGCAATGGCCGGGTCGGCTCGGTGCAGTTCAAGAACGGCGACATCATCCCTGCCGACCTAGTGGTGATGGCCGCCGGCATCCGCCCTAACACCGAACTGGCGGAAAAGGCCGGCATCCCGTGCAATCGCGGGATTCTGGTCAACGACACCCTGCAAACCTACGATCCGCGCATCTACGCGATCGGCGAATGCGCCAGCCATCGCGGCATCGCCTACGGTCTGGTTGCGCCGCTGTTCGAACAAGCCAAGGTCTGCGCCAATCACCTCGCGCAACTGGGTTTCGCTCGCTATCAAGGCTCGGTGACTTCGACCAAATTGAAAGTCACCGGCATCGACCTGTTCTCCGCCGGCGACTTCATGGGCGGCGAAGGCACCGAAACCATCACCCTCTCCGACCCGATCGGCGGTGTGTACAAGAAACTGGTGATCAAGGATGACGTGCTGGTTGGCGCCTGTCTGTACGGCGATACGGCAGATGGCGGTTGGTATTTCCGGCAGATTCGTGAGAATCACGCCATCGGCGAGATCCGCGATCACCTCATGTTCGGCGAAAACGCCTTAGGCGACGTAGGACATCAGGGCCAGGACAAAGCCATGGTCATGGCCGACAGCGCCGAAGTCTGCGGCTGCAACGGCGTGTGCAAGGGTACCATCGTCAAGGCGATTCAGGAACACGGCCTGTTCAGCGTCGACGAAGTGAAGAAACACACCAAAGCGGCCAGTTCCTGCGGTTCCTGCGCCGGTCTGGTCGAGCAGATCCTCATCAATACCGTGGGTGGCGCGGCCGACGTCAAACCGAAAAGCGAAAAAGCCATCTGCGGTTGCAGCGACCTCAACCACGGGCAGATTCGCCAGGCGATCCGCCAGGAACACCTGCTGACCATCGCCGAGACCATGAGCTACCTCAACTGGCGCACACCCAATGGCTGCGCGACCTGCCGCCCGGCGCTCAACTACTACCTGATTTCCACTTGGCCCGGCGAGGCCAAGGATGACCCGCAATCGCGTCTGATCAACGAACGCGCCCACGCCAATATCCAGAAGGACGGCACCTACTCGGTAGTACCGCGCATGTGGGGCGGCGTAACCAACCCGTCGGAACTGCGGCGGATCGCCGATGTGGCCGACAAGTACAACGTGCCGATGGTCAAGGTCACCGGTGGTCAGCGCATCGACTTGCTGGGGATCAGGAAGCAGGACCTGCCCGGCGTCTGGAAAGACCTCGACATGCCGTCCGGCCACGCCTACGGCAAATCCATCCGCACGGTGAAAACCTGTGTCGGCAGCGAGTTCTGCCGCTTCGGCACACAGAATTCGACGCAACTGGGCATCGAACTCGAGCACGACCTGTTCAACATGTGGTCGCCGCACAAGGTCAAGCTGGCCGTGTCCGGTTGCCCACGCAACTGCTCGGAAGCGGGCATCAAGGACGTGGGAATCATCGGCGTCGACTCCGGCTGGGAGATGTACATCGGTGGCAACGGCGGGATCAAGACCGAAGTCGCCGAGTTCTTCGTCAAACTGAAAACTGCCGAGGAAGTCCGCGAATACAACGGCGCGTTCCTGCAGCTCTACCGCGAAGAAGCCTTCTACCTCGAACGCACCGTGCATTACCTGCAACGGGTCGGCATGGAGCACATCAAGAAGAACGTGCTCGAAGACGCCGAGCGGCGCAAGGCCTTGAACGAGCGCCTGCAATTCTCCCTGTCGTTCGAACAGGACCCATGGAAAGAACGTCTGGCGCAGCCGCAACTGAAGAAAGAATTCGACGTGATCCCCGTGAAAAATCTGGAGGTGCCGGCATGAATTGGCTGGATATCTGTGCGCTGGAAGAAATCAACGCCCTCGGTTCGCGGATCATTGCCGGGCCGAAAGGTGACATCGCGATTTTTCGTACAAGCGACGACGAGGTTTTCGCCCTCGATGACCGTTGCCCGCACAAGGGCGGGCCGCTGTCGCAAGGCCTGATCTACGGCAAGCGCGTGGCCTGCCCGCTGCACAACTGGCAGATCGACCTCGAAACCGGCGAAGCTCAGGCGCCGGACATCGGCTGTGCGCACCATCATCCGGCGCGGGTCGAGAATGGCCGGGTGCAACTGGCCCTGCGGGACGCCATCTGATGAACCGCCAGACGACCGCCTCGACCTGCTGTTACTGCGGGGTCGGCTGCGGCGTACTGATCGAGCATGACGGCGAGCGCATCCTCGGCGTCAGCGGCGATCCGGCGCACCCGGCCAACTTCGGCAAACTATGCAGCAAAGGCTCGACCCTGCACCTGACCGGCGACCTCGCCGCCCGCGCCTTGTACCCGGAACTGCGTCTGGGCAAAGGCCTGGCGCGCGGCCGCACTGACTGGGATACAGCGCTGGAACACGCCGCCAACGTGTTTGCCGAGACCATCGCCGAACACGGCCCGGACAGCGTCGCGTTCTACATCTCCGGGCAGTTGCTCACCGAGGACTACTACGCTTTCAACAAACTGGCGCGGGCGCTGGTCGGCACCAACAACATCGACAGCAATTCGCGGCTGTGCATGTCCTCAGCGGTGGTCGGCTACAAGCGCAGCCTCGGTGCCGACGCACCGCCGTGCAGTTACGAAGACCTGGAGCTGAGCGACTGCGTGATGATCGTCGGCAGTAATATGGCCTACGCCCATCCGGTACTTTTCCGTCGACTTGAAGAAGCCAAATCTCGTCGTCCGCAGATGAAAGTCATCGTTATCGACCCGCGTCGCACCGACACCTGCGATTTGGCCGACCTGCATCTGGCGATTCTTCCCGGCACCGATGTCGCCTTGTTCCATGGAATTTTGCACCTGCTGCTGTGGGAAGACTGGGTCGATCGCGATTTCATCAAGGCGCACACCGAAGGCCTCGCCGAACTCAAAACCCTGGTACGCGATTACACCCCGCAGATGGTTTCGCAACTGTGCGGCATCAGCATCGAACAACTGCAGCAATGCGCAGAATGGGTCGGCACGGCGCCGAGCTTCCTGTCGCTGTGGTGCATGGGCCTGAATCAATCCACCGCCGGCAGCGCAAAGAACAGCGCGCTGATCAATCTGCACCTGGCCACCGGGCAAATTGGCCGTCCCGGTGCAGGACCTTTCTCACTTACCGGTCAGCCGAACGCCATGGGCGGGCGGGAAACCGGCAGTCTGTCCAATCTGCTGCCCGGTCACCGCGATGCCGGCAATGCGGAACATCGCGCCGAGGTGGCGGCGCACTGGGGCGTGGAGAGCTTGCCCGAGGCGCCGGGCCTGAGCGCCATCGAACTGTTCGAAAACCTGCGCAGCGGCAAGATCAAAGCGCTGTGGATCGCCTGTACCAACCCTGCGCAATCGATGCCAGACCAGAGCGCAGTCCGCGCAGCGCTTGAGGCCTGCCCTTTTGTGGTATTGCAGGAAGCTTTTCGCACCACCGAAACCGCTGTATTTGCCGACCTGCTGTTGCCGGCCGCCAGTTGGGGCGAGAAGGAAGGTTCGGCGACCAACTCCGAGCGGCGCATTTCCCACGTGCGCAAAGCGGTTGTCGCACCGGGCGAAGCGCGGCCGGACTGGGCCATCACGGTGGATTTCGCACAGCGTCTGGAGAAACGTCTGCGCCCCAAACAGCCAAGCCTGTTCGCTTTCGATCAACCTTCGCAGTTGTTTGATGAATTCAAAGCGCTGACCCGTGGGCGAGATCTGGACTTGTCCGGTATCAGCCATGCCTTGATCGACGAGATCGGCCCGCAGCAATGGCCCTTCCCTACCGGCGCCCGGCAAGGCACGCCACGCTTGTACGGCGACGGCATTTTTCCTACAGCCAATGGCCGCGCGCAGTTCATTGCCGATCCGTATCGCGCCGCCAAGGAACAACGCGACGCGCGCTTCCCGCTGACCTTGATCACCGGTCGCCTGCGTGATCAGTGGCACGGCATGAGCCGCACCGGCACCGCCGCGCAATTGTTCGGCCACGTCAGCGAAGCCGTGCTGAGCCTGCACCCTGACGAAATGCGTCGGCAGCGCTTGCAGCCCGGCGATCTGGTCAATCTGAAAAGCCGCCGTGGTGCCCTGATTGTTGCGGTCGGCAGCGACGACAGCGTGCGTCCGGGCCAGGCGTTTCTGCCGATGCACTGGGGCGATCGCTATCTCAAGGGCGGCGTTAACACGCTGACCTTGCCGGCGTTTGATCCGCTGTCCAGGCAACCGGAGCTCAAGCACAGCGGCGTGCGTCTGGAAGCAGTCAACCTGCCGTGGCAGCTGTTCGCCTTGATCGAGGGTGATGTTCAACGGCATTTCGAGACGCTACGACCGCTATGCGAGGCATTTTCCTACGTCAGCCTCAGCCTCGTCGGTCGTGAGCGGCCAGCGTTGCTGATACGCGCTGCACACGCCGAGGCGCCGGATCCACAGCTGCTGGGTGAGATCGACCTGTGCCTGTCACTGCTGGATGGCCCGGTTCTGGCCTACGACGATCCGCGTCGCGCCATTGGCAAGCGGGTGCGCATCGAAAACGGCCGTATCACCGCGATTCGCCTGGCCGGCGAAACCCTTGCGCAACACTGGTTGCAGAGCCTGTGGCTCGAGGGCCGCGCCGACCAACAACTGCGGCGCTGGCTGCTCGCGCCGATGAGCGCGCCGCCGGGCGCTGTCGGCGCCATTGCGACCGACAAGACCTTGTGCAATTGCGAAAACGTCAGCCTCAACGCAGTCTGCGCCGGCATTCGCCAGGGCCTGGATCTGCAAGGTCTGAAAAACACTCTCCGCTGCGGCACGCAATGCGGTTCCTGCGTGCCGGAAATCAAGCGTCTGCTGGCTGCCGAAGCGCGGCCGGCCGCGGTCATTTAACGAGGACAACACCATGAATGCGAAAGTCTGGCTGGTGGGCGCAGGCCCTGGCGATCCGGAGTTGCTGACGCTCAAAGCGGTGCGGGCGTTGCGCGAGGCCGATGTGGTGATGATCGATGATCTGGTCAATGACGCAGTGCTGGAGCACTGCCCCGATGCGCGGATCATTCCTGTCGGCAAGCGCGGCGGCTGCCGTTCGACGCCGCAGGCGTTCATTCATCGCCTGATGCTGCGTTATGCGCGCCAGGGCAAATGCGTGGTGCGGCTAAAGGGCGGCGATCCGTGCATTTTCGGGCGCGGAGGCGAAGAAGCGCAGTGGTTGCGCGAGCGTGGCGTTGAGGTGGAATTGGTCAATGGCATCACCGCCGGGCTCGCCGGGGCGACGCAATGCGATATTCCGCTGACGTTGCGTGGCGTCGCGCGCGGGGTGACGTTGGTGACTGCGCACACTCAGGATGACAGTCAGCTGAACTGGCAGGCGTTGGCGCAAGGCGGGACGACGCTGGTGATCTACATGGGCGTGGCAAAACTGAGCGAGATTCGTGATCAGCTGTTGGCTGGAGGGATGGCGGCGGATACGCCAGTGGCAATGATCGAAAACGCCTCTTTGGCGCATCAGCGTGAGTGTCGCAGTGATTTGAGCGGGATGGCTGAGGATGCATCCGCGTTTGAGTTGAAAAGCCCGGCGATTCTGGTGATTGGTGCGGTGGCGGCTGTTGTTGAAGAGCAAAAGATCGCAGCCTTCGGCAGCTCCTGCACGGCGTAAGGCCTGCAAGCGCTTTAAGCACCGTAGCCAAATCGCAGACAAAGAAAAGCCCGGCCTGAGCCGGGCTTTTCCATCAGCGGCAGCTAATTACTTAGCTTGAGCTTCAACCTGCGCTTCTACGCGACGGTTTACAGCACGGCCAGCGTCAGTTTTGTTGTCAGCAACTGGGCGGGATTCGCCGTAGCCAACAGACTGAACGCGGGACGATTCAACACCGTACTGGTTGGTCAGAACTTGCTTAACGGCGTTTGCACGACGCTCGGACAGTTTCTGGTTGTAAGCGTCAGGACCGACGGAGTCAGTGTGACCTTCAACAGTAGTGGTGGTGGATGGGTACTGCTTCATGAAGTCAGCCAGGTTTTTGATGTCGCCGTAGCTGTTTGGCTTGACTACCGACTTGTCGAAGTCGAATTTCACGTCCAGCTCAACACGAACAACTTCAGCAACTGCTGGGCAGCCATCAGCGTCAACGGTTACGTTGGCTGGGGTGTCCGGGCACTTGTCAACGTTGTCGCAAACGCCATCGTTGTCGCTGTCGGAGCAGACTTCAGCAGGTGCTGGAACTGGAGCAGCAGCTGGCTTGGAGCCGCCACCGAAGTTCACACCGATACCGACGCTAGGAGCCCACTCGGTGTCGCCCTGGTCGATGTTGTACTGAGCTTCAACGCCGGCACGGGCGTAGAAGTTCTCGGTGAAGTACAGCTTGGCACCGCCGCCAACGTTGGCGAAGGTGGAACGGTTACGACCGTTCGAACCGTTCTGGTCGATGCTCTGGTCAGAGAAACCGGCCGAAACGTATGGACGAATCATGTCGCCTGGGTTGTTGAAGTGGTACAGAGCGTCCAGAGCGGTGTTAGCGCCTTTGACGTTCTTGCCATCGTCGGCACGTACGTTGTGCACTTCGTCGTAGCCCAGACGCAGTTCAACGTCGTCGGTCAGGAAGTAACCGATCGAACCGCCGAACAGGTTGCCGTTGTTCTTGAAGTTACGAGCGCTGTCGAATTGTTCTTTCTTAGCGAAGCCTTCGATTTCAACTGCGCCTTGGCCTTGTGCCAGAGCGCCGAACGAAGTGGCGGCAATCAGAGAACCAATGGCCAAGCCCAAGGTGTTTTTCAGTTTCATCCGTTAAATCCCCATCTGGTGATTGTGAAGCAGTCCCGCAAACCGGGGGACAACTCGGCGGCAAGTCTATCAGAACTTGCCTACACGTAAGAGATATTTGCGCTGAACTAAGTTTCAGCAATGCCTGCAAATTTCTCACGCAATTTATCTAGAGCGCGTTTGTAACGCATTTTTGTCGCACTCAAACCCATGTGCATGATGTCTGCGATCTCCTGAAACTCCAGCTCTGCGACAAATCGTAGCACCAGAATTTCGCGGTCAATCGGATTCACATACACCAGCCAGCGATCAAGCCCACCCTTCTCCTCCGGCTTCGGCGCCTTTTCTTCAGACGCTTCTTCAAGAGGGTCCAGACTGAGAGCGTCCATCAAGCGACGCTTACGCCGTTCCTTCCGATACTGCGTGATGCATTCGTTGTAAGTGATGCTGTAAAGCCAGGTTTTGAACTTCGATTTCCCCTCGAAGTTCTTCAGGCCGTACAGCACCTTCAGCATCACTTCCTGACAGACATCGTCTGCGTCGCGATCGTTCCCAAGATATCTCGCGCAGACGTTAAATAATGTTCGCTGGTAACGCCGCATCAACTCTTCGTAGGCGCGCGTTACGTGAAACAGCTCGGTATGCGAGCGCGCGACCAACTCCTCATCAGAGAGCTCGCGGGGGTCGTAGCGCGTGGATAGCGGTTGGGCTTTATTCAAAACAAGTCGTGCCGACAGTCAGGTCAATGTCCGCCACAACCAGCCTCGGCTGGCATTTTGCGGCGGCATACATTAGCAGGGTTTGCCGGTTTAGCGGCTACTCACATGCTGTTCCAGCAGGATCCGATTGGAGAGTGAGACTAGCTCACCCTCATCGGTCAGCAATGTGGTTTTAACCGTGCCGATCTCTTCGATCTGGCCTTCGACCTCGCCAACACGCACTTGTTGCCCAACCTCATACAGCTCACGCACATAGATTCCCGCAAGAATCTGACCGGCAATTTCCCGGCTTCCCAAACCCATGGCCAGCGCAACTGCCAGACCAACGGTAATCAATACGATGACAATCACATGGTTCAGCAGGTCGGTCTTGACCTCGAGCTGGCTGATCGCAACCGAGATGCTGATGATGATCACCAGCCCTTGGGCGATCCGCCCCAACCCGGAAGCGTAGTCCAGGCCTACGCCTTCTGCCGCTCCGCGCACCAGCCCGTTGGCCAATTGCGCCAGCAAGACACCGACCAGCAACACCAGCGCGGCACCGAATACTTTCGGCAGATACAACGCCAGCATGTCCAGCGTAGCTGAAACTCGCTCAAGGCCAAGGGATTCTGCTGCAGAAACCAGAAAAATCAGCAGAACGAACCAGTAGACGATTTTACCGATCAGCGTCGAGATCGGTACCTGCAGCCCGGCGCGCGACATCAACTTGGTCAACCCGGTGCCGCCCATCAGGCGATCGAGGCCCAGTTTGGCCAGCAGTTTGGAGAGCAAGGTGTCGAGCAGTTTGGCCACGACGAAACCCAACAGCAGCACAACCAGTGCGCCGAACAGGTTCGGAATGAAATTAGCGACTTTGGTCCACAACGCAGTCATTGCAGTGACGAGGCTCTGAGTCCAGAGATCAAGTTCCATATTCAATCAGCCTTATCAGCAGTGCGAGCAGTGGTTTTACGAAGACGGGAAACCGGCGAGACATGCGCCGAGCCATTGTTCAGGGCGATCATCAGCGCGGGCAGCCAGCGGCCCAGCAGGCTGAACAGATCACCGGCGCCAACCTGGCGGTTGGCGGTTTTGAGTACGCGGCCAAGACACGCATCGTCGTCGCGGCTGGACGGCGAAGCGTTGAGCATGTCGCGCAAAGACTGTTCAAACGGATCGTGCATACGCACCTCTCGTGATGTCTGTGAAAGACGCGGGCAGATTTGCTTGGGTCACATGCGCCATGTTCACACCCAGCGCAATCGACGGAACAACCACCACTGGCCGAACGCCAGGGCGAGCACGGTCAGGCAGGCAATCAGGAACCCATACGGGCTTTCGGCGAACGGAATCCCACCGACATTGATGCCCAGCAGACCAGTGATGAAACTCATCGGCAAAAAGATGCAGGTAATGATGCCGAAGCGGTACATGGTGCGATTCATGTGCACGCTCAAACGCCGGTCTTCGGCCTCCAGCACAAGCCCGACGCGCTCTCGGGTCAATTCGAGCTCTTCCAGATAACGGGTCAGGCTGTTGTTCAATTCGTTCCAGTAGTCGGCGTCGTCTTCGACGAACCACGGCAGTTTTATCCGCGTCAGTTGTCCGAAAATGTCCCGCTGCGGCGCAAGAAAACGCTTCAGCCCTGCGGCTCGACGGCGGATGTGCAAAATGGCCCCGTGCTCGGGTGTATACCGTTCGTCGGCATCGAGTTTCTCTTCCTCTTCATCGACCACTTCCGACAGGCATGTGACCAGATCCTGCACTTTATTGGTGAGGAACTGCGCCAGATACAGCATCAATTCGGAGGACGTTCTTGGTCCTTTGCCCTCGCCGAGCAGCGTCATCAGCTCATCAGTGGCGCGCAACGGACGCAAGCGCAGGGAAATCACTCGCTGAGCCGAGGCGAAAATCCGCACCGAGACCATGTCTTCCGGCTCGGCCCCGGGGTTGAGATTGACCCCGCGCAAAAACAACAGCAGCTCGGAGTCGGGCAACGGCAACAGACGCGGCCGGGTGTTCTCTTCCAGCAGCAGGTCACAGGTGAATTCGTTGAGCCCGCTGGATTTACGCAGCCAGGTCTGGGTCTGCGGATGGCTGCGGTCCCAGTGCAGCCACAGGCTTTCATGGGCCTGCAGCTGCAATTGGTCGAGTTCAGTCCGGACTATCGAACGCGCGCCGCCCTTGCCGTCCAGCACCAGGGCATGCACCAGCCCCCATTGCGCGTTTTCTTCCTCGAACATCCGCATCCCTTGTCGAAAAGCTTATTCAGGCATTTTCAGCGGAGTCGGCGAAACGATCACGCCGTTGTTGTCCGCATAAATGTACTGGCCCGGGTGAAACGTCACGCCGGCGAAAGTCACCGCAACATTGAGGTCGCCAATGCCGCGCTTGTCGGTTTTCATCGGATGGCTGGCAAGCGCCTGCACGCCGAGATCGGTCTGCGCAATGACGTCAACGTCGCGGATGCACCCGTAGATCACCAGCCCCTCCCAACCGTTCTGCGCGGCCTTGGCGGCGATCATGTCGCCCAGCAGGGCGCGACGCAGCGAACCGCCACCATCGACGACCAGCACTTTGCCTTTGCCGTTGAGTTCGGCCTGTTCCTTGACCAGCGAGTTGTCTTCGAAGCACTTGATGGTCACGATTTCGCCGCCGAAGGAATCACGGCCGCCGAAATTGCTGAACATCGGTTCCAGCACCTGCACCAGCTCCGGGTAGGCGTCGCACAGATCAGGCGTAAGGTAATGTTCCATCGAAAAACTCCTGTAACAAGGAAGACGATCAAGGGATGCCGCATTCTGATGAGACGAGTTCCGGCGGTCGCTGTTTACCTTAGTCCATGCCATGGTCGCTGACGCAACCTGAACAAACCCTGAAACGTAATCGCTAAACAGTCACGAAATATGACCAGAACCGCACAATGCGTCATATCTTAGCCGCAAGCCAGGCTGAACGGAACGCCCCTCAGCCTGCAGCGGCCAGATCCGCCGTCTGCGCCAGCAATGGCGTCTGCTGATCGTCCAACCAGCGCGCCACCAGCGGCCACACCTCCGCCTGCGCTGCTTTGCTCACCAACATTTCGACATGACCGAAATTATCCGAGAAGCCTTGCTCGCGGCCGAGGTTGATGAACTGCTTGTGCTCGGAGCCGATCTGCTCGAACAGCTTGCGGCAGGCCCATGCCGGGTCCTGGTGATCGCCCGCTGCCGTCACGGCCAACACCGGCACCTGCACCTCGGCAAGCCCGGCCCACCAGTCCTTGTCCTTGTCGCCGAAGCGGCCGAACAAGCCGTACCAGCGCATGCTTTCGATGGCCAGGCCAATCGGCTCGTCTTCCGGGCCGCGCTTGAGGCGTGAGCCGGACAATTGCGCGAAACGCTTGAGAATAAAGCGCCCGCCCCACTCCACCGGTGGGATTTTCAACGGCCAGTAAGTGCGACTGACCTGAGTGCCGAAAAACGCCGCCGAGGCCACGGCCGGTTCGCCGAGGTATTGGCCGCCGAGCGCCGCCGCCAAGGTGATTCCCCCCAACGAGTGGCCGATCCAGTGCGGGATCTGTCCGCTTTGCTCACGCACGAACGCGGCAATCGCCGGCAGATCGTAACGGGCGTAATCGGCGACGCGGTTGCGCCGGTAGTCCTCATTGCGCTGGGACAGGCCGTGACCGCGCATTTCCGGAATCCACACGTCGAAGCCCAGCCGCGTCAGATACGCGCCGAGCCCGAGGCCTTTGGGAGAAAACCAGAAGCGCCGATTGGAAAAGCTGCCGTGCAGCAGAATCACCGGCACGCCGCGTGGCGCCGTGTCATCGGCCATGCCCAGGCGGGTGACAGCGATTTCCACGGACCAGTCCGGGCTGTTGCCGGGTTTCAATCGATAGACGTCTTCGCTCAGATCGCCGCGCCGCTCGGCGCTGATCAGTGCGACAGGAAACAGGTTGCTGCTGCTTTGCATAATGCTCTTGCACAAAAAAGGGCGGCATCCGATGGAGCCCGCCCTACTTCAATCTCAAGGCCCGGCCCATGTGGGAGCGAGCCTGCTCGCGAAAGCGGAGTGTCAGCGAACATCCATGGCGGATGTTGCTCCGTCTTCGCGAGCAGGCTCGCTCCCACAGGGTCAGGCCATCGTTCACATGTTGATCAAGCCTGCGCCTGGCCTTCGGCGAGGAAGAACCAGGTTTCCAGCACGGTGTCCGGGTTCAGCGACACGCTTTCGATGCCCTGTTCCATCAGCCACTTGGCCAGATCCGGGTGGTCCGAAGGACCCTGACCGCAGATACCGATGTACTTGCCAGCCTTGTTGCACGCCTGAATGGCGTTGGCCAACAGCTTCTTCACCGCCGGATTACGCTCGTCAAACAGGTGCGCGATGATCCCCGAGTCGCGGTCCAGACCCAGCGTCAGTTGGGTCAGGTCGTTGGAGCCGATCGAGAAACCGTCGAAAAATTCGAGGAATTCCTCAGCCAGAATCGCGTTGGATGGCAGTTCGCACATCATGATCACGCGCAGACCGTTCTCGCCGCGCTTCAAGCCGTTTTCGGCGAGCAGATCGACCACTTGGCTGGCTTCGCCAAGAGTACGGACGAACGGCACCATGATTTCGACGTTGGTCAGGCCCATCTCGTTGCGCACGCGTTTCAGCGCGCGGCATTCGAGTTCGAAGCAGTCGCGGAACGATTCGCTGATGTAACGCGAAGCACCACGGAAGCCCAGCATCGGGTTTTCTTCTTCCGGCTCGTAGAGCTTGCCGCCGATCAGGTTGGCGTATTCGTTGGACTTGAAGTCCGACAAACGCACGATGACTTTCTTCGGTGTAAACGCTGCAGCCAGGGTGCTGATGCCTTCCACCAGTTTGTCGACGTAGAAGTCGACCGGGTCGCTGTAACCGGCAATACGCTTGTCGACGCTGTCTTTGATGTCCTGCGGCAGACCGTCGTAGTTCAACAGCGCTTTCGGGTGCACGCCGATCATGCGGTTGATGATGA
Organism: Pseudomonas sp. UF-293; assembly: GCF_058245595.1. Lineage (NCBI taxonomy): Bacteria > Pseudomonadati > Pseudomonadota > Gammaproteobacteria > Pseudomonadales > Pseudomonadaceae > Pseudomonas > Pseudomonas sp. UF-293. The sequence continues at coordinate 2,947 of NZ_JBSICA010000024.1, read as the reverse complement.
ATTCCAGACGCGCCAGACCGACGCCGGCGTTCGGCAACTGGGCGAAGTCGAAGGCGCGATCCGGGTTGCCGACGTTCATCATGATCTTGAACGGCAGCTCCGGCATGGCGTCGACGGAGTTCTTCTTGATGTCGAAGCCCAGTTCGCCTTCGAAGATGTAACCGGTGTCGCCTTCGGCGCAGGATACGGTCACGCCCTGGCCATCCTTCAGCAGCTGGGTGGCGTTGCCGCACCCGACGACTGCCGGAATGCCCAGCTCGCGGGCGATGATCGCCGCGTGGCAGGTACGCCCGCCACGGTTGGTGACAATGGCGCTGGCGCGCTTCATGACCGGTTCCCAGTCCGGGTCGGTCATGTCGGATACCAGCACGTCCCCCGGCTGGACTTTGTCCATTTCCGAGACGTCTTTGATGATCCGTACTTTACCGGCGCCGATGCGCTGGCCGATTGCGCGACCTTCCACCAGCACGGTGCCGGTTTCTTTCAGCAGGTAACGTTCCATGACGTTGGCCTGGGTGCGGCTTTTCACGGTTTCCGGACGCGCCTGGACGATGTACAGCTTGCCGTCGTCACCGTCTTTGGCCCACTCGATGTCCATCGGGCAGCCGTAGTGTTTTTCGATGATCATCGCCTGCTTGGCCAGTTCGCTGACTTCGGCGTCGGTCAGGCAGAAACGCGCGCGTTCGGCTTTGTCGACATCGACGGTCTTGACCGAACGACCAGCCTTGGCCTCGTCGCCGTAGATCATCTTGATGGCTTTGCTGCCCAGGTTGCGCCGCAGGATCGCCGGACGACCGGCCTCCAGCGTGCCTTTGTGTACGTAGAACTCATCCGGGTTGACCGCGCCTTGTACGACGGTTTCGCCCAGGCCATAAGCGCCGGTGATGAACACCACGTCACGGAAACCCGATTCGGTATCGAGGGTGAACATCACGCCGGCGGTGCCGGTTTCGGAACGCACCATGCGCTGCACGCCAGCCGACAGGGCGACCAGTTTGTGGTCGAAGCCCTGGTGCACGCGGTAGGAAATTGCACGGTCGTTGAACAGCGAAGCGAACACCTCTTTGGCGGCGCGGATTACGTTTTCCACACCACGGATGTTCAGGAAGGTTTCCTGCTGACCGGCGAAGGATGCGTCCGGCAGGTCTTCGGCGGTGGCGGAAGAGCGCACGGCCACAGCCACATCAGGATTGCCCGCCGACAGCGCGGCGAACGCGGTGCGGATCTCGGTGTTGAGCTTTTCCGGGAATTCGGCGTCCATGATCCATTGGCGGATCTGCGCGCCGGTCTTGGCCAGGGCATTGACGTCGTCGACGTCGAGCGCGTCGAGGGCCTTGTGGATCTGCTCGTTCAGGCCGCTCAGTTCGAGGAAGTCACGATAGGCCTGAGCCGTCGTGGCGAAGCCGCCGGGGACCGAAACACCGGCGCCTGCCAGGTTACTGATCATCTCGCCCAGGGATGCGTTCTTGCCCCCCACATGCTCAACATCGTGTTTGCCGAGCTTATCGAGGGAAACTACGTACTCTACCAAGGTGATCTCTCCACTAACTGTGTTGGAAAAGCTCAGAAACCGGCGGCCCGGGGGAGCCTTGGCCGGTTGTATGGCCTGGACCTGGAAAATAAGTGAGAATGCGGGCCAATGGCGGCCGGCAAATCGCGCCTATCATATCCAGAAATGCTCATCAGCTTAAGGCCCAAGGTGCAAATGAAACGATCTGCTTTCTTCATCTCCGATGGCACCGGCATTACCGCCGAAACCCTGGGTCAAAGCCTGCTGGCGCAGTTCGAAAACATTACCTTCAGCAAATTCACGCGGCCTTACATCGACAGCGTGGAAAAAGCGCGGGCCATGGTACAACAAATCAACAAAGCCGCTGAAACCGACGGCTTTCGCCCGATCATCTTCGACACCATCGTCAATCAGGACATCCGTGAGATTCTCGCAACGTCCAATGGTTTCATGATCGACATTTTCTCGACCTTCCTCGCGCCGCTCGAACAGGAGCTCACCGAGCATTCTTCCTACACCGTCGGCAAATCCCATTCCATCGGGCACAACTCCAATTACATGGAGCGCATCGAGGCAGTGAACTTCGCCCTCGACAACGATGACGGCGCACGCACCCACTATTACGACAAAGCCGATCTGATACTAGTGGGCGTGTCGCGATGCGGCAAAACGCCGACGTGTCTGTACATGGCCATGCAGTTCGGTATCCGCGCGGCCAACTATCCGCTGACCGAAGACGACATGGAACGCCTGACCCTGCCCACCGCCCTGCGCGCCCATCAGCACAAGCTGTTCGGGCTGACCATCGACCCGGATCGCCTGACCGCGATCCGCAACGAGCGCAAGCCCAACAGCCGCTATTCGAGCTACGCCCAGTGCGAATTCGAAGTGCGCGAAGTGGAAAACCTGTTCCGCCGCGAGAACATCCCGCACATCAATTCCACGCATTTTTCCGTGGAAGAGATTTCGGCGAAGATTCTGGTGGAAAAAGGCGTCGAGCGGCGGTTCAAGTAGTTTTGCGGTGCCTGAACTGACGCCTTCGCGGGCAAGCCCGCTCCCACAGGGTTTGGTGGTGGATACAACATTGCAATCAGCCTGAAAAACCTGTGGGAGCGGGCTTACCCACGCGAAGGTGGTGGCACATTCAGCATCAATGGTCTCTGACACACCGCTATCGCGAGCAGGCTCGCTCCCACAGGGTTTTGTGGTGGATACAACATTGCAATGAGCCTGAAAAACCTGTGGGAGCGGGCTTGCCCGCGAAGGTGATGGCACATTCAGCATCAATGGTGTCTGACACACCGCTATCGCGAGCAGGCTCGCTCCCACAGGGTTTGGTGGTGGATACAACATTGCAATCAGCCTGAAAAACCTGTGGGAGCGGGCTTGCCCGCGAAGGTGATGGCACATTCAGCATCAATGGTGTCTGACACACCG
>NZ_JBSICA010000023.1:0-84900 GCF_058245595.1 Pseudomonas sp. UF-293 | reverse complement strand
GGACATTGTTAAGCACCTTCGCCCTCTTGAGTAGTTGAGTCAATCAACAAGGGCGACAGGTAGCCTGACACGGAGGGCGCTTGTAAAAAAGTAAGTCGCCGTCAGGCGAAACCGCCAGCCGCAGCACCCGAAGCAACGGATATTCACCCAAAACCCCACCAATACGGTCGGCCCAAAGGCCGCCGAGTTCACCCACCCTGAACCTTAGGCTTGGGAAAAAGATTATCGAGAGTCTCCAGCAACCTCACGTGATAAATCGGCTTGCGAAACAGATCCAGCACCTGCAACCGCAACATATCGCTGACATCCTCCATATCCGCATGCCCCGACATCACAATCACCGGCAAATGCTCGCGCGACGTATGCTCACGCAGCCGCCTGATCAACGACATGCCCGACTCCTCGGGCATGCGCAAATCAGTAATCACCAAAGCAATATCCGGATGCCGGGTCAGCAGATGCAACGCCAGCTTCACCGACGTCGCGGTGTGACAGACAAACCCCTCCCCCTCCAGCAACTCCGCCAACTCCAGCAACGCGTCCTCTTCATCGTCAACCAGAAGCAGTTGTTGGCGGGACGACGAAGACGCGTTCATAGGCAATACCTGAATACTGAAAGGTAAATCCAGTGTAGTGCGATATCAGCCAGGTGCAGAGTTCATAAAAATCGAAAGGTGCTTAAGGAGTCGGAGCCTGAGCCGGTGCCGCCGGAAGTGCATTCAAAATGCTGTTGAATATCGCCAGGATCCGATCTCCAATCGGCGTAATGAACGCCACAACCACCACCGCCACCATCGCCACCACAATCGCATATTCGATCGCCGAAGCCCCCTCTTCACTGCGGGTAAACGCGCGAGCCTTGGCGATCACATAATCGAAAGTCATACGAAACATAAGTTCACTCCTTCGCGCCTTTGGCGCCGACATCACCACCGCGGCATGGTTCCACCGTGCCACCTGAGCATTGTCAACAAACCCCCGCCCAACAACTGTAAGAACGCATTAATCACAAAGCATTAATCCCATCGTTTTTCCGCCGTTTCCGGCTGTTAACTGGCCAAAGTGATACTTTGGTACGGTTATTTCGCCTGTCACTAATGGCGCTTTTGCTTGGATCAGCTAGCTTGGAAATAGCGAAATAGTTGCATGTTCATAGCTGCCGAAGCAGTCCGCCTTTCGCAAGCAAATGCAATCGGTTGTGCAGCAGGAAAGGGAGAGCCGTCATGAACAGTCGCGTCACCATGGGCCTTGCCGCGTTGCTGTTGCTCGGCGCGGTTGTTGTCGGTTACTGGGGGCTGGTGCTCAGTCGTCAGCCGGCCCCGGTCGCCGAGGCGCCCGTCGCCCCAGCGGTCAGCATTGAACAGACTGTCGCGATTGCCGAAGACCAGACCCGCCAACCGGTGGTGGTGCTGCTCCACGATGTACCGCCGTTCACGCCGTTGACCGCCACCGATGTAACCGTGGAAAAACTGCGCAGCGCTCCGGCCGGCAGCCTGACCAGCATCGAACAGGCAGTCGGCCGCACACCTTGGCGCCACCTCAGCGCTGGCACCTGGCTCAATGACGAAAGCTTCCAGGCCGGCGGTGCGCTGGCGCGGATGATTCGCCGCGACGAACGCGCTCTGACCGTGGCCGTCGATGAAGTGATCGGTGGCGCCGGGCAATTGCTGCCGGGCGATTACGTTGATGTGCTGCTGTATCTGCGAGAGGACGCGAGCAATCTGCAGCAGTCGGCGCAGATCGCCGTTCCGGCGTTGCGTGTGCTCGGGGTCGGCGATCAGTACGGCCTGACCAACGACGGCCAACCGGCATCGCCGAGCCTCAGCGCCGAAGAAAAACTCAAACAGGACCAGCGCCGCATCGCCGCGCGAACTGCGGTGCTGGCGGTGCCGGAACAACTGCTCAGCCGCCTGATGCTCGCCACTCAAGTCGGCACGTTGCGTCTCGCAGTGCGCAGCAGCGAAGAACAACGGCTGGCGAAGTACTGGGCCGGCGAAGCGCAATCGCCCGCGCACCTGGATCGCGCCAACAGCCAGCTTTTCCAGTTCACTCAACTCGCCCTGGGCAGCGCCCAAAAAACACCTGCCACCGGCAGTACCGGCGCGGCGCCCAGGCCTGCGGTGGAAATCATTCGCGGTAACCAGATCAGCCAACAAACCCCATGACTGCGCAAGGATTCACGTGCATGCAGAGTCGACTCAGACCGACATTGAAACCGGCGCTCCGGGCCTTGCTGTTGTTGGGATTGACGATGGACAGCGCCTTTGCGGCGGTGGGCAACTGCTCGGCACTGCCGCGCCTGCCCTCGGTGATCGAGATCGGTGAAGGCTTCCAGCAGGACATGCAGTCACCGGTGGCAATCACTCGGCTGGCAGTGGGCGATCCGAAAATTGCCGACGTGCATGCCAATGGCGGTTCGTCCTTTTTGCTCACGGGCGTCGGCCCCGGCGCGACCAGCCTGATGGTCTGGACGGCCTGCTCGGCGCAGCCTCAGCAAGCCATGGTCTTCGTCCAGGGCGCGGCAACCACGGCGCTGACCAGCAGCGTGCCGTCGGACGATCCGACCCTGCCATCGCAGGTGCAGACCGACATCCGCTTCGTCGAAGTCAGCCGGACCAAACTCAAGGAAGCCACCGCGTCGCTGATCGGCACGCGCGGCAACTTCCTGTTCGGCTCGCCCGGCACACTGCCGCCGATTGACGGCGTGCCGCAGCCGCGCCTGCCGGTGGATAACTCGCTGTTCAACTTTTCCTGGGTCGGCGGCAAGACCATGGCAATCATCAACGCCCTGGAAACCAGCGGCTTCGCCTATACCCTGGCGCGGCCAAGTCTGGTGGCACTGAACGGGCAGAGTGCGAGCTTCCTGGCCGGCGGTGAAATCCCGATTCCGGTGCCCAGTTCCGGCAGCGACAGCGTGTCGATCGAGTACAAGGAGTTCGGCATCCGCCTGACCCTGACGCCAACCATCATCGGCCGCGATCGCATCGCGCTGAAGGTCGCCCCGGAGGTCAGCGAACTGGATTTTGCCAACGCGGTGAACATCGCCGGCACCACCGTTCCGGCGCTGACCATCCGCCGTACCGACACCAGCGTGTCGCTGGGTGATGGCGAAAGTTTCGTCATCAGCGGTTTGATCAGCACCACCAACAGTTCGCAGGTGAACAAGTTTCCAGGCCTTGGCGACATTCCCATCCTCGGGGCGTTTTTCAAGGGTTCGCAGATCAAACGCGAAGAGCGTGAACTGCTGATGATCGTCACCCCGCATCTGGTCCAGCCATTGGCGGCGGACGCGCGACTGCCGTCGTTGCCGGGGGAGAAACTGCGCAATTACGACCCGAATTTCTATCGCATGTTCTTCCTCGAGAACGGTAACTTCGACAAGCGCAGCGGGTTGTCGCAATGAACCAGAATCTCAGCCAGACCTTCCTCGCCATCACCCGCAACAGCACCGATCTGGAATGGCTGCAAAGCGCCCTCGCGCCACTGGGCCAAGTCATCAGCGCCGGCGCCGGCAGCCTCGACGAACTGCTCGCACTGGTCGATGTAACGTTCGCCAATCTGGTCTTCGTCGGTCTCGACCGCGAGCACGTGGTGGCGCAGAGCGCGTTGATCGAAGGTGCGCTGGAAGCCAAGCCGATGCTGGCGATCGTTGCCCTCGGCGACGGCATGGACAATCAACTGGTGCTCAATGCGATGCGCGCCGGGGCGCGGGATTTCGTCGCCTATGGCTCGCGTTCCAGCGAAGTCGCCGGACTGGTGCGGCGCCTGAGCAAACGCTTGCCGGCCGTTGCGCCCAACACCCAGCTCGGCGGGCTTACCGTCATGTACGGCGTGCAGGGCAGTTCCGACGGTGCCTTGCTCGCCAATCACATGGCCATGGTGGTGCAGAAAAGCGGCCAGCAAACCCTGCTGCTCGATCTCGGCCTGCCCCGTGGCGACAGCCTCGCGTTGTTGGGGCTGGAGAGTTCGTTTCACTTCGGCGATGCCCTGCGTCATTTGCGCCGCCTCGACGCGACGTTGATCGACAGCGCTTTCACCAGCGCCGACCACGGCCTGCGCATTCTTGCCTATGCCAACACTGACGAACCGCTGGAAACCACCAGCGCCGCCGAGCTGTACATGCTCCTCAGCGCCTTGCGCCAGCACTTCCAGCACATTGTCGTGAACCTCACCGGACAGGCCGACAGCGAGGCCTTGCGCACCTTCGTCAGCCATTGCGACAAACTGCTGTGGTACACCGACCAGAACGTCCTCAACTGCCGACGCAACCTCGCCGTGCTCAACCAGTGGCGCGAGAAAGGCATGAAACTCGAGCACGGGCGCTTGCTGATCGATCGCTACCTGAACAACGTCGCGCCGGATGCCGAGACCCTGGGCAAGACCTTCAATCTGGAAGTCATCGCCGTGCTGGCGTTCAGTCCCGATGTGCGCCTGAACGCAAAAAACCAGGGCGTGAGTCTGTTCGAACTGGCGCCCCGGGAGAAACTCACCCAGAGCCTGCGCGCCCTCGGTGAGCGTCTGGCCAAGCGCTCCGAAGGCCTGAGCAAACCGAAAGTCACCTGGTTTGATCGTCTGCGAGGTAACTCATGAGCGCAGAAAAACTCTTTGGCGCGACGCCACGCGGAGCGATCGGCAACAGCGATCACGAAGGCCTGAAACTGGTCTTGCACCGCTACATCATCGACGCCATCGAGGAGTCAGGGAAAAACCTGCTGGAAGGTTCACGCCAGCAACTGGCGCAGTTCGTCACCGACAAGGTCGCCGAATACATCGCGCGCTTGCACCTGGCGATTTCGCGCTACGAGATGGAGCGCCTCGGCGAAGAAATCGTCGATGAGCTCACCGGTTTCGGCCCGCTGGAAGTCCTGCTGCGTGACCCGTCGGTGACGGAAATTCTGGTCAACGGCCCGCACCGGGTGTTCATCGAGCGCGACGGCGTATTGCATCAGAGCGATCTGCGTTTTATCGATGCGCATCACGTCGAGCGGGTCATGCAACGCATTCTTGCGCCGCTCGGGCGCCGCCTCGATGAGTCCTCGCCAATGGTCGATGCGCGCCTGCCCGATGGCAGCCGGGTCAACGCGATCATCCCGCCGATCGCCCTCGACGGCCCGTGTCTGTCGATCCGCAAGTTCCGCAAGGACATGCTCAAGAGCACCGACCTGATGGCGATGCAGACCATCGATCTGGCGATCTTCGAATTCCTGCAGAATGCCGTGGGCAAGCGCTGCAACATCCTGATCAGCGGCGGCACCGGCACCGGCAAGACCACGCTGTTGAACATCCTCAGCCAGTTGATCAACCCGCACGAACGACTGGTGACCATCGAAGACGTCGCCGAACTGCAACTCGGCCATCCGCATGTGGTGCGTCTGGAAACCCGCCCGCCCAATGCCGAGGGGCATGGCGAGGTCAAGGCCAGCGACCTGATTCGCAACGCCCTGCGCATGCGTCCGGACCGGATCATTCTCGGCGAGATCCGTGGCGTCGAAGTGGTCGACGTACTCACCGCGATGAACACCGGCCACGATGGTTCGATGAGCACCGTGCACGCCAACAATGCCCAGGACGCGTTGCTGCGTCTGGAGACGCTGGTCGGGCTGACCGGGCGCTCGATTGCCGAACGCACCTTGCGCCAGATGATCTGCGCCGCCCTCGACGTGATCATTCAACTGACGCGCATGCCCGACGGCCGGCGCTGCGTCAGCGAAGTGGTGGAAGTGGTCGGCATTCGCGAGGACGTCTACGTCACCAACACCCTGTTCCGCCTCGACCGCCGCACAGGTTTCGGCTTCGTCCGCGAAGCGGTCAACCCGGCCGGCGACAAGCTGCGCCACGACGCTCACCTGGGCTGACGGCGAGGAGCACGCAGATGCTGGGACCGATCATTCTTATCGCCCTCTGCCTGATGCTGCTCGGGCTGTCGGTCTATCTGTTCCTGCAAGGCCTGCGCAAGACCGCGACGGAAAAAGTCCTCGATCGCCTCGCTGCGGGGCAACCGCAATTGACCGTGGAGCAGACGAAATGGGTGGGATTGGAGCGCATGTTTTTACGTGCCGGCCTCGGTCGGCCGAGCGAGCGTTTCGGCCTGTGGCTGAGCCTGTGGGCGGCGGCGATGGGCCTGGGATTTCTGCTCGGGAGCTGGGTTGGTTGGCTGATCATGTTGATCGTCCCGCCGGTGGCGTTGCGGCTGTACATCGCCATTCGCTACCGACGGCGCATCCGCCGCATGATCGAGCAACTGCCGCAACTGCTCGACCATACCGTGCGCAGCCTCAAGTCCGGGCGCACGCTCAGCGATGCGGTGCTGGGCGGCATCGAAGCCAGCGAGGATCCCTTGAAAGCGGCCATGGGCCGGGTGCAGCGCAACGTGCAACTGGGGGTGAACTTGCCGGAAGCCATCAGCGATTTTGCCGAACTCTACGAGCAGGACGAACTGCGCATGTTCGCCCTCGGCCTGAAGGTCAATCACCGCTACGGCGGCAACGCCAGTGAACTGCTGGAGAACCTGATCAAACTGATCCGCGAGCGCGACCAGGGCGCGCGGCAGTTGCGCGCGCTGACCGGGGAAACGCGCATGACCGCTTGGGTGCTCGGTTTGCTGCCGCTGATTCTGGTGAGCTATTTCATGCTGACCAACCCTGGCTACATGCTCGGTATGTGGCACGACGAAAGCGGCCAGACCATGCTGCTCAGCGCCGCCGTGTTGCAGGTGCTCGGCAGTCTGGCGCTGTGGCGCATGTTGCGGAGCGTTTGAGATGGTCTGGCTCGCGGCGTTGCTGTTGCTCCTCGGTTCGCTGTTATTGCTGGGCAATCACCTGCTCACCGAGCGCCGCCGCGTGCGACAGGTGCATCAGCGCTTGCACGGTCAATTGGTCCGGGAGAATCGTTTCGGCCACTGGCTGCGCGCGCTGGGTAACAGCCGTTTCGGCCGGGGCTCGGTGAGCATCGACAGCGAAACCCAGACCCTGCTCGGCCGCCTCGGCTGGCGCCGCGCCAATGAGCGCGCGTTGTTCGCCGCCTGCCAGATCGGCACGCCGCTGCTCGTTCTGGGTCTGGCGATCTTTTTGCAGGAAGTGTTTTTCCCGCAGACCAGTCACCGCTGGATGGCGCCGATGTTCGCTGCGGGCGGCGGCTATCTCTTGCCCAAACGCCTGCTCGCCTACGCCGCCGCCCGCCGGCAGAAAACCATCGCCGTGGAAATTTCCACGTTCATTCCGCTGCTGCGCATCCTCTTCGAATCCGGCATGGCCGTTGAACAAGCGTTGCGCGTGCTCAGCGTCGAAGCGCAGAAACTGCTGCCGGAGCTGACCAGCGAACTACGCCTGATCCTCAGCCGCGTCGACTCCGGTCTGGAGCTGGGGCAGGAGCTGAACAAGACCGCAGTGATGCTCGCGGTGGACGAATTTACCGACACCTGCGTGATCCTTCAGCAACTGATCCACCAGGGCGGCGGCGCGATGAAATCGCTGCTGGCGCTCAAGCAATTGCTGGATGAGCGACGCCTGACCCGGCTGCAGGAATACATCTCGAAAATGTCGGCGAAGATGTCGGTGGTGATGATGCTGTTTCTGTTTCCGGCCCTGCTGATCGTACTGGCCGGCCCGGGCTTCACCGCCATTGCCCGCGCCTTCGCAAACTGACCTTGGCTCCTGGAGAGCGTTTGATGAAAGTACTGATAGTCATGGCAAGTCTGTTGCTGCTCAGCGGCTGCGCCACGGACGGCCAGGCGCCGTGGACCTCGCTGCTGTCGCCGTCCAGCTGCAGCAAACTGACCTCGGAGCAGGAACTGTCGCTGAACCTCGCCGATGATCTGGCCAGCGACGGCAAGCTCCACGCCAGCCTCGCCAACCTGCAAAGCCTGCCGGACAACCTCAGCGAAGTGCGCCTGCGCAAAGCCAAGGTCTATCGCCTGCTCGGTCGTAGCGAAGCCGAGCCGCTCTACCGCAGCCTGCTCGGCGGCTGCCTCACCGCCCAGGCCGAACACGGCCTCGGCCAGGTCTACGCCGCCCGTGGCGACAACGGCCAAGCCCAGGCCCACCTGCAACGCGCCGCGCGCCTGGCACCCACCGACGAGAAAATCCGCAATGACCTGGGCGTGGTCTACCTCAATCAACTACGCCTCAACGAAGCGAAATTCGAATTCCTCACCGCCATCGAACTGAGCCAGAACAATCAACTGGCGACGCTGAACATGGTCACCCTGCTGCTCTACCAGAACGACTGGCCCCAAGCCGCGGAAATCGTCAGCCGCTCGAAACTGACCCCGGAACAATTCACCGAAGCGCAGCAACGCGCGGAAAAACTCAAAGCCCCGACCAACGCCAAAGCCACACCCGGCGACCGCGTCGCCGCATTCATCGACCCGCTACCGCCGACGCTCAAATAGGAGACAGCCATGACCATCCGCAAAGGCCTGTGCTACCTGACCCTGCTCACCCTGCCCCTCGGCGCCCACGCCATCGACACCGGCCCGGCCTCGGCGCAACAACAGGAAACCGAAGGCTGGCTGGTCCTGCAAAGCCGCAACAAAGCCGCCTCGCCGAAACCTCAGAGTGCAACAGCCACCGAACGCGAACTGGCGATGCAGCGCTGGCTGAAGAAATACCAATACGAGATCCCGGATTTTTATGATCCGGATGCGGGCGGGAAGAACGAGAGCAAGAATTAGTTTGTTGGTGCCCTTGAAAGCCCCTTCGCGAGCAGGCTCGCTCCCACAGCTTGCAATGCATTTCCCCTGGGGGAGCGAGCCTGCTCGCGAAGAACGATAACGCGGTTTCAGCGCTGCGGATCAACCCGATCCAGCGCCCGATTCACCGCCAATTCCGCCAGCATGACAATTTGCTGAATCGCCAACGCCGTGCTGCGCTGAAACCCGCTCAACTCGCCAGCGAAATTACTCGCCATGGCACTCGCTGACGCCAGCGACTCACAGGCATGCGCCAACAGGCTTTCGGTATCGACATTGGGCGCCACCATGAACAACGTGCTGGGCGGATGCGGTTTTGCGGGTTCGGGGCAGAGATAGAAATCGAGCGCGCGTTTTATCGCTTCGCGGTTTTTCACAAGATCGTCGGCGCGCATGGCGTCTTCGAGCGGGGTGGTGGGGGATGGGGGTGGGTCTGGGATCAGTTTGTCCATGAGAACTCCTACTTGGCTGTAACGCCCTCTTCTGTCGTTTCCACACGACAAAAGGTGGCAGCTGTACGCAGGGTGGAAAACCGATAAGTAGGCAACCGGCCAGACCAAAGTCTGCCCACGCACAGCCGCCGCGACACAGTTTGCAGACGAACGAACCCGCCGACAACGATTACGGTAGCAATGCAAAGCATCTACTTGAATTTCAGGTTTCCACACCTGGCCGCTGAGTTGCCAGCGACAGCCAGAGACTAGTGACCCGACGTCCGACGGACAACCTGAAAACTTTGTGGGAAGGTTCTGGTTACCTTGAAACAGATTTAAACGACTTCGAGTTATCGGTGGACCGGCTGGGCTCATCGCGAGCAGGCTTACTCCCACAGAAAAGCAAAGCAAAGGCGAAATCAAAAGATCGCAGCCTTCGGCAGCTCCTACAGTTGGATCGCGTAAGACTCAAAAACAGGTCGGCTGTCAGGCCGCCTTCGCTGGCAAGCCAGCTCCCACAGGACAGCAAAAGCAAAAGCAAAAGATCGCAGCCTTCGGCAGCTCCTACACACGATGAGCGTTAGCTCGAGTCCCGCTTTTGATCTTGATCTGGGAGCCCGTCGGCAGGCTGAGTGGAGGGATTGATCCGGGCGTGGGAGCGCAGCGACCGTACGACGCAGTCGTACACAGCGGAAGGAGGTGCAGCGAAGCAAACCGTAGCCGCTGCGCCAGGATCGATCCCGGAGCGAAGGAACCCCGAGCCCCAGCGAGCGGGCCGAACGTCAGGGCGAAGACCTTTTGGTTCCTTTTGGGGCGTTTGCCAAAAGGGACTCGCCGTAAGGGCGAAACCGCCAGCCGCAACACCCGAAGAAACGGATATTCACCCCACCCACCCAAAGCATGGTCGGCCCAAAGGCCGCCAAGTCAATGCGCCGTAACCCGCTGCCGCCCCGCCGAACTACCAGGAGAAAGCGCCAAAGCCAACTGCGTCCGATTATGCATATGCGTCAACCGCAACACCTGCGACACATACAGCTTCACCGTGTTCTCGGTAATCCCCAACTCACAGGCAATCTGATAATTGGTCTGCCCCTTGCCCACCAACCGCGCCACGTCCAACTGCCTGGGCGACAACTGACTGAACACCGCCGGCATCTCGGCAGAATCAGGCTCGCCCTCACTCACCACTGGCACGGGCGAGCGCCGCACCTTGTCCAGGTCCTGATAAAGGTCATCAATCGACTCGGACAAAAACTGCAACTTCTGATTCAAATGCCCAAGGTGCAAATTCTTCTGCCGTTCCTGCAAAGCCAGTTCCTGGCGCTGCACACCCTCAAGCAACTCAGCCAGGTCAATCGGCTTCTGATAGTAATCGGCAATGCCCGCACGCAACGCCTTGATCACATCCTGCTTGTCAGCGCGCCCGGTGAGCATGATCGCCTCGAACACCCGCTGCTTGCCAGCCAGCATCTGCAACGTCTGGATCAACTTGATACCGTCCATGTCCGGCATGTGCAAATCGCTCAGCACCAGACCGATGTCCGGGTCCGCCCGGAACAGCTCGACGGCTTCAAGACTCGAGTCGCACGGCACGCAACGGTAGCCACTGCTCTCGAGAAACTCACAGAGTTCTTCGACGATCAGCGGCTGATCATCGACCACGAGGATTTTTACCGCATTAGGCTTGTTCACGAACCACTCCATTTGCTCGGGTCAACGCTGACGATTCCTGCACTTTGGTGGCGTATTCGCCTGAATTGAAAGTAGACCCACTTTCCGACTATGTACATAGCACTAGTGGCACCCCGCAATCAGGTGATCCAGTACAGTAAGAGCACCACACCTACCCACACGAATGGCGCAAATGGCAGCTTTTTTGACTTGTCCGGAGCGAGATGGCGTAAATGCTCTCTAAGCCCTTGACCGATATGGGGCCAGACTTTTGGCGCAAGCAGCAGCCATATCACGCTGGCGACTCCAGCACCGATAAACGCGCCAAGGATGAATATGCCGTTCGTCGCAAGAGCCAGGGCTGTCATTAATTTCACATCGCCGGCGCCCATGCGTCCCAAGGCGTAACCGGGCATCGTCAGCAGCAAAGCAATCAGGCAGGCCCATCCACCCTGCCCTGCCTCAGCGCCCAACCAAGTGGTGCCGGTCGCCAGCAACCAGAGCAGCGCCAACGCACCTGCGCCCAAGGTCAACAGGTTGGAAATTCGCCGCTGCCGGGCATCTTGGGCGGCGCAGATCGCCAGCCAGATCAGAACAAGAGAAATCTGCATCCGCTGAAAGCCGTCCGTTTTGCCTGAATGATTCTATGCTGATACTACGCAGTGACTGTCAGGGTAGACGCACGCATGAAAAACGGCTTTCGCAGGTCGCAAAAAGGTGCGGTGGCGATCGAGTTCGCCTTGGTGTTCATCATCTTTTTCGCAGTGTTTTACGGGTTGGTCAGCTATGGCCTGCCCTTCGTGATGATGCAATCTTTCAACCAGGCCACCGCTGAGGCGGTGCGCCGCAGCGTTGCGGTCGACCCGACCACGCCGAACTATTCGACGGTGCTGGTCAACACCGCCAATGCTGCGCTGACCCAACAACTGCAATGGCTGCCCTCGGCCTTGAATCTGGTGGTCGGCACCGACACCAGTGCGGCGTACGACGCGGGGACTGGCACCCTGACCGTCAGCGTCAATTACCCGGTGAGCAAGCTCAACCAGATCATGCCGTTTCTGGTGCTGCCGGGTATTGGCACGGTGCCCAATCTGCCCACGCACCTGACCGCCCGCTCGAGCCTGCAATTTTGACCGCCGGCGATAAGCTCTTCGGGCGTTTGCTCAAGCGTGCCCCCAGCGCTGTTCTTGATCTGCCGGACCACCTCGGCGCGCCGCCCACCGGCCTGCATTTTTATCTGAATGGCGACGGCGAGGTGCTGCAGATCGCCGGCCCGCTGCGGCATTTGCTCGCCCAGCACAAACCCCAGGGTCAGCCTCTGCCGCTCAGCGCCTATCTGCTGCCGCATAGCCTGTTGAGCGTGGAAGGTCCGCCGCGCGACTGGCAAGGACAATTGCTCGATCTCGACTTCCCCGGCCTGAATGCTCAGCCGCTGCACCTGCGTGGTTGGGTGCAGCCGCTGAGTGATGGCTGGCTGTTGCAGATGCTCGACATCGCCGACCTGCTGCTCGAACGTCAGCAATCGCGCGACCGCGACGCCTGCCAGACTCTCGCCGCGCAGGTCAGCGATCATCTGCGCACATGCAGCCTGACGCGCCTGCCGACGGTGCTCGGCGAACAATTGCAGGCGATCGCCCAGCGCTGGCATATCCCCTGCCTCGCCGTGGCCTTGCTCGATGAACAGGCCCAGGGCTGGCAGATTCATCAACAGTTTCGTGGCCACGATGCTCCGCTACTGTGGGAGGACGGCCAGCCGTTGGGCACGCCGCTGGACAGTCTCAACGGCAGCGCGCCGCAACGCCTCGCCGGCCCGCATGGGCGCTATGAGCACTCGCGATTGCAGGCCACGTTCGGCAACGCCAACGGTTTCGCCGTGCCTTACAGCAATGACCAGGGCGTGGTCGCGTGGCTGCTCTGTGGGTTTTATACGGTCGACAACGTGGCGCCATGGCTGACCGATCGCGACTGGCTGACCCTGGCCGGCGCGCTGGCCGGGCCGCTGCTCAGCCGCTTGCGCGAGCGACGCCATGGGCAATCGATGGAGCGTCTTGATTCCCTGCAAAACCTGCTTGGCGCCGGCTGGTGGGAAATCAGTGCCGAAGAGCAGATTGCACTGGCGCCGACGCTGGCCTCGGCACTGAATCTCAGCGATCGCCTGCTGCCGGTAGAAGATTGGCTGTCGCTGTTTCATCCCGCCGACCGCGACGAGTTGCGCAGCCGGTTGCGCGCCCTACAGTTGCAGGGAGAAGCGCTGACCCTGAGCGTGCGTCTGCACCGCGCGGAGGTCGGCGCAGCAGCGACGTGGTATCGGATTCAGGGCCAGGTCAGCGGCACCGGTGAGCATCGGCGCCTGGTCGGGTTCATGCTCGATATCAGCGACATCCAGAATCAACAGCAGCGCGCCGCTGCCGCCCATGCGCGACTGGATAATCTGATCGCCAGTTCGCCGGCGGTGATTTACGTGCAGCGTTATGAGGAAGGCGCGCTGGTCCCAGCGTTTTTCAGCGCCAGCCTGCAACCCTTGCTGGGCTGGACGCTGGAGGATTGCGACGCGGCAACGCTGGTCGAGCACGTGCACCCCGACGACCGTGAACTGTATTTCCAGCGCAACCGCAAGCTGCTGCGTGAAGGTTCGGTACGTGCGCGTTATCGCTTGCGAGACAGTCGTGGCGACTATCACTGGCTGCTCGATGAGGCAAAACTACTGCGCAACGATCTCGGCCTGCCGGTCGAGGCGGTGGGCTTGTGGCTGGACGTCACCGACGCGACGCTGGCCGCCGAGCAGGTCTTGCAGAGCGAGGAGCGCTATCGGATTCTGGTCGAGGATTCGCCGGCGATGATCTGCCGCTATCGCCCGGACCTGACGTTAGTCTTTGGCAACCGACCGTTGGCGACTTATCTGGAATGCACCCCGGAACAACTGCCCGGGGTTGATCTCGGAGGCTGGATGTCCGTAGAACAGCGCGCCGCGTTTGTTCAGCGCCTCAGCCAACTGACGCCGGAACAGCCAGTGAGTACTGCGGAAATCAGCCTGCAATTGCCCGGACGCGAACACGCCTGGTGGGTCTGGTCGGATCGCGGCGTGTTTGACGACCAAGGTCAGTTGATTGAAGTACAAGCCGTCGGCAGGGACAACACCGAGGTGCGCCGCTCGCAACAGCAACTCACGCAGAGCGCGAAAATGGCCACCCTCGGCGAAATGGCCACCGGCCTCGCCCACGAGATCAATCAGCCGTTGAACGTGATGCGCATGGCCATCGTCAACGTGCTCAAGCGCCTCGGCAACGGAGATGTGCAGGTTGATTACCTGACCGACAAACTCAATCGCATCGACGCCCAGGTGCAGCGTGCGGCGAAGGTGGTCGACCACATGCGTGTGTTCGGCCGTCGCTCGGAAATCGAACAGCAGTTGTTCAACCCGGCCCAGGCCATCGACGGCACCTTGTCGCTACTGGCCGAGGGCATGCGTGGCAAAGGTGTCGATCTGCGCATCAGCGAGACCGGTTTCGAGGCGCAGGTGCGTGGTTACGTCGATCAGTTGGAACAGGTGTTGATCAACCTGATGGTCAACGCCCGCGACGCCCTGCTTGGCAAACGCGACAACGACTCAGCGTTCAAGCCGTGGATTTCGATCTATGCCGAGCGTGACGAGGAAAGCGTGCGGTTGTGGGTCGAGGACAATGGCGGCGGCATTGATCCGCGTTTGCTCGAGCGGATCTTCGAGCCGTTCTTCACCACCAAACCGATCGGCGTCGGCACCGGTCTGGGCCTGTCGGTGAGCTACGGCATCATCGCCAACATGGGCGGGCAATTGAGCGTGCGCAACTCCACGGAGGGGGCGCGGTTCTGCATCGAATTGCCGATCGCCAGCGACGATCAGATCACCAGGTAAGCCTTGCCGGTCTGCCCGCAGGTCATGTTGGCGCCCACCTCGGTGTTCATCAGGTTGATGCCCAGGCCCTTGAGCAGATTATTCAGCAGCGGGTCGAGCAATGGGCTGATCAAACCGGTGACCACTGGCAACAAGCGGTTGCTGACATCGCTGATCAGTGAAGCCACACCGGTAACGATGGCGCCCAGCGGATTGCTGCCCACGGGTTTGTAGACGATCAGGTTGATGCCGGACAGCGTGTTTGCCAGGCTGCCGACGATGTTGCTGGTCGGCGCGGCCGGCAGCACGCTCGGCGGCAGTTTCAGATTGGCCGGGGTGGCGAAGGGTGTGGTGCTGGAGAACAGCAAATTCTGCGTGGTCTGCGCGACGCTGGTGTCGAGTTTGAGGGCAATGCCGCCGGCGCCGTACTGCACGTGGGAGGAGGCATCGCAACTGCCGATGCCGAGAATCTTGTGGCAGGTGATGATGCCGAGATCAACCAGGGGCAGCGGTGCAACCATTGGTTCGGCGACTGAGGAAAACGCCGCGACGGGATCGATCCTGCCGAGCTTGAGATCAGCCAGAGAAGTCGTGGTGGCGGCGGTCAGGCTTTTGCTGCCGCTGTCGCCGGTCGGGCAGCGGTAATCGGTGACATAGCTTTTCGCCCCGCCGGCATCCAGCGCGATATCGATCTGCGGTGAGGGCAGCAGCTTGGGATCGAGCTGCTTGCAACCGGCGCCCAACAGGCAGAACACCGAATTGAGCGTGTCCACCAGATTCAGGCTCAACAGTGCATTGAGCGTCGGCGTCAGCGTACCGACCAGGCCCAGCACCGCATTGGTCAGCCCCGTCACCCCCGAGAGCACCGGCAGATTCACCGACAACAGCGTGCGCACCTGCGCAGTGCGCACATAAATCCGGTCCGGTCCCAACGGATCGGCCTTGGCCCGCGCCGGGTCGCCAATCGCCGAGAACTGTGGCGGCTCGATCACCTTGACCCGTACCGTGACACCGGCCAGCCCCAGCACATTGACCGGCAAGGTCGCCGCCACCGCGCTCTTGCTGTTGGCCAGTTGCACGACGCCTTGCACCAGTTGCAGCAATTGCAGATTGGCATCCAGCCCCGCCGCCGGGGTGCCGGTTTGCAGTTGCAGGATCTCGCCGAGTCTGACCGGTGCTGCGTTGATAGCGGCGACCTGCAACTGGCCCAGCGCGGTGACCACTTGCGCAGTCGCGCCGTTGAGCTGCACCACCGTCGCTGCGGCCTGAATCAACTGCGTCACCGTTGCCTGGGTGTTGAGCAATTGCGTGTAGTTGCCGACGCCGACGTTGAGGTCGATGGCCAGTTGATCGAGGTATTTGAGCAGGTTGATATCGGTGTGCAGCAAGCCATCCCAGCCCACCGCCGTGAGGTTGACGTTGCCGCCGAGCAACCCGGAAAACAGCGGATTGAGAATGTTCGACTGCGCCGTGTCGATGCTGGCGAAGGTGCTGCGAATATTCAGTTGGGCGACGGTCGGCTGCGGTTTGGCCGCGACTGCCGAAGCATTGAGGGTGGTGTTGAGGCTGACCGGCGTGGCACTGAACAGCGCCTGCACACCGCCAGCAAAACTGGTGGTGACCGTACGACTGGCGGCGACTTTCACCGCCGCCGTTTGCGTGGCATCGACGGTGAAACTGCGCATGCCGCTGCCAGCGGTGGCCAGTGTGCCGCAGGTGGTAGTGAGCGTATTGGCGGCATCCACCACGTAACCGTTGCGCAGTGCACTCTGCCCGGCATAACTGGCGGCGCTCAGCCCGGGCAGGCAATTGCCACCGCGACTGACCGCTTCGAGGGCGGCCGTATCGACGACCCGCTGCAATTTGCGCTGTTCCATGTACAAGCGGCCGCTGTCGACCACCAGCAACATCATCACCAGCGCCAGACTCAAAGTGGCGGCCGCCATCAAACCGATCGCCCCCCGTTGCCGGGCCGGGCCGTTGCCTTGCGATCCTGGCGACATGGCGCACTCCTTTGCCGGCGCAGTGCCGAGCTACCTGCGTTGGTGAAAATGAGTGTAGACGCGGTCGGTCGAGACTGCTGGCGTCACGCCATTCCATTGTGGTAGCGAGCCTGCTCGCGAAAGCGCCAGATCAGGCAATCAAAAGTTGAATGTACCGCCGCCTTCGTGAGCAAGCCCACTCCCACAGAAATCTACGCCAGGCCCGAGATCACCGGTTCAACACCGAAACCTGTGGGAGCGAGCCTGCTCGCGAAAGCGCAAGATCAGGCAACCAAAATGTTGAATGCGCCGCCGCCTTCGTGAGCAAGCCCACTCCCACAGGAATCTGCGCCGGGTTGAAGATCATTCGTCCAACACCGAAACCTGTGGGAGCGAGCCTGCTCGCGAAATCGCCAGATCAGGCAACCAAAATTCTGAATGCACCGCCGCCTTCGTGAGCAAGCCCACTCCCACAGGGATTTGTGCCGGGTTGAAGATCATTCGTTCAACACCGAAACCTGTGGGAGCGAGCCTGCTCGCGAAAGCGTCAGGTCAGGCAACCAAAATGTTGAATGCACCGCCGCCTTCGTGGGCAAGCCCACCCCACAGGGATTTGTGCCGGGTTGAAGATCATTCGTTCAACACCGAACCCTGTGGGAGCGGGCTTGCTCGCGAAAGCGCCAGGTCAGGCAACCAAAATGTCGAATGCACCGCCGCCTTCGTGAGCAAGCCCACTCCCACAGGAATCTGCGCCGGGTTGAAGATCATTCGTTCAACACCGAACCCTGTGGGAGCGAGCCTGCTCGCGAAAGCGTCAGATCAGGCAACCAAAATGTCGAATGCACCGCCGCCTTCGTGGGCAAGCCCACTCCCACATAAATCTGCGCCGGGTTCAAGACCACCGGTTCAACACCGAAACCTGTGGGAGCGAGCCTGCTCGCGAAAGCGCCAGATCAGGCAACCAAAATGTCGAATGCACCGCCGCCTTCGTGGGCAAGCCCACTCCCACAGAAATCTGCGCCGGGTTCAAGATCATGGTTCAACACCGAAACCTGTGGGAGCGGGCTTGCTCGCGAAAGCGCCAGATCAGACAACCAAAATGTCGAATGCACCGCCGCCTTCGTGGGCAAGCCCCCTCCCACAGAAATCTGCGCCGGGTTCAAGATCATGGTTCAACACCGAACCCTGTGGGAGCGAGCCTGCTCGCGAAAGCGCCAGGTCAGGCAACCAAAATGTTGAATGTAACGCCGCCTTCGTGAGCAAGCCCACTCCCACAGGAGCTGCCTCAGTTTCAAGAGCTGATCAACGCGGTGGATAGTTGGCCAGGATCCGCGCCACGGTCTCGCGAATGGCATTGCTGCGATCGGCCGGATTCGGGCGGCTGCTGAGCATTTGTTCATCGCTTCCGCGCCAGACCAGTTTGCCGTCCTTGCCGTCGAGCAAATCGATCTGAATAGTCGCGACCTTGTAGGTGATGTTGCGCGTTTCGTTGTACATCGGCGCGCCCCAGTAGCCGTTCCACGGGCCGCCCCAACCGCCGCCGTAATTGGTCGTCACTTGCTGCTGCCGATCCTCGACGATCAGGTAGGTCTGCACGCTCAAATCTCCCTTGCCACCGCCAGCGGCCGGGCGCAAACCGCGCTGATCGAGTTGATCGGATACCGCTTGGCGGATGCGTTGTTCGGTCAGGTCACTTTTAATGCGCGGATCATCGGGACGGTATTGCAGGGCCGGGTCTTTCCAGCTCCAGCTGCGATAAGCGGCAAAGTCGCGGCTGGCGTCGAAATCGTGATTGACCTGATTGGCGGCGCAGGCACTGAGCAGCGCAGCAACAGCGAGTAGAGCGAGACGGCGGAACATGATGATTCTCCGGATGAAGACATGAACCTGCTGACACGAAGTCAGCTGGGAGGATACGCCGCCATGGCTTTTTCCACAGCCTCGCGAATCGCATCGGCGCGTTCGATCTGATTACCTTGGGTGCCGGTTTCGGCGCTGGCGCTCCACACCGGTTGGCCGTTGCTGGCATCGAACAGATCGACCCGCACCACTACGACCTGCTCTTGGTAGGTGCGCATGACCGGCACTGTGTTGTACATGCCGTAACCGCGACCGTAACGATCATAGCCGCCGTATCCACCGTAGTAGCCGTAGTCGTCGCGAACCTGGCGCAATCGGGTTTCCAGACGCAGGTCGGCGCTGACCAGCAGATCGGCCGGCCGATTGTCGCGCATCGGCCGCAAGCCGCGCTGGTCGAGGGCGTTGCTGACCGCCTCGGCCACCTGCGCCGAATCGGCCCACGCCGTGCCCGGCGGCAACTGCCCGTCGCGCCAGGCCCAATTGCGGTAGCGCCCGTAATCACGCGGCGGCGCCGGGTAGGCGCTGCGGTCGAAGGTGGTGGCGGCTTGCGGCGGTGCCGGCGGCAACGGCCGTGACTGCGCCACGTATGGATTGCTGCCCTGACAGGCGGCTAATCCCAGACACATCAGCAGTAACCCGCATTGAGCTTTCATGTTGCGCTCCGCTCAGATCGGCCGGCAGATCCAGTGCAAGTAACGCCCAAGCCCGGCAAAGCCTGGGTGACGACGGTGCGCAAGTTCCATTTCCAGCAAGTCCGCCAGTTCGGCGCGGGCCTGGAATTCCACCGGCATGTAATCGTGAAATACCCGTACGCCGCTCTGGCTTTCGACCTGCCACATTCCAGCGAGTTGCGTTGCCAATTCCCGTGGGTCGAGAGGCTGTTGCGGGGTCAGGCTCTGCTTTTCGCCAGCCATGACGTTCTTGCGCATTTTCTTGAAATGGCCCTTGAGCAGATTGCGATAAATCAACGCATCACGGTTGTAGAACGCCAGCGACAGCCAGCCGCCGGGCTTGGTCAGTTGATGCAGCACCGGCAGGATGGCGTGGGGCTCGGCGAGCCATTCCAGCACGGCATGGCAGATCACCAGGTCGTAGGGCTCGGTGAGCTGGCCGAGCAGTTCCTGCCACGGTGCCTGAATGAACGTCGCGGTGTGTCCGGCCTCGGCAAAACGCTGGCGCGCGCCTTCGAGCATCGGTTCGGCCGGCTCGGTGAAGGTGACGTCATGGCCGCGCTCGGCCAGCCACAGCGACATGTGCCCAAGGCCCCCGCCGATATCGAGCACGCGCAGCGGCCGATCTGGCAAGGCCTCGGTCAGATCGGCCTGCAACACCGCGAGGCGAATCGCGCCTTTGGCGCCGCCGTAGATTTTTTCTGCAAAGCGCGTGGCCAACTGATCGAAATGCCGGTCGCTCATCAGCTGAACCGCCGTTCGCTGTCGGCGAGCTTGGCGCGCACCACTTCATTCATGTCCAGACCCAGTTCGCTGCACAGCAGCAACAGATACAGGACGATGTCGCCGACTTCCTGCCCGGCATGCGCGAGTTTGTCCGCCGGCAACTGGCGCGACTGGTCCTCTGTCAGCCACTGGAAGATTTCCACCAGCTCGGCCATTTCCACGCTGGCGGCCATGGCGAGGTTTTTCGGGCTGTGAAATTGCCGCCAGTCATTGCGGTCGCGAATGGTGTGCAAGCGTTCGGTCAGTTCTACAAGGTTCATCGGGCTCTCCTGAAGACGCATAGCTTCGGGGGGAAGCGGGCTGAAGGCAAGCAGCGCAGATGATCCATTGTGGGAGCGAGCCTGCTCGCGAAGGCGGTGGATCATCCAGACCGGATTTGCCTGACACGCCCCCTTCGCGAACAGGCTCGCTCCCACACATGATCCGGGCAAACCTTCTATCATGCAGGGAACTCGGCCGCCCTCGGCGTGGCCCAAGGCTCAGCTCTTTCATCAGGGATGCACACATGCGTGTAGAAAGCTTTTTCGAATGGCTCGGCCAGGCACTCGGTTCGATCATCCGCTTTATCGTCGATGGCCTCAGTGGTCTGTTCAATATGCTCAGCAATGCCGGCGGCAACTTTGTCGACGGCCTGGCGCAGACGCTGGGGATGGACACCTCGATCATCAGCATCATCGCCCTGATCGTTGGCCTGATGCTGCTGTGGTCGGCGATTCGGGCGTTCATGAACGCGTCGATCGTTGCCGGGATCATCTGGTTGCTGCTGGGGTTGTGGTTGTTGAGCTGGATCATCCATTAACACCACCGCCACCCTGTGGGAGCGAGCCTGCTCGCGAATGGCCGGCACAGCCGAATTCTTCACGCTCGGTCAGTCTTCGCGAGCAGGCTCGCTCCCACATTGAACGGCATGACTCGCTACAATCCCCGCTCCCCCAAGGAGCCTGCATGTCCTCTCTGATTACCGACTGGCGCGACCGCCCGACTCACCGCAAGGTCTGGGCGCTCGCCGCGCCAATGATCCTTTCCAATATTTCCGTGCCGCTGGTGGCGCTGGTCGACAGCACTGTCATCGGCCATCTGCCGCATGCCCATCAATTAGGTGCGGTGGCGGTCGGCGCCAGTCTGTACACCTTTCTCGCCTGGGCGATGGGTTTTCTGCGCATGGGCACCACCGGTTTTGCCGCGCAGGCTGCCGGGCGCAGCGATGGCGCGGCGTTGCGGCAGATTCTCTTGCAGGGCCTGCTGCTGGCGCTGGGCCTGGCCGTCGTGCTTGGCTGTCTCGGCGTGCCACTCAGCGGCGTTGCGCTGCACTTCATGCAGCCATCGGCGGAGCTGGATCAATTGACCCGGGAGTTTTTCCACGGGCGCCTGTTCGGCCTGCCCGCCGCGCTGGCGACGTATGCGCTGGTCGGCTGGTTCCTCGGTACGCAGAATGCGCGGGCGCCGCTGGCGATTCTGCTGAGCACCAACCTGATCAACATTGTGCTCAATCTGTGGTTTGTCATCGGCCTGGACTGGGGCGTGGTCGGTTCCGCGCGCGCTTCGGTGATCGCCGAATGGAGCGGCGCCCTGCTCGGTCTATGGCTGACGCGCACGGCGTTGCGCGCCTATCCGGGGCAGATCATCTGGTCGGCGTTGAAAGTCTGGCAGAGCTGGCGTCCGCTGCTGGCGGTCAACCGTGACATTTTCATCCGCAGCCTCGCCCTGCAATCGGTGTTTTTCCTGATCACCGTGCAAGGCGCGCGGCTCGGCGATGCGACCGTAGCGGCCAATGCGTTGCTGCTCAACGGCCTGCTGCTGACTGCTCACGCACTCGATGGACTGGCGCATGCCGTTGAAGCCTTGTGCGGGCATGCCATCGGCGCCCGGGATCGCCTGGCCTTGCGTCGATCGCTGGTGGTGGCCGGCGGCTGGTCGCTGATCGCCAGCCTCGGATTCGCTGGGCTGTTTCTGCTCGCCGGGCACCTGTTCATCGAGATGCAGACCGACATTCAGAGCGTGCGCGACACGGCTTTCGTCTACCTGCCCTACCTCGCCGTGCTGCCGCTGATTGCAGTGTGGAGTTACCTGCTCGACGGTCTGTTCATCGGCGCCACCCGCGCGCGGGAAATGCGCAACGGCATGCTGCTGACGGTGTTGTTGCTCCTGCCGTTCGCCTGGTTCTTGCAAGCACTGGGCAATCACGGCCTGTGGATATCTTTCCTGCTGTTCATGGTCTTGCGCAGCTTGACCCTCGGCGCTCAAGCCCTGTGGCTGAAACGCAGCGATGGCTGGTTCAGCGGCAAGGCTCACTGACGGCATCAGTCAGTCCGCCGCACCCCACTGCCGACGCAGAAAGTCGAGCCGTTCCGGCTGGGTCAGTCCAGCCGGCGGCACGATCAGCACCGCGCGCGGATTGAGCAGGCGCAGCCACAGCCAGCCATCCAGCACAGCGCGATCACTGAAACCCAGCGCCAGACCTTGTTGCACATGCACAGAGATCGTCTGGTAATCGGCGCTCAGGGATTGGCACCAGCGCCAGATGTGTTGTTCCAGCAGACAGGTTTGCAGGCGCTCACGCTGGCGCCGGGTCAGGCTTTCTTCGATGCCCAGCGGCTCGACGAGCAGGCCGGGATTGCGCAGCTGTTGCCAGCCCTGACTACCGATGGCGCGGTCAGCCCAGGTACCACCAAACCAGCGCAACTGGCGGATCGGCCCGAGCCAGCGACTCAGTTGCGCGGCATCGCAGGCGTCGAAGAAATAGCTGGCGGTCTGCCGGTTGTAATAGCTGAGCAAGGCCCGGTGATTCAAGCCGAACGAGACGGTGAGCATGCGCTGCAAGTGGCTGATCAGCTGCCGCGCCGGTATTTCGCAGCTCAGCAGCAGCCCGCGCCAAGTGTCCGGGTCGCGCAGGCACAAGGCGGTCAAGGCCGGACTCTCGCGCAAGTCGACAAGAACCGGGCCGTGCTCGCTGACCGGTTGAAATTCGGTACCGTCGAACAACCGGTGACGCTGCACATCGGCAAAGCCCTGCCGCAAAGTCAGCAGAGCGCGTGACGCATCAGGGGTATCGAGCAACAGCCATTGCGCCATAGGCTCAAGCGCCGCGCCGCTCATCTTGCGCTGCTCTGATCAAGCGCGGTCAACAGCCGGCAACTGCACACGGACTCGGCGCAGTGGTTGAAGCTGCCGCCGCCCGGCAGCAGGCATAGCAGCAGCAACGGCTCGCCGGACTGCAACAATTGCTGCAGCCCATCGCTCACCAGCAACTGCGGCAACGGGACATCGTCCTCAACCGCATCCTCTGCCAGCGCCGCAGGCTGGAGAACGCCGCTGACCATCGGCTGATCGGGATCGCCTTCGAGGAAACTCACCACGACCTCCACGCCATCGGCCAGCGCCGCTGAAGGCAACTCGCTCAGGGCTGGTGCAAGCGGTAACCAGCAATGGCTAGGCGCTGCGCCTTCGCCCTGATACAGCCAGTCGAATTGCACCGCGACCGGCCGCGAGCGATCAGGTTGCGCTTCATCGACCGAAACCACCCAGGCACGCTGCAGGCTGTGCATGCGCTGCTTGGCTGGCGTTGCGGCGGGCGCACAGACGGGCAGCCGCGCGGCAGCGAACAGGCGATTGCTGTAGGCCGGTTCAAGTGAATGATCGGCACGGTGCTCGATGCGGGTCAGCAACCATGGGCGGTTGCATTCGATGAAGGGATGGCCGTCCAGCGGCAACCATTGACCGCTGCGCAGGGCGGACAAATCGCTGTGGCCTTCGGCATTCGGTACCCGCTGGCTGGCCTGTGAATCTTCGTGCAGTTGCCACTGGCGTACGGCGCAAGCGACGCAATGCTGCTCATGCTCGCCCTGATAGTGAGCGACGTCTGCCTGCGGCATCCGCGTCGGGTCATCGCCGAATACCAGGCAATGCCTGTCGCGGTGATGCTCGAAGTAATAGTGAATGCGCGCCTCTGCGCAAAGGCGCTGGAGCAGTCGCAGATCGGATTCGCGGTACTGCGTACAGAAGGTGCGCGCGGGGTGGTCGCCGTGCAGGTCGAAACGTCGTTGCAGGCCGACAATACCGTGCTCGCGCAGGACCTGGTCGATGATCTGCGGCACGGAGCGGCCGCTGAAAATGCGCTGACTCAAACGCAGGTCAAGGCAGTCGAGCCTGGGCCCCAGACGCACGCGACTCAAGCGCAGGCCATGGCTGTGCTCATGCTGGACAAGGCTGTGCAATTGCCCGTGCACACCCTGGCCGGGCGGGCCGAAGCACAGGAACGCAGAACGGTGCAGCAGGCCGGCGAGATCCAGATGCGGATCGTCGATCACCACATCGATCTCGAAGGCAAAGGGTTCGCTGAGCGCTTCCCTTCCGGTAAAGGCGAGAACGTCGAAGGGGTCGGACAGGCCCGCTACATCGAGACGAAACGACGGCTCGTTGACTGGATCGAACATGGGCGGATCTCTACAGGGGGGGCGGCCGGGGATTCTCGCCGAGAGGCATGGCCGAGTAGAGAGGCGAAGTACAACTTAGGAAATGACCTACGCGAAAAGCAGACCGGAAGAGTTTGCTGACCGTGATCGCACAGGTTTTCGTGAAAAAATCAGGAGATGTCCCACCGGAATGTCCGAATTTTCCACAACTCGCGGAAAAAAATCGGACAACCCGGGCGGAACGCTATCGGGTCTCAGGAAGACAGATAGGAAGAGCGGGTCAGACCCAGACGCAGTGCATCGAGGAACTGCGTGCGCTCGCTGGCACTGATGCGGGCACTGGCGCATTTGTCGCGGTAGTGCGTCATCAGCTCTTCCGGCGACAGGTGCACGTAACGCAGCATGTCTTCGATGGTGTCGTGGGTTTCGATACCGGCGTGGTACACGCTGCCATCGGCGTTCTGGTAGATGTTCACCGAGTCGGTGTCACCGAACAGGTTATGCATGTCGCCGAGGATTTCCTGATAGGCGCCGACCAGAAACACGCCCAGCAGGTAATCTTCGCCTTCATTCAACGCGTGCACCGGCAGGCTGGTTTCGATGCTCTGCTCGTCAACGTACTGGTTGATCTTGCCGTCGGAGTCGCAGGTCAGATCCTGCAGCACCGCGCGGCGCAGCGGCTCTTCATCGAGGCGATGCAGCGGGATGATCGGCAACACCTGATCGATCGCCCAGGTGTCCGGCAGGCTCTGGAATACCGAGAAGTTGCAGATGTACTTGTCGGCCAGCTTGTCGTTGAGTTCGTCGAGCACCTGGCGGTGCGAACGCTGACGCGCCTTCAGCGAGTTGTGCAAGCGCCGGCACACGGCGAAGTAGCACTGCTCGGCGAGGGCTTTTTCGGCCAGGGTCAGCTTGCCATCGGCGTACTGCGCGGCGACGTCGCTCATATAGTGCGTGGCGCGCCAGTAAGTTTCGGTGACCATTTCGATGTCGGTCGGGCCGAGCAGATCGACCAGCCACTGCACGGTTTCCGGCAGGCTTTCCTTGTTTTCGATCAGCGGGATTTCGTCGTTGTGTTTCTCGACGTCGGTGACCTGCACCACCAGCATTGCGTGGTGCGCGGTCAGCGAGCGGCCACTCTCGGAGAAGATGTGCGGATGCGGCAGGCTCTGCGCGTCGCAGAATTCCTTGAGCATGCCGACCACGACACCGGCGTAATCGTCCATGTCGTAGTTGATCGAACTGGCGTTGCGCGAGTGGGTACCGTCGTAGTCGACACCGAGGCCGCCGCCGACGTCGATGTGATCGACCGGCAGCCCGAGGTTGCGCAGCTCGCCGTAGTAACGGATCGCTTCCTTGAAGCCGTGCTGATAGTCAGCGAGGTTGGCAATCTGCGAACCCATGTGGAAGTGCAGCAGGCGGATGCCCTGATCCAGGCCAGCGCCACGGAAGCGCTCGACCACCGACAGCAGTTGTGCCGCCGACAGACCGAATTTGGATTTCTCGCCACCGGTGTCCGCCCATTTCGACGAGGCCAGCGACGACAGGCGCACGCGCAGCCCCACCTGCGGCTTGACCTTCAGCGAGGCGGCTTCTTCGATCACCAGGCCGACTTCGGATTCTTTCTCGATGACGATGAACACGTTGTGGCCGAGTTTCTGGCCCATCAGCGCCAGGCGAATGAACTCGCGGTCCTTGTAACCGTTGCAGACGATGGTGCCGCCCTTCGGCGCCAGCGCCAGCACCGCCAGCAGCTCAGGCTTGGAGCCGGCTTCCAGACCGATGGAGACGTTCTGGGTGGCGATGATGTTCTCGATCACCGCTTCCTGCTGGTTGACCTTGATCGGGTACAGCGCGGTGTACTTGCTCTGGTATTCCAGGCGTTCGATGTTCGAATCGAAAGCGCCGGTCAACTGACGGACACGGTCTTGCAGGATGTCGGGGAAACGCACCAGCAACGGCAAGGACAAACCGCTCTTGCGCAGTTGGTCGACTTGCTCGAACAGGTCGATAGGCGAGCTGCTCGGGCCGTTCGGACGTACTTCGACGCGACCGGCTTCATTGATCGCGAAATACCCGGCCCCCCAATGGCGGATCCCGTAAACGCTGCGGCTGTCCGCAACTGTCCATTGGCTGCCATCGTCTTTACGTGTGCGTCGTACGGACATCGAAGTCCCCTATAAAGAAGTCAGAGTGCGTCGCCTGACGTTCAGGCCGGCGCAGTCTAAAGAATGAAAATGACGGTTCGTCAGTGCGGCGGTAGACCGCACTGACTGCGTGGAGTTTAGAAACCGGTCATGAACAGGCTCTGTGAAAACCATGGCGACGACGCCGGATCCGAGAACACTCGAAGCCGGATCAAGCCGCCGGAGGGTTTCACAGAGGCTGCTAGCCGCCGGATTTCTTCGCTTTGAAACCGTGCTTGATCAGCTCTGCCAAGAGTAGCTCGACGTGATCGCCCTGGATTTCGATGATGCCGTCCTTCAACGCCCCGCCGGTGCCACAACGTTTCTTCAACGTCGTCGCCAGCTCCTTGAGCGCGTCTTCGGCCAGGGGCACGCCGGTGATGGTGGTCACCGTCTTGCCGCCACGCCCTTTGCTTTCGCGACGCACGCGGGCAATGCCGTCACCGGCCGGGATCACGGTTTGTTTGCAGATACAGGCGTCCACCGGTTTGCTGCATTCCGGGCAATGACGACCTGCGTCGGTGGAAAATACCAGGCCGCCCAGGGCGGCGAAGGATGCGGCTTTCTTGGCCACCGGCAATCCTCTCGGGAGGACAAAGACTGATCGCAACCTTGGGCAAGGTCAGCGACCGCGAAGCCCCACTCAGGCAGGGGCAGCGCTACTGCATCGGAAAACTTTGAACGCTGGACTGAATATCTGTAGGAGCTGACGAGTGCAACGAGGCTGCGATCTTTTGATCCTGATCTTTAAAAGCAAGACCAAAAGATCGCAGCCTTCGGCAGCTCCTACGGTAAATCTGCAGGCCAACCCTCAAGCTATCCGGTGCAGTTTGAAAAAGGTCGCGCAGTGTAACGGCAAAAATCGCGATTGCTAAGTGCCAATCGGCGCCAATTCATGTGTTCTTTGCGACGTCGCTTTGCTGCGCCTTGAGATAGCGCTTCAGCGCGGCCAGAGAGTCCGGGCAATAAGGCTTTTCGCTGATTTCGCGCATGACCTGTTCAACCGGGATGAATCGCGCTTCGAGGACTTCTTCCGGCTGCAGTTTCAGCGGCCCGTCCCACACGGCGGAAAACGCCGAACACCACAGACGATTGCCGGTGTCTTCGAAGTAGAAGTGATCGTGAGCGGTGAGTTCGACGCCGCTGACGCCCAACTCTTCCTCCAACTCGCGCGCCGCCGACTCGGCGTAGCTTTCGTCAGCCTGAACCATGCCGCCTGCGGCGACATCCCAGTAACCGGGGTAAATCGCCTTGCTCAACGTGCGCCGGTGCACGCACAGCTCACCGGCGGAATTGAACAGCATGATGTAGGTGCCACGGCCGATCAGCCCGCGCTCGCGCAAATCGGCGCGCACCAGCGCGCCGAGCAGGTTGTCCTGCTCGTCGACCCAAGCGATCTGTTCAGCGTCCGAGGCGGCGCGATGGGCCGCCTCTCTTGCAGTCTGGCTCACGTATCAGCCCTGATTGAGCAGTTGACGCAAATCGATCACCGCCGCGTTGGCCCGGGAAATGTAGTTGGCCATGACCAGCGAGTGGTTGGCCAACACGCCGAAACCGCTGCCATTGAGGATCATCGGACTCCACACCGGCTCTTGCGAAGCCTCCAGCTCACGGATGATCTGGCGCACGCTGACGGTGGCGTTCTTCTTCGCCAGCACATCGGCGAAGTCGACTTCGATGGCGCGCAGCAGATGCGACAGCGCCCAGGCCTGACCGCGTGCTTCGTAGAACACGTTGTCGATTTGCATCCACGGGGTTTCCACGACTTCTTCGTCAACCTGCGGCACTTCGCCGACCGCCGGGACTTCGGTCTTCAGCGCAGTATTGAGCTTGACCCGACCGACACTGGCCGACAGGCGTTGCGACAGCGAACCGAGACGGGTACCGACATCGCCCAGCCAGTTGTTGAGGTTGTCGGCGCGCGCATAGAACAGCGCGTTTTTCTGATTCGGATCCGACAAGCGCGACTGATAGCGGCTCAGGGAGTTGATCCCTTCCTGATACTCCGACTCGCTGGACGGCAGCACCCAGCTCTTGTTGTCGAAGTTGAAGCGCGGTTCGGCCTTGGCCAGATCGGCGTCTTCGGCGGACTGCGATTGCGAGCGGGCGAAGTCTTTGCGCAGGGCGCGGGTCAGGTCACGCACCTGCACCAGCACGCCGTATTCCCAGCTCGGCGTGTTGTCCATCCACAGGCCCGGCGGGAAACGATCGTTGGAAATGTAACCGCCCGGCTTGTTGAGCAAGGTGCCGGCGACGGTCTTCAGGGTTTCGACCGTGGTGTAGCCGACCACCATTTGCTTGCCTTCCTTCTCGGCAGCGACCTGGGCGTTCTGCGCCACCGGAAACAGCTCCGGTTCCTGGCTCCAGTACCAGCCCAGCGCGATGGTGACCAGCAAGTACAGACCGACCACTGTGGCCAGCGCCCGGCTGAACAGCAGCCCGCCGACATAGCTGCGGGTGGCCGACTTGGGCTCGGCGGCACGTTCAGGCGCGCTGCCCGCGCGGTTTTTCCAGTCCAGCATGGCGATATCCTTTCAATCACTTGGGTTCAACGGTTCGACCACAACCATACAACAACGTGCCAAGGCCTAGCACCCGCTATCGCGGCACTGGCGCAAAACAAGCGAAGGACGTCGCGAAAGAAAGAATAAACGCAGGTTTCAGACGTTGAAGATGCGCAGCGAAAGCTGCCGCACTTGATCGTCGGTAAACAGATGAGCAATGCCTAAGACGTCAGTTCGACGCTGACTGGGTATTCCATCGATCGTGGCGATGTAGGCCTGCGCGGGTAAAGGCTCACCGGTAACACTGTCGACCAGACGAAAGATTCGCGCCGTGCGGGTGGGCTGCTCGGGAGGGTTGTTCATCAGCTCGAGCACGGCTTGTTGGAACACCGCTTCGGCGCCCTGCCAGTAGCCATAGTCGGCTTCGGCTTTGATCAGGCACCATTCACCCTGCTTGATCTGCGCCAGGACTTCGCTGTCCAGATTGATCATCAAGCCCGCGCGCAATTGGTCCAGCCCTTCGAGCGATTGGCGCATGCTCAACAGGCTGCTGACGTGGGCCAGCGCCTCCTCCACGCAACAGACATGCTGGCGCTCGTGGTCGGTCAGGCTCATTTCACGGACCAGCCTCAACGGAGTTCCTCGCCTTGCCACTCGTCCGAGCCCATCGTCCGGCTGATTTCGTGGCGCCAGTAGATGCGCCGGTAGCTGAAGTGGACTTTCTCCAGTTGGGTGAGATGCGACGTGGCCGTGTCGAGACAGTTCGGCATCAATAGTTCGCTGCCGACGACCAACGCGTCCTCCAGTTCCACCGTGTAGAAGTGCTCCTGCACGCCGCTGGCCGACGTGCGATAGAACTCCACGCGACACTCGCTCAGCAACTCGCCGCTGGACAGCGCCATGTTCAGCAAGGGCGAAGCCTTGTCGAGGGTTTTGGTGATGATCAATGGCCTGTGCATCCGCCGCCCGGCGCCCTGATCCTTGGGGATATACATGCCATGGCTGAGGGCCTGAACCATGATCTTGTCTTCGCGCCCGCTCTGGTAGGTATTGCCCACCGAAGCTTCAGTGAAAGCGCCGGCGGTGATCAGGCCCTGGCGGCTGCCGTGAATGGTCATGAAGGCTGGGATGGGCATGGGATGGCTCCTTTTTCGGGTAGGGGTGGGAGGAAATGATGGGATTCGAGGCGGCGATCTTCCATC
Source organism: Pseudomonas sp. UF-293 (assembly GCF_058245595.1). Classification (NCBI taxonomy): domain Bacteria; kingdom Pseudomonadati; phylum Pseudomonadota; class Gammaproteobacteria; order Pseudomonadales; family Pseudomonadaceae; genus Pseudomonas; species Pseudomonas sp. UF-293. The sequence continues at coordinate 54,632 of NZ_JBSICA010000023.1, read as the reverse complement.
TCGTCGAAAGGAATCCACGGTTCGGCAACGTCGAGAGTGATGAGGTAGCGCTCCTGATCGAGGTGCCTTGAATCTCTGAAGCGCGCAAGAATCAGCATTGCCTGGTATTTATCACCGGCCTGCCAATAGGACACCCCCGAAAGCACTCCCTGTCTGACGTATGCGCGCCATTCGGGGGTGTCCGCGATTGTCGGGTCACCCTGCGTACCCATCGGTTTCCAGCCTTTGGCGCACCATTGGTTCTGCAGATCGGTGACAACCTTCATGGCGTCGTCGATCAGCAGAGGTTCGATTTGCGGAGACATGCGGATGCTCACGGTCAGATTGTTGACGAACGTCACGGTGAAAAACCGAGCCAGCGGCGTCTCGAACCCGTACTGCGGATCAACGAAGCGCAGGCGCGCATCCGTCTTCGGAATGCCACCGGAAACAGACTTGCTACCCCGCCCCCACACACTGAACGGAGCGGTCGAATGCGCCTCCATGTACTCGTAGGTTTCGCCGATCCCCAAAATAATGACTGGTTCGTTCCACAGCGGTTGCATCAGTTGCCGTAAAGCGGCCAATGCAACAGCAGCACTTACCACCAACCACACCCAGCGACGCCGGCCTATTTGCCTAAGGCGCAAGCTCATCAGCCCTCCTCCCTCATCGCAATCTCGCGAATTGACTGCGCCAACAATCCTCTGTTGCTGTCGTTGAGCAAGAGATCAAAACGACTTGCCGCCCGCAGCACAAACTTCATCCGCTGGTCGATATCGGACAAATCCGCCAGCGGATTGCTATCAAAATCAATGGTCCGGCCGTCATCGACACGCTGGCATTGGCTGGTCAGCGTCAGCTCCATGGCCTGAGCGACACCGGAAGGAAAGTTGGTGACGAAAGAAAAATGATTGCCGCGCAAAAGCGCAACCAGGTGGCTGTTTTCGTAAATGGTCGGCTGGAGGATATTTTGCTGCTCGTGCCACGCCAAATGCTTCACGCTTTCGGCAACGCTGCCCGCGTCTATAGCTTCGAAGGCTTTCTCTATTTCAGAATAATCACGACCGAAACCAAGCGTTTCCTCACCTACCGGCCAAAGCACCGGCCACTTCGCATGCGCATGAATCTTCCGCCTTTCACGAAGACATTTCTTCAACTCCGCCAATCCCCGCACCGCATAGAACTGATGCAACGGATAAACATCCAGAAACAGCGTGGTATTGCCCATCGCCATCATCTCGTAGACATGCCGGAACTGTTGCCCGGCCACCGACAGCTCTTCGCCCGGCACCCGGACATCCATGACAGACAGCGGATTACGCGCCTGAGCCTGTTGATATTCACGCAGGTCTTCGGCCTGCCCCGGGATTTTTTCCGGCGTGAGCAATCCGGATTCGCGTCGGCTGTCTCGCAGCCGCTGCCGCGCTTCGTATTCCTCGCGGATGCGTTCAATACTCTGTGCCGCATGCAGCAAGCCACAGCCGACCTGCTTGGAGGCAAACGCCGCCAGGCCCGCCCATTGAAAACGTGAGTCGTGCAACCACAACCGGGCATAAGCCGCGTTGATCGCTCGGTTGCGCGCGACCGGATCGGCAATCAGCACGCCGTTCGGCGCGACGATTGCTTCGGCCTCTCGCTGATAGCGCCGCCAGAGGCATTGGCAGGTCAGCACTGGCACCTCTGTCACCTGCACCCTCTCGCCATACAACAACTCTTCGCCGCAAGCGCAGTCGTCGATGGGCGTGATGTTGTGATTGAGGCGCTGGGCATCACTGGCGAGTTCGGTGAAACATTGGCTCATGGCGGATGGACGGCAACTAGGGGAATCCCTGAACCGTACCAGCCAACCGGGCCGGTGAAAGCGCTTAGAAAAAAAATCAGAAAGCGCTGTCAGACGCCGCCCATCAAGGCCGGTGAAATGTCGACAGCGCTGGCAGGATTGCTCGTAAAACCCCAGCATGCGGGCACTTGGAAAAAATCAGAGGTAAAAACAAAACCACCCGGTCAGAAACTGAATCGTGTCGTCCAGCAGATTATTGACGTACGACACTCGTCTAAGGGAAAAGAGGTGCTAGCATAGAGCCACCAGTCGATCTCAGCATGCACCCTAACTAGTAGTCAGGATATGACCGAGCCAGAAGACCCCAGCCGTGAGCGTCTCAAGCACCACTTTGCCCAGCGGGTAATTCATCAGGCACGTCAGATTCTTGAGATATGGCAGCGCCTGCAACGCAGTGAGTGGTCCACCGTCGATCTCGCCGAACTGAGCGAGGCGAATCTGCGTCTGCTGCGTTTTGCCGAGCGCTTCGAACAGCCGGAACACACTCAGTTGGCGCACCACATCAGCCAGTCGTTGCAAGCGGTGGATGCCAACCGTGGGCGCCTCAGCAGCGGCCTGATCACCGACCTCAATCGGTTGATGCAGCGCCTGTCGCGCACCGGCCTGCGCCATGGCGACCAGCTCGACCAGACGTTCCTGCCGCCGCTGCGCAAGCCGATCTACGTGATGTTGCAGGATCACGATCGGGCCGAACGCCTGGCCAAGCAGCTCGAATTCTTTGGCCTGAGCGCACAGGCGCTGGACAGCGTGGCGGCGTTTCGCTCGTCGATGGTCGAGCGCTTGCCCGCGGCGATTGTCATGGACGTGGATTTCAGTGGCCCCGGCATCGGCCTGAAACTCGCCGCCGAAGCTCAGGTCGGGCTCGAAGAACCACTGCCGCTGCTGTTTTTCAGCCTGCACGAAACCGACACCCCGACCCGCCTCGCCGCCGTGCGCGCTGGCGGTCAGGAATTTCTCACCGGCACCCTCGAAGCCTCGAGCCTGCTGGAAAAAATCGAAGTGCTGACCTGCGTCGCTCAATACGAGCCTTATAAAGTGCTGATCATCGACGACTCGCGCGCCCAGGCCTTGCACACCGAGCGCCTGCTCAACAGCGCCGGAATTGTCACCCGCACCTTGATCGAACCGATTCAGGCGATGGCCGAACTGGCGGATTTCCAGCCGGATCTGATCATCCTCGACATGTACATGCCGGCCTGCACCGGCACCGAGCTGGCCAAAGTCATCCGCCACAACGACCGCTACGTCAGCGTGCCGATCATTTACCTGTCGGCCGAGGATGATCTGGACAAGCAGCTCGACGCCATGAGCGAGGGCGGCGATGACTTCCTGACCAAGCCGATCAAACCGCGACACCTGATCACCACCGTGCGCAACCGCGCCGCGCGGGCGCGCAATCTCAAGGCGCGGATGGTCCGCGACAGCCTTACCGGCCTGTACAACCACACGCACATCTTGCAATTGCTCGAAGACTGCTCGTTCCGCGCCCGCCGCGAAAACAAGCCGCTGAGCTTTGCCATGCTCGACATCGATCACTTCAAGCGGGTCAACGACAGCCACGGCCACCCCATGGGCGACCGGGTGATCAAGAGCCTGGCGCTGTTTCTCAAGCAGCGTTTGCGCAAGACCGACTTCATCGGTCGTTACGGCGGCGAAGAGTTCGCCATCGTCATGCCCGACACCGATATCGACGCGGCGCATAAAGTCCTCGACGAAATTCGTCAGCGCTTCGCCGAGATTCATTACCCGGCGCAGCCGCAGGACCTGTGGTGCACCTTCAGCGCCGGCGTGGTGGAAATGTGCGATGACTCCGACAGCCTGATGATGGCCAGCCAGGCCGACGAGGCGCTGTATCGCGCCAAGGGTGCAGGACGCAATCGGGTGCAGGCCGCGCGACAGTCAAAGCAAAGTGCCACTTTTTCATCGGAATCCACTGATTCGGTCATAACCTTGTAATGGAACCGCAATAAATTCAGGCGCTTACCATTTCTGCCGTTGGTAGCCGTCATGCGCCTGAAGTTGCTCACCAATCTCAACACTCTGCTGCTGGTCGCCGTCTGCGTGGCCCTTGGCGCCACGCTGTGGTGGTCGCAAAAAGCCCTCGAACGTCCGTATCTGTTGATGGAGCGTTACCTCGGGCTGTCGCAACAATTTCAGAACGAGGTGGCGCGCAACGTTGAGGATTACCTCGCCAGCGGCGACGCGCTGCGCCTGAGCAGCGCCGCTCAGGCCATCGACAGCGTGCAGAAACAACTGGATGAATTGCCTCCGGCGTTGGCCGACGCCGTGCGGCCAAGCCTGTCGAGCCTTGATGAATTCAGCAAAACCGACCTGCTCGCCGCCGGCAAACTGGCTGGCGATCCGCAGGCGCTGCTGTTGCAGGCCGAACGCGAACTCAGCGCCAGCCTCGACCAGCTCAATACCTACGCCAATGGCAACGCGACTTATCTCGCGCCACTGCTCGCCGCGTCGCAGCATCTGGGCAGACTGTCGCTGGCGCGGGACAAACTGGTCAGCAGCGGGCGCAGTGAACTGGCCGCCGATGTCGAGCGCGAAGTGAGCAACATGCGCGCTCAGGCCGAGGCCATCGATGCCCTGCCCTTGCTCGGTGTGGTCGCCAGCAACGAATCGAGCAGTGACGATTTCGCCGCATTGATGGGCATCGAAAACACCGAAAAAGCCGCCACCGAAGATGCTGGTGTCGCCCTCAAACGCGAACTGAACAGCTTGCTTGGCCGCTATCCGGCGGAACTGGCGCGCACCCGCGAGCAGATCCAGAAACGCGCCGATCTCAGCGCCGCCACCCACGAAAAAATCGCCAGCGTGCAACACGCCATTGCCGGCCTCGAACCGGTGGTGCGTGCGCAACACGGGCAGATCCAGGGTGAAGTGCGCCTGATGCAAGGCGTGATGATCGGCCTGATTCTGCTGATCGCCCTGCTCATCGATACTTTGCAGCGGCGCCTGGCCCGCACCCTGACCAACCTCGCCCCGGCGCTGTCGACCTGGGCCGAAGGCGATTTCAGTCGCGACATCCAACTGGGCAAGACCAATCGCGAACTGCACGACATCGAAGCCTCGCTCAATCGCTTGCGCGCCTATCTGGTGGACCTGGTCGGCACCATTCGCGGCAACGCCGAGCAGGTCGCGGGCAGCAGCCGCACCCTCGCCGAACTGAGCAATGATCTGCACAGCGGCGCTGAGCATCAGGCCGGCGATACCGCGCTGATTCGCGACTCGCTGGGTGAACTCGAGGCAACCATTCAGCAAGTGGCTGGCGATGCCCGTCAGGCTGCGGACGCCAGCCGCCACGCCGGACTGGCCGTCGAACATGGCCAGACGGTGATCGGCCAGAGCCTGACCGGGCTGCATGCGCTGGTCGGTGAAGTTCAAGGCAATGCGCAGATGATCGAACATCTGGCTGAAGAATCGGCAACCATCGGCGGCGTGCTGACGGTGATTCGTTCGATTGCTGACCAGACCAATCTGCTCGCCCTGAACGCCGCGATCGAGGCCGCCCGCGCAGGGGAGATGGGCCGTGGTTTCGCCGTGGTCGCCGAGGAAGTACGCTCGCTGGCACAACGCACCGCCGGGGCCACGGCGGAAATCCAGACGCTGATCGCCGGCCTGCAGACCGCCGCGCGCCAATCGGTCGAAGGCATGCGCGCGCAGGTCGAACACGCCGAGGCCACGGCCAGTCAGGCGCAAGCGGCGGACGGTGCATTGGACAAAATCGTCGGCGCGATCCAGACCATCGCCGACACGGCTGTGCGCATTGCCGATGTCACCGCGCAGCAAAGTGGCGCGGTCAGCGAAATCCGCGACCACAGCGAGCGCATTCATCAATTGGGTGGGGATAACCTGCTGCGCATCGGCCAGGGGCGCGAACAGGGCGAGAATTTGTTGGTTCTCGGCGGCCAACTGCACACAGCCGTTCAGGCCTTTCGCGTCTGACACACCGCCTTCGCGAGCAGGCTCGCTCCCCCACTGGAATGCATACCCCTGTGGGAGCGAGCCTGCTCGCAAAGAGGCCCTTGCCAACATCGCGAATGACCGGATCAGCTCACCCGGTCACAAATTTCGCGCAAACATCGGCCATCGTGCCGCCTATTGCATGGAACTGGACAGTCACAAAGGCTTTGCGGCATAGTCGCCGGGTTCTGACGACTGCTCATTGATAACAAGGACAATGCAGATGGCAACGCTACTGGTGCTGCACGGCCCCAATCTGAACCTGCTCGGCACCCGGGAACCGGGGACCTACGGGTCGACGACCCTGGCGCAGATCAATCAGGATCTGGAGCGGCGCGCCCGTGACGCCGGGCATCATCTGCTGCATCTGCAAAGCAACGCCGAGTACGAATTGATCGACCGCATCCACGCTGCACGCGGTGAAGGCGTGGACTTCATTCTGATCAATCCGGCGGCTTTTACGCACACAAGTGTCGCATTACGTGACGCGCTGCTGGGAGTGAGCATCCCATTCATCGAAGTGCATTTGTCCAACGTGCACAAGCGCGAACCTTTCCGCCATCACTCCTACTTCTCCGATGTAGCGGTAGGAGTGATCTGCGGCCTTGGCGCCAGCGGTTACCGACTGGCCCTGGAGGCCGCACTAGAGCAGCTTGAACACCAAGCTATACGCCCCTGACCGACCCTTGGGAGTTGATGATTCATGGATATCCGTAAAGTTAAGAAACTGATCGAATTGCTGGAAGAGTCCGGCATCGACGAGCTCGAGATCAAGGAAGGCGAAGAGTCCGTACGCATCAGCCGCCACAGCAAGACCCCGGCGCAGCAGTATTACGCGCCAGCCCCGATGCAGGCTCCGGCCGCTGCCCCTGCCGCCGCGCCAGTCGCTGCCGCAGCCCCGGCTGCCGCTGCTGCACCTGCGCTGAACGGCACCGTTGCCCGTTCGCCGATGGTCGGCACCTTCTACCGTAAATCTTCGCCAACCTCGCCAGCCTTCGTTGAAGTCGGCCAGACCGTGAAGAAAGGCGACACCCTGTGCATCGTCGAAGCCATGAAGATGATGAACCACATCGAAGCTGAAACCAGCGGTGTGATCGAATCCATCCTCGTCGAAGACGGCCAGCCGGTTGAGTACGACCAACCGCTGTTCACCATCGTTTGAACCGCGGAGAGCCTTTGATGACTGCGAAGTTGGAAAAAGTTCTGATCGCTAACCGCGGTGAGATCGCCCTGCGGATTCTGCGTGCCTGCAAAGAGATGGGCATCAAGACCGTCGCCGTTTACTCCAAGGCCGACAAAGAGCTGATGCACCTGGGTCTGGCAGACGAATCCGTCTGCATCGGCCCGGCGTCCGCCGCTCAGTCTTACCTGCACATTCCGGCCATCATCGCTGCCGCTGAAGTGACCGGCGCTACCGCCATTCACCCAGGCTACGGTTTCCTCGCGGAAAACGCCGATTTTGCCGAGCAGGTCGAGAACTCCGGCTTCGCCTTCATCGGCCCGAAAGCCGACACCATCCGCCTGATGGGCGACAAGGTATCGGCCAAGCACGCGATGATCGAAGCAGGCGTACCGACCGTTCCAGGTTCTGACGGCCCGCTGCCGGAAGACGAAGAAACGGCGCTGCGCATCGGTCGTGAAGTCGGCTACCCGGTGATCATCAAGGCCGCCGGTGGCGGTGGTGGTCGCGGCATGCGCGTGGTGCACAAGGAAGAAGACCTGATCGCCTCGGCGAAACTGACCCGCTCCGAAGCAGGTGCGGCGTTCGGCAACCCGATGGTCTATCTGGAAAAATTCCTCACCAACCCGCGCCACGTCGAAGTGCAGGTACTGTCCGACGGCCAGGGCCACGCCATCCACCTGGGCGACCGCGACTGCTCGCTGCAGCGTCGTCACCAGAAGGTTCTCGAAGAAGCGCCGGCACCGGGCATCGACGAGAAGGCGCGCCAGGAAGTACTGGCTCGCTGCGTCAAGGCGTGCATCGACATCGGCTACCGTGGCGCCGGTACTTTCGAGTTCCTCTACGAGAACGGTCGTTTCTACTTCATCGAAATGAACACCCGTGTTCAGGTGGAGCACCCGGTTTCGGAGATGGTCACCGGTATCGACATCGTCAAGGAGATGCTCAGCATCGCCGCTGGCAACAAGCTGTCGTTCACTCAGGATGACGTGGTCATTCGCGGTCACTCGCTGGAATGCCGGATCAACGCTGAAGATCCGAAAACCTTCATGCCGAGCCCGGGCACGGTCAAGCATTTCCACGCTCCAGGCGGCAACGGCGTTCGCGTCGATTCGCACCTGTACAGCGGGTATGCCGTGCCACCGAACTACGACTCGCTGATCGGCAAGCTGATCACTTACGGCGCAACCCGCGACGAAGCCATGGCCCGCATGCGCAATGCCCTGGACGAAATCGTGGTCGACGGGATCAAGACCAACATCCCGCTGCACCGTGATCTGGTTCGTGACGAAGGCTTCTGCAAAGGTGGTGTGAACATTCACTACCTCGAGCACAAGCTGGCCAAACAGTCGTAAGACTGAAGCGCTTGAAAAACCCGATCCCTGCGGATCGGGTTTTTTTATGCCTGGAACAGCCCCTCAGTTCAGCGACACCAGCGAAAAAGCATGCCCTTGAATCAATTCAGGAGTCGCTTGACGCCCGCCCTGATCGACCACCGCGCCAGAGGCATCCTGTTGCAGCGGCTTTTGACGAAACCGCTCCATGAATAACCTGGCGCGTTTCGATACCGGATCGGTGGCATATCCCGCTCGCTGCAAAGGTACCCGACCGGATAATCCTGGCCGGCCAGCATCTCGGCGACGAATGCCGGTTCCAGCGGCTGATTGCGTCGCGAAGGACCACTGGTCACTTCGAGAACAACGGCGAAATCCGTACCGATCGGCCCCGCTGCGAGCAACTCGCTCAGACTGCGGTTCTGCGTCGGCTCGCCAACCGCTGAACGCCATCTCAGGCGAACGTCAATGCGGTCCGGTTCGACCTCCATGTCAAGCTTGAGCTGAATGTAGTCAATCGCCTGTTGCCGGGCATAGGCGCGCAACGAGCCGTAGCCCTCCAGCAGATCATCGAGCGCTGCCTGGGCCTGCGCCGTCTGCTCTTGATAACCGCGCAACCTCGCACGTTCCGGCTCATTCAGCACCCGCAACCAATGTGGCAACTGCGCGTATGACTGCGCTTCGAGCCTCCTCTTTTCTGCGCCCGTTGCCAGCGCCGTCAACCGATAGCGCCGAGCGCCCCGTTCCTGAACCTTTTCGATCTGCCTGCGCAATCGATCCGGCGTCAGTCCCGCGAGACGGTCCGAGTGGAACAGCGCGTCGATATCGCTGATGTAGCGCCGCAACTTGCGCAGGACCAACTGATCGAAGGCAGCCTCCAGCCCTTTGGTTTCCCAATGTGTTCGCAGGTAGTTTTTGTATTGATCAAGGAAGTGCCCGGAAACACTATCCACGGTCTGGACGACCGCTTGACGATGGCCGACCGGCAATCCCCGATCAGTTGCACCCGGCCAGCGGTACGGCGCATCACGGATCGCCAGGTACGTCACCGGCTTGCCGTCGATGATTTTTTGCAGGATCGCATCAATCAAAGCCAGCACGAACCCCGGATCGATATTGCCGTGCGGGTAATGATTGCGCAGCTCGGTCAATGCGAAATCTTCCATGGCCTCCAATAAGGTCAGCTGACTGCTCAGACGCTTGTCGATCAGCACCTGCCAGCGCGTAATCCGCAGCAGAATTTCCTGGGTCGTTCCTGTGGGCGCAGCGGCTTGCGATCGTTTGTCTTCTCCAATCCCTTGTTCATCCGCCATATCGTCCAGCCCGTTTGTACGTATAAATGAGCTTTCACTCTATTTATCGCCATCCGCACGCAGGCGATACCTATGTATATCGCCCCGGCGAATGTGTAACAGCAAAGCGGCGTGTCCACTTTGCCGGCGACCTGGCGTAAACTGCGCGCTTTTGCAGCTTCGGGCTGCCCCACAGATTTTCAAAGGTGCCCGCCATGCCTTGGCTGCAAGTCCGTCTCGCCATCACCCCGGAACAAGCCGAAACCTACGAGGACGCATTTCTCGAAGTCGGCGCCGTGTCGGTGACCTTCATGGACGCCGAAGACCAGCCGATCTTCGAACCGGAACTCAATACCACGCCGCTGTGGTCGCACACCCACTTGCTGGCGCTATTCGAAGGCGGCACCGAACCGGGGCCGGTGCTGGCTCATCTGGCGTTGCTGACCGGCAGCCCGCTGCCCGAGCACCACAGCGAAGTCATCGAAGACCAGGACTGGGAACGCACCTGGATGGACGGTTTCGAGCCGATGCGTTTTGGCCAGCGCCTGTGGATCGTACCGAGCTGGCATGCGGCGCCTGAGCCTGACGCGGTCAATCTGCTGCTGGACCCGGGCCTGGCGTTCGGCACCGGCACCCACCCGACCACCGCGCTGTGCCTGGAATGGCTCGACGGCCAGGATCTGAAAGACTGTCACGTACTGGATTTCGGCTGCGGCTCGGGGATTCTGGCGATTGCCGCCCTGCTGCTCGGCGCCAAGGAAGCCGTGGGCACCGACATCGACGTGCAGGCACTGGAAGCCTCGCGCGACAACGCCGGGCGCAACAACATTGCCGATGAACTGTTCCCGCTGTACCTGCCCGAGGATCTGCCGCAGGTTCAGGCCGACGTGCTGGTGGCCAATATTCTCGCCGGTCCGCTGGTGTCTTTGGCGCCGCAATTGTCCAGCCTCGTCAAGAGCGGTGGGCGTCTGGCGCTGTCGGGCATCCTCGCCGAGCAGGGCGAAGAAGTAGCGGCAGCCTATGCGCAGGACTTCGAACTCGACCCGATCGCCAATCGCGACGGCTGGGTGCGCATCACCGGGCGTCGGCGCTAAAATGACCGCTTGCCTGAACCGGATCGCCGCATGACCGACAGTTTCGTCACCCAGTGCCCGCATTGCCAGACCAGTTTCCGCGTCAACCATGCCCAGTTGAGCGTGGCGCGCGGGGTGGTTCGTTGCGGCTCCTGCCTGCAAGTGTTCAATGCTGCCAAGCAGTTGCTCGAGCAACATGCCGGCAAGGACACGGTGACGCCGGTCGCACCAGCGCTGCCTGAAGCGCCCGCGCCTGTCAGCGATGCTGCGGTCGTCGAACAGCCCCCCGCACCGCGCGCCATCAGCCAGAAGCAATGGAGCGCGTCGGAACTGGATCTGGACAGCCTCGATCTGGACGAAGAACTCGCCCGCCTCGAACAGCGCGAAATCCAGCCGGTCGCCGAATTCGGCCGGGCCCGCGAAGAATCCTTGAGCGCCCGGCGCGACAGCCCGGAACCGGACGAAGGCACATGGTCCGACAGCCTGTTCAGCGAGCCCGCCGATGAGCGCAGCACCGCGTCGGATGTCGAGCCAGATATCGAGCCGTATATCGAGGTCGTAGAAATCCTCGAACCCGAGCGCACCGAACCCTCGTTGTCGCTGGAGCCGGTGGATCTGGATGACGAGCCGCCGATCCCGCAACTGCGCCTGCACGATCCGATCGACCCCAACGCCCGCCGCGAACGGTTCTCGGCCAGCGACGACAGCGATGACGACGATCTGCCATTGATCACTTCGCCGCGCAAAAAACGCGAACGGGCCGAGCCCGGCGTGCGCGCCGAGGTCCTGCAGGATCTGACCGACGACCCGCTGCAGCTGGACTGGCAGCAACGTCGCTCGCCCTGGGGCCGGCGCCTGCTGTGGCTGGTGCTGGTGGTGTTGGCGGCCGGCGGTCTTGCCGCTCAGTACGTTGCCTATCACTTCGAAGAACTGGCGCGACAGGATCAATACCGGCCGTGGTTCCAGCAAATCTGCCCGCAGATCGGCTGCACCGTGCCGTCCAAAGTCGACATCGGCAAAATCAAGAGCAGCAACCTGGTGGTGCGCAGCCATCCGGAGTTCAGCGGGGCATTGGTGGTCGATGCGATCATTTACAACCGGGCGACGTTTTCCCAGCCGTTCCCCTTGCTCGAACTGCGCTTTGCCGACCTCAACGGTCACCTGATCGCCAGTCGTCGCTTCAAACCCGGCGAATACCTGAGCGGCGATCTTGAGGGCCTGGCGGAGATGCCGCCGCAGACGCCGATCCACATCGCCCTGGATATTCTCGATCCGGGGCCGAAAGCGGTGAATTACAGCCTCAACTTCCACTCACCGGAATGAACCGCTTCAGCGTTTCCTGATTGACGGCATTTTTCTGACTGGATCGCAGCCAACCAAACCGTTGGCGATAACAGAATAACTGTTCAGATTTTGTTCAATTCAGCCTTTAACCAGTCATCGAGAGCGGGTATCATGCCCACCCTTTTTCGAACTCTCATGATCCGGCCCCACTTCAGGGAAGTCCTATGTCGGCGGTACGCATCGGCCCATATACATTGCAGAACGGTTTGATTCTCGCCCCAATGGCGGGCGTCACCGACCAGCCCTTTCGTCAGCTGTGCAAGCGTCTGGGCGCAGGGCTTGTAGTCTCGGAAATGGTCACCAGCGACATGAGCCTGTGGAATACCCGCAAGTCGCGCATGCGCATGATCCACGAAGGCGATCCCGAGCCACGCTCGGTGCAGATCGCCGGTGGCGATGCGCAGATGCTGGCCGATGCGGCACGGGCCAACGTCGAGCTGGGCGCGCAGATTATCGATATCAACATGGGCTGTCCGGCCAAGAAGGTCTGCAACAAGGCCGCCGGCTCCGCGTTGCTGAAAGACGAAGCACTGGTGACCGAGATCCTGCAGGCCGTAGTGGCCGCGGTTGATGTGCCGGTCACCCTGAAGATCCGCACCGGTTGGGATCGCGAGAACAAGAATGGCCTGAACGTGGCGAAGATCGCCGAACAGGCCGGGATCACAGCGCTGGCCGTGCATGGCCGCACCCGCGCCGATCTGTACACAGGGGAAGCCGAGTACGACACGATTGCCGCGATCAAGCAGGCCGTGTCGATCCCGGTATTTGCCAACGGCGATATCGATTCGCCGGAAAAGGCCCGTTACGTGCTTGATGCGACCGGTGCCGATGGCCTGCTGATTGGCCGTGCCGCTCAAGGGCGGCCATGGATTTTTCGCGAGATCGAACATTTCCTGCGCACCGGCGAGAAATTGCCCGCGCCGGAACTGAGCGAAGTGGAACGCATCCTGCTGGAGCATCTGGCTGCCCTTCACGCTTTCTATGGCGACGTGATGGGCGTGCGCATTGCCCGCAAGCATGTGGGCTGGTATCTCGCAACCTTGCCGGGCGCCAGGGAGTTTCGCGCCCGTTTCAATCGTTTGGATGGTACGGAAACACAATGCGCCGACGTTCGGGAGTTCTTCGCCGAGCGTTACAAGAGCCTGACAGGGGACGAAGAAGGGGTGGCCGCATGACGATGATGACCGAGACTTTAGTGAGTGGAACAACACCCGTGAGCGACAACGTGAATTTGAAACAGCACCTCAACACGCCGAGCGAAGAAGGCCAGACCCTTCGCGGGAGTGTCGAGAAGGCGCTGCACAATTATTTCGCCCACCTTGAGGGCGCGTCCGTCACGGATGTGTACAACCTGGTGCTGTCCGAAGTCGAGGCGCCCCTGCTCGAAAGCGTGATGAACTACGTCAAGGGCAACCAGACCAAGGCCAGTGAGCTGCTGGGACTGAACCGCGGCACGCTGCGCAAGAAACTCAAGCAGTACGATCTGCTGTAAGCATTCAATCAAACCAGAAAGGCGCCCGCGTAAAAAACGGTCGCCTTTTTTGCTGACTTCCTTTGCTTTTGATGGAAATTGAGATGACCGACCAGACTACCCGCCTGCCGATCCGCCGCGCCTTGATCAGCGTTTCCGACAAGACCGGGATCCTCGAATTTGCCAAGGAGCTTGAAGCTCTGGGCGTCGAGATCCTCTCCACCGGCGGAACGTTCAAGCTGCTGCGCGACAACGGCGTTGCCGCAGTGGAAGTCGCGGATTACACCGGTTTCGCCGAGATGATGGACGGTCGGGTGAAAACCCTGCACCCGAAGATCCACGGCGGCATCCTCGGTCGTCGCGGTACTGACGATGCGATCATGAACGAGCACGGCATCAAGCCGATCGATCTGGTAGCGGTCAACCTTTACCCGTTCGAAGCGACCATCAACAAGCCAGGCTGCGACCTGCCGACCGCCATCGAGAACATCGATATCGGCGGGCCGACCATGGTCCGTTCGGCAGCGAAAAACCACAAAGACGTGGCCATCGTGGTGAATGCCAGCGATTACGCCAACGTTCTGGAAAACCTCAAGGCCGGCGGCCTGACCTACGCTCAGCGTTTCGACCTGATGCTCAAGGCCTTCGAACACACCGCCGCCTACGACGGCATGATCGCCAACTACATGGGCACCGTGAACCAGGCCGCTGAAACCCTCAGCACCGAAGCTCGCAGCGAATTCCCGCGCACCTTCAACAGCCAGTTCATCAAGGCCCAGGAAATGCGCTACGGCGAGAACCCGCACCAGAGCGCGGCGTTCTACGTGGAAGCCAAGCCTGCCGAAGTCGGCATCGCCACCGCGACCCAACTGCAAGGCAAAGAACTGTCGTACAACAATGTCGCCGATACTGACGCGGCACTGGAATGCGTGAAGAGCTTCGTCAAGCCGGCCTGCGTGATCGTCAAGCACGCCAACCCGTGCGGCGTGGCGGTCAGCCCGGACGCTGAAGGCGGCATCCGTCAGGCTTACGAACTGGCCTACGCCACCGACACCGAATCGGCGTTCGGCGGCATCATCGCCTTCAACCGTGAACTGGATGCCGAGACCGCCAAAGCGATCGTCGAGCGTCAGTTCGTTGAAGTGATCATCGCCCCATCGGTCAGCGAAGAAGCCCGTGCCATTGTTGCCGCGAAAGCCAACGTACGCCTGCTGGCCTGCGGCGAGTGGTCGGCTGACCGCGCCGCTGCCTGGGATTACAAGCGCGTCAACGGTGGCCTGCTGGTGCAGAGCCGCGATATCGGCATGATCAGCGCCGATGACCTGAAAGTGGTGACCAAGCGCGCACCGACTGAACAGGAAATCCACGACCTGATCTTCGCCTGGAAAGTCGCCAAATACGTCAAATCCAACGCCATCGTCTACGCCAAGAACCGTCAGACCATCGGTGTCGGCGCCGGCCAGATGAGCCGCGTCAACTCGGCACGCATCGCCGCGATCAAGGCTGAGCACGCCGGCTTGCAGGTGGCCGGCTCGGTCATGGCGTCCGACGCGTTCTTCCCGTTCCGCGACGGTCTGGACAACGCGGCCAAGGTTGGCATCACTGCGGTGATCCAGCCGGGCGGTTCGATGCGTGACAACGAAGTGATTGCTGCTGCTGATGAAGCCGGCATCGCGATGGTCTTTACCGGCATGCGCCACTTCCGTCACTGATTCCGCTCCCTCTGGATGCAGGCTTTGTGTAGGAGCTGACGAGTGAAACGAGGTTGCGATCTTTTGATCCTGTATTCAAATAGCAAGATCAAAAGATCGCAGCCTTCGGCAGCTCCTACAGGGCCCGAGCTCAGAGGTTTGGCAGCGCCCCACAGAATTTGAGGTTTTTGAAATGAATGTTTTGATCATTGGCAGCGGTGGCCGTGAACACGCTCTGGCCTGGAAAGTGGCTCAGGATCCGCGCGTGCAGAAGGTTTTCGTTGCACCGGGCAACGCTGGCACCGCCATTGAAGCCAAGTGCGAAAACGTCGCCATCGACGTGTTGGCGCTCGAGCAACTGGCCGATTTCGCTGAAAAGAACGTGTCCCTGACCATCGTCGGCCCGGAAGTGCCGCTGGTGGCTGGCGTCGTCGATCTGTTCCGCTCCCGTGGCCTGGACTGCTTCGGTCCAACCGCCGGTGCTGCGCAACTGGAAGGTTCGAAGGCCTTCACCAAGGACTTCCTCGCGCGCCACAAGATTCCGACTGCCGATTACCAGAACTTCACCGAGATCGAGCCGGCCCTGGCTTATCTGCGTGAAAAAGGTGCGCCGATCGTGATCAAGGCCGATGGCCTCGCTGCCGGCAAAGGCGTGATCGTCGCCATGACCCTGGCCGAAGCCGAAGACGCGGTGCGCGACATGCTCGCCGGCAACTCGTTTGGCGACGCCGGTTCGCGCGTGGTGATCGAGGAGTTCCTCGACGGCGAAGAAGCCTCGTTCATCGTCATGGTCGATGGCAAGAACGTCCTGCCGATGGCTACCAGCCAGGACCACAAACGCGTCGGTGACGGCGACAGCGGCCCGAACACCGGCGGCATGGGCGCCTACTCCCCTGCTCCGGTGGTCACCGCCGACGTGCATCAACGGGTGATGGACCAGGTGATCTGGCCGACCGTGCGCGGCATGGCCGACGAAGGCAACGTCTACACTGGTTTCCTTTACGCCGGTCTGATGATCGACAAGGCCGGCAATCCGAAGGTCATCGAGTTCAACTGCCGCTTCGGCGATCCGGAAACCCAACCGGTGATGCTGCGTCTGCAATCGAGCCTGGTGCTGCTGGTTGAAGCCGCATTGGCGCAAGCGCTGGACAAAATTGAAGCGCAATGGGATCCGCGTCCGAGCGTCGGCATTGTGCTGGCCGCCGGTGGCTACCCGGGCGACTACGCTAAAGGCGCGGCGATCAATGGTCTGGATGCAGCGGCGGGCCTGGAAGGCAAAGTCTTCCACGCCGGCACCGCATTGAAGGACGGTCAGGTCGTTACCGCTGGCGGTCGCGTACTCTGTGCCACGGCCATGGGCGCCACCGTCGGTGAAGCGCAGCAGCAAGCCTACAGACTTGCTGCTGCCATCGACTGGGAAGGCTGCTTCTACCGCAAGGACATTGGCTACCGCGCCATTGCCCGTGAACGCGGCGAAACCCAGGAGTAAGCGACCTATCAGGCCCGGCGCGGGATGCCATTCCTCGCCGGGCTGTTCGGTCGTCGCGCATCGTTATATTCTGGCATCAACCTACGAAGGGATTTCGCCGTGCGCTGGCTCAGGATTGCCATAAGCTTCACCGTCACGCTGATGACCTTGCTCTGCATGCTCCCGGCCCAGGCCGCGCAAGGCAGTGGCTGGTCGGTATTGCTTGACGATCAGGGCATCCTGCAACTGAGCGACATCCGCTCCGCTCGCTACACCAATCAATTCAGCCCCATCGAGCTTGACCGCCTGACCGCGGCCGAACCCGAGGGCGCCCTGTGGCTGCGCTTCAAACTGGCGCCGGGCAAGCACGAACAAGTGCTGCGCATCTTTGCCCCCGACCTGTCACAGCTCAATCTCTACGTGCTCGACGGCGACCGGCTGATCGAGCAACGCAATACCGGCAACGAACGGCCCCAGGCCGAACATCCTTTGCCGAGCAGCGATTTCATGCTGCCGCTGCCCCAGGCCGACAAGCCGCTGGACGTCTATGTACGCATGGTTTCCGGCCATCAGCTGCGCCCGCACATCACCCTGCAAGCGGCAATCGAAGGCGCAGCCGATCAGAAGCAGACGCTGATTTTCGGCCTGCTGTTCGGCTGCCTCGCGATGCTCCTGCTGCACAACCTGGTGCGCTACGCCTACTCACGCTCGCGCAGCAGTCTGTGGCTGGCGATCTGTGAGGGCCTGCTGGGGCTGAGTCTGTTCCTGTTGCTCAACCTCGCCGGTCCGTGGCTGCCGAACTGGCAAGCCATTCAGACGCCGGGCGCTTATCTGGCATTGCTGCTGACGGCTCCAGCCGGGTTGATGTTTGCCCTGCGCTTCTTTGCGCCACTGGGCCAGCACCCGCTGAACAAACTGCTGTGGGGCGACATTCTGTTGATCGTTACGTGCAGCCTGTTGCTGCTGTTCGTCAACACCCTGCCGCTGAACATCATCACCTACGCACTGGTGGCGCTGGCCGGCCTGAGCATGTTGCTGGTGGGCTTCTATCACTGGCAAAAAGGCTATCGCCCGGCGCGCCTGTTCGTCGCCGCGATGGTCGTGTTCAACATCGGCACGCTGGTCATCCTCCCGGCCCTGCTCGGTCTGACGCTGGTCACGCCGCAGGGCCTGATCATGACGCTGATGGTGTTCATCTGCATCAGCGGCCTGTTGATGAGCATTGCCTTGGGTGAGCGACAGCGCAGCATCACCGAAAGCCGCTTCAGCATCAGCCGCGACCTGGCGGCAAGCAACGCCGAAATCAACGCCAAAGCCGAATTCCTCGCCAAGATCAGCCACGAAATCCGCACACCGATGAACGGTGTACTGGGCATGACCGAGCTGCTGCTGGGCACGCCGCTATCGGTCAAGCAGCGCGATTACGTGCAGACCATCCACAGCGCCGGCAACGAACTGCTGACACTGATCAACGAGATCCTCGACATCTCCAAGCTCGAATCCGGGCAGATCGAACTCGACGACGTGCAGTTCGACCTCAATGCGCTGATCGACGATTGCCTGAGCATCTACCGGGCCAAGGCCGAGCAACAGAACGTCGAGCTGATCAGTTTCATCCAGCCGCAAGTGCCACGGGTGATCAGCGGCGATCCGACGCGCCTGCGCCAGACCTTGCTGAGCCTGCTGGAAAACGCCCTGAAGAAAACCGAAGAGGGCGAAGTGCTGATCGTCGTCGCCCTCGACGAGCGCAGCAGCAAACCGCGCCTGCGCATCGCCGTGCAGGACAGCGGCGCGCCGATGGAGCCGGAAGAGCGCGAAGCGTTGCTGCACGCCGAACTGCACAGCAAGCACTTCCTTTCGGCCAATCGCCTCGGTGGCAATCTCGGCCTGGTGATCGCGCGGCAGCTGATTCGTTTGATGCAGGGCGAGTTCGGCATCAAGAGCGGCGCCACTCAGGGCAGCACTTTGTGGCTGACCTTGCCGCTGGACCCGGATCGCCTCGAGCATCCGACGTCCGACCTGGACAGCCCGCTGCAAGGCGCGCGGGTGCTGGTGGTCGACGATAACGACACCTGCCGCAAAGTGCTGGTGCAGCAATGCAGCGCCTGGGGCCTGAATGTCAGCGCCGTGCCGTCGGGCAAGGAAGCGCTGGCGCTGCTGCGCACCAAGGCGCACCTGCGCGACTACTTCGACGTGGTCCTGCTCGACCAGAACATGCCCGGCATGACCGGCATGCAACTGGCAGCGAAGATCAAGGAAGACCCGAGCCTGAACCACGACATTCTGCTGATCATGCTCACCGGCATCAGCAATGCGCCGAGCAAGATCATTGCGCGCAATTCGGGGATCAAACGGATTCTGGCGAAACCGGTGGCCGGCTATACCCTCAAGACTACGTTGGCGGACGAACTCAATCAGCGCAACAAGGGCCAGGTGGTCTACCAGCCGCAAGTGCTCACGGCGGCTACGGCGGCCAAAGTGCCGAGCGACTTCCGCATCCTCGTCGCCGAAGACAACACCATCTCGACCAAAGTGATTCGCGGCATGCTCGGCAAGCTCAACCTGCAGCCGGACACCGCGAGCAATGGCGAAGAGGCGCTGCAAGCGATGAAGGCCCAGCGTTACGACCTGGTGCTGATGGACTGCGAAATGCCGATCCTCGATGGCTTTTCCGCCACCCAGCAACTACGTGCCTGGGAAGTCAGCAATCAGCGCATCCGCACACCGATCGTGGCCCTCACCGCGCATATTCTCGCCGAACATAAAGAACGCGCCCGCCAGGCCGGCATGGACGGGCACATGTCCAAACCGGTCGAGCTGTCGCAGTTGCGCGAGCTGATCGAGCACTGGGTTGCGCAGCGCGATCAACAGAACCGGGCCACGACCCAGCCGTCGTAAACCGACAGAGCCGGCAGTGCCTGATAGACTCCCCCACGACTCCATCGCCAGTGAGCTTGCACCATGCTCCATGTGTTGTTCAGCGTTTACCTGAAGATGCTGGTGCTCTACAGCCCGTTCTTCGTGTTGTCCTGCTTTATCAGCCTGACCCGCGGCTATTCGCGCAAGGAGCAGCGGCGTCTGGCCTGGAAGGTCGCTCTTGCGACGCTGATTTCCAGTGTTTTGCTCTATTTGTTCGGGCGGGTGATTTTCGATGTCTTTGGTATCACTGTGGATGCGTTCCGCATCGGCGCCGGCAGTGTGCTGTTCATTTCCGCGCTGGGCATGGCCCAGGGCAAACCAGCGGTGCAGGCCGACAATGTGCAGCAGGACGTGACCATCGTGCCGCTGACCATTCCACTGACGGTCGGCCCGGGCACCATCGGTGCATTGCTGGTGATGGGCGTCAGCCAGCCGCACTGGGACGACAAGCTCACGGCGATCATGAGTATCGCGCTGGCCAGTTTCACGGTCGGCGTAGTGCTGTATCTGTCCAATCGTATCGAACGGATACTGGGTGATCAGGGCCTGCAGATCGTCAGCCGCTTGATGGGGTTGTTTGTTTGCGCGCTGGCAGCGCAAATCATATTTACCGGTGTGAAAGGTTACCTGGTGCCCTGAGCGGCGCCGCAGCGCAATGACCACAGCGAAACGCCGCGCACGGTCACCGTGTGCGGCGTTTTAGTGTGCAGCGACCTCAGCGCAGCGCAGCGATCACCCCTGTCAGGCTGGCCGTTGGCTCGGCACCGCGCGCACTGACAAAGGCTTCCAGCCCTTGAGCCAGCATGAAACTGTACGGCAGGCCGGCAATGGGCAGCACCAGCTTCAGCGGCTGGCGCGGATCGAAATTGCGCACGATCAGACTGCGCCCGGAGTCGGGATCGGTCAGCACCACATTGCCATCGACCCGCGACATCAACCAATGCCCACACTCGTCGAGGTCCAGAAACAACAGGCACGGTTCTGTCGTATCAGCGGCGCAAGGCTGCCGCACATCGACCACGATGCAATCCAGACGCTGCCAGGCCTCTTGCGATACCTGGTAGCCGCCAGTCTGCGGACCGAAGGCCAACAGCAGCTTGTCGACGCCATCGGGCAGCAACCTGGCGACCTCGGTAATGTCATGACCCACTTCGAGCGTCATGACCTCAGCATCGCGATGAGCATGACTCTCGGGTAGCCAGACGCCTTCTTTCGGGCCAGCGCTATAGATCAATTGGTCGACCGGGTCGAACAGCAACGGATACCTGGCCCCACGTGTGCCGAGCCAGGCCGACCACTGTCCGTCGCTGCGACCGGCCAGGTCGAATAATCGATCGAGTTTCGGCAAGTAATACAGATAGCGTCCGGGCACGCTTGAGACTTGCACGACAGCCGGGTGGGAATGGTCGCTCAGCAACGCTTTGAGGCGCGCACGTAATTGCTCATCGGTCTGACTCGGCACGTAAGACCAGCGATTTTCCACGGCAACGATCATGGCTGGCTGATTATCCGACAATTGCAGATGCACCCCATCGAGCGTCTGCGCGACCAGCCCTTCACCCTGGCGCCGCACCTCGCTAAAGGCCCATGACGTCCATACCTTTTGAGCCCTGAGCAGCGACTGCGGCTTGAGCAAACGATGCTCAGCCGAAAAAGCTCCGCGCAGCGCTTCGATCGCCACCAGCGGCTGGCGATAAAGTTGTCCCGTGCCTGGCTCTGACAACCACACAGCTTTTTTATCCGGCGTCGGGCCGAGCAGCGATAACTCCTTGCCTTGACCGATATCGGCCAAAGCGATTTGCCCTTCTACGTACCATGCCGCCAGCAAAGCCTGCCCCGCCGCATCGCGCAAACCAAGGATCGGAAAAGGCGTCAACGGTGCGGTTTTGACCAACCCGGGCAGTGCGCTCAACCAATCGGCGTTACGCTGCAGCCAGCGCTGGCCAATGCCGGCAAACCGCAGGATCGAGGGTTTATCTGCCTGATCTCGCCACGCTTCATCGCTTCTGAGGGGTGGCACCCCGAACTTGAGCGCAATGGCTTCGTCGCTCACAGCCGCTGCGGGCACATCAATGATATCGACCTCAAACAGGCGGCCGTCTTCTCTGGTGGCGATGAAGCGCTGACGGGTCTGAGTGAGCTCGACCACATCGCGCTCGATCACCACATTCTCCCAACGCCCGACACGCGGTTCGATGCCGCGACTGATCGTTCCCTCCTGCTGGCTATAGAACAGCACCGCGTTGTTTTCACGGCTGGACGGCATCAGCATCAACAAGTCTTCGGGCCAGGACAGGTCTTGTCCGGCCTGAATGCATTTGCCGGTCGTCTTGTTCAACCAGGCCCGGTCGCTTAACCGCAGCCCCGCATAGCCCTCGACGACTATGAAGGGAGCGTAAGACCACTCGCTGGTGCTGACGGTCGTGCCTGGCGAGTCGTGCGCGAATGGCACGTCGATCTGGCGCAATGCTTCGCGCGGCTCAAACCGGTAGTCCTCGGCCGCGAAAACAACCTTGCAAGCCGTCAACTCCACGTGCTGCGTGGTAATGCGGTACTCGATAGTCGTGGTGCCGTGCGATGTTTCTGCCGTCAGCTTTTGCGAAACCCGCAGCGCGCCATCGGTCAGTTGCTCGCATCCGGTGATCGTCGAGCCTATGCGCGGGTTCTTCAAACGGTAGCGATGCTCAACGGTGCCGGTCAGCACATCGACGCGCCATACCGTGGGATGAGCTCGATGGTAGAACCACGCATGGTGAGCGCTGACACCCGCCAGAACCAGGCCTTCATTGACCTCTTGCGGGGCGTCACGTGCAAACAGCACTCGATCCCGCACAGTGTCGTACCAGGCGGTGGTGACAATTTGCCGACTCGGCGCACTGAACGGCACCCTGAAGTTATGCAAGGGCACATACGCAGTTGTCAGTTGTCCGGTTCTGACCTGAGCCTGCAAGAAGTTCAGCACTGGCGCCGCAATGCCTCTGGTTGCCGCGTTGGCGAGGCGCATTTGCTCGGCGACTTTGTCGCGGCCGGTGCCGTAGTTGAGGATGATGCCGACCAGATGCAGGCTGAGGCCTGTCCAGTCGACCCGGAACAGCCCTTCGGCCAGCTCGATGATGCCATCGAAACGATTCAATACGAGGCCATCGACCAGCATTTCAGGTGCGCTGTCGACACTGTCTCGTGGTTTCCGGCGGAAGCTGACCTGTTCCATCCGTGCCCAAGACGCTTGCACCGTCCAGGTCACTTGTTGCCACCCCTCCGCTTGCTCGAAGTTCACTGCCAGCAAGCCCGGCACCAGTCGAATCCGGTACTGCCCCTGCGGTGCAGTGATCTGGTAGGCGATTTTCCTGCGCCACTCCTGCGGCAGATCCGGGACAACCAGCTCACGCACCTCTTCACTCAAGCGGACCTTGATCGTCGTGACCATGAATACCGGATGCAGTTTGTAGAGGATGTGCGGCGCAAACGGCGTACTGAACAGATAAAACACACGGTTGCCCTGGGTGTCATATTCCAGCTGCTGCGCCAGGCGGTCGTGCAACCGCGGATAGCGGGTGGTGGCAAAAGGCACAGCCCCCGCGCTGCCGATCTGATATTCGTAGCCGTAATAACAAATCGGCGAGCACGGCAGCACCACGGCTTGCGGCGAAGTCCCCCAAATGCTGCCCACAGCAGGTCGCTCAAAGGCACTGGGAATATTGATCGCGGCATGGCGCCTGGCCGGATCGTCGTCGTACTGCGGCAGCTCCAGCGCACTGCCCTTCCAGGGATAGAACTTCTGTCCTTCGAACACGACCCTTCTGCTTTGCAAGTCCAGATCGGTAATCACTGCCAGCGAAGGGAACTGCAAGACCTTGCGATAGCTTTCGTAGGACTCTTGATAAGCGTCGTAGATCTGCGACAGGTGCTCGCCGATGGCTGCAGCCTTGTCCATGATCTGCCCGAGATTACTGGCGATCGCGGTCACGCCGATGCCGATACCCAGCAACGGCACGGACAGCGACGCCGCTACACCGCCAACGATGCCCCCCGCCGCCAGGGCGACCACATCCAGTCCCAGTGCTGCGACGTTGAAGGCCAGCGATGTGGCAAACCGTGCCCCCTGCTCATGGTTTTGCGCCAGCGACAGGTTGTAGATGTCGAAGCCGATATTGGCCACGGAAAAGGCCACGCCGACTCCTGTAGCGGCACGCCCCGCCAGTCGCCCGGCCAACGACGCCTGCTGTAATGCCTGCTCGCCTGCGGCTACTTGCCTGACCAGGTTGGCGATCTGCACCGCGTCAGTGACGACGCCAAACCCCAACTGCGCATAACTGACGTACACCTGGATTTGCAGGGCGGTACTCAGAGTCGGCGGATGATCCGCCACTCGGTAATCGCGCTGGCGCATTTCGCTGATGAGGGTTTGCAGAGCGAAAGCAAAGCTCAGTCGGCTGCCACCGTCGGCGTCACCGGCCTGGCGTGGCTCGCCTGCCGCGACCTGCACGAGGCGATCGACATGCTGCCTGACCCTGCTGAAGCGCTCATCTCGGGTCGAGACTTCGAGGGTGCGTTGCGCATTCCCCGAGTCGACCAAGGTCAGACGGAAGCCACCGTCGTCGGCAGGTTTGACGGTATCGAGCAGCGGCAGGTACTCACGCCCCAGGTTTTGCTCATCGCGTAAACGCAGGGTGGCCGCCTCGAACTCGCCGGCCCAGTAACGCGCATCCAGTTGCGCCAGACTGGCGCCCATTTGCGCGTTTTCACTCAATGAGCGCGCACGGGCCAAGGCTTGCTTGTGCCACACCGAAACAGACCGATGATCCGCATCGGCCTGGTTGTGCAGGAAACTGTCTACGCGCAAATCGGAGGCCAACACCAGTTCGGCGAGGGTCCCGGTCTTCAACTCGATCACGTTGAACTGCGCCGAGGCCATTTCACCCAGGCCATAAAGACGGGCGAGCATGCTGTCATCAGCGCTCAGATAACCGGCGACGCTGCGTTTGAGTTGCGCACCATTGGCAAACGCGTAGATGGCGAAATTGGGGTCATAAAAGCGGTAGACCATTCGCTCCCCCACCCGCACCTTGGCGAGCAGCAAAGCGTGATCGCCGGTGTCGAGCAACAGGACACTGGGCGCACTGTTCGCGTCCAGCGTTTGCAACGCGCCATCAAGGCTTTGCCGGCCGCGACCCTGACCAATCTCAGCGGTAGGCAACGCTCGCAGCTCGTCCAGCGCATTGAGCAAAGCGCGCGAACCGATTTCGTCAGGGCTGAGGGTGGCGGTGGCGACGTGCCCCACCAGCGCCCGCTCCGCAGATTCCCCTGCCGCCACGGCCGCGCCCATCAGCAAAGCCAGCGGATAACAACGCCGACCGGGCTCGCTCACTGTGCTGAGCAGCAGGTCCTGAGACACTTGCCGCGCCGAAAAAGCCCCGGCTCCGACGAAGATCTCGCGCACCTGTGCGCTGCGCTGGAGGATCTGCGTACGGAACTCGTTCTGCGCCGTACGCTTGATTTGCCCGATGCGCTCGCCCCACTGACGCAGCGTCAGGGGTTGCGACATCGCCAGCACCTTGAGTGCTCGCGCGCTTTGCGTTGCCGCACGCGGGCTGCTGGCGAGGCCGGCTTCGAATGCCGGCGAACGGTTCAGGCGCAACTGTTTTTCCACGGCGTCGTAGCGCGCAAAGGTACCCTCGGCTGCGGTTTCGCCAGCCAGTTCGCGCACCGTTTGCCATGTCTGCGCAAAACCGGAATCGTCGAGGCGCGAAGCGCCAAATACGCCACCGAGCAGAACGCGCGCCATCGGGCTCAGTTGTTCCAGCGGCAGCGAGCCATGGGCAATCTTTGTCAGCAATTCGTTGAGGTGGCTGATGACGTCGGCGCCGTGGGAGAGCGGCAATTCGCTCACGGGTTGCGCGAGAATCTGCTGGCGCGTGTCAAAGCTGATGGCGACGGTTTTATCGAAGGCAATCTCGCCGCTCAACTTTTCGCGCATTGCATCGATGAACGGTTCGCCGAGGTCGTCCATCAATTGCTGCAAAACCGACGTCAGCAGCACCGGCTTGCCTTCGATCACCGGCCAGCCGCGCCTGAAGGTCAGCGTCTGCTCCCTGAGGAGTTCCGGCATCTGCCCGGCATACCGGGATTTGAGCTTTCCCTGCTGCCATTTGCCGCGCTCGTTTTCCAGCCATTGCTCGTCCGTGCCTTTGACGATCCAGCCGGACACCGTTTCCTCTTCAGTCTGAAAGTTATATCCCTCGCGCAACTTCAAATGCGCAAGCACCGGATTCAATGCGTCCGGGTCAAGATGCGCGTCGATATATTCCCTCAACCCGGCAAGTGCCGCACCCGGCCCAGTCAAAACGATAGTGCCGCCTGCCTCGTTGCGAATGCCGTCCTGGAAATAGCCGAAAATCGCCTTGAACAAGCCAGCCAGATAAACGTCATCCCAAGCGGTCAGGTTGGCCTGAGTCCTGATCTCATTGATGACGTTTTCAATCACCGTCAACAACTGCTCGGCCTGCGACCAGGCAAAACCGGAAGCCGCCATGGTCGCTTCGACTTTACGCAGAATGTCGTAATTGAAGCGGATCGTTTCCATGATCGACAAGGTCATGCCGCTGGCAGGCTGAGCCAGGAAATGCGCGTTCATCTCCGCGCCCAGCTGTTGCCCCATGCGAAAACCGTTCTCGGCCACGTCTACCACTTTCGGCGCCACGAACAACTCGCGCACGCCGGGCTTGCGCTGGGCAAATGTCACCAGCGCATCTTTATGCTGTTCGGGAATGCGCTCAGTGCTATCGGGATAGCGCTGGCGCTCGCGGCCCGGCATCAACGCCGGATCATGATTGAGCAGAAGCTGCAAGACACCGAGGCGCTGCCCGTCATTGAAGGCCGAGATATCCACACCGCCGAGGCGATCCGCCAGCGGTGGCAGATAATCCATGTCGGTATAGCGCCCACCCTCAAGGTGCTCGGCCTGCAGACGCACGACATCACTGGCGGCAGCAAAATTGCCGCGCAGCGCCACTTCCCGTTGATAGACATCCGCCAGAAAGTGCTCCGCGAACTCCTCGCGGACATCGCGCAAGCGCAGTTGCGGCCCCACCATCGCCAGATGGCTGTCCAGGCACTGTTGACGGAAAGCTTCCAGAGTTGCGCGGTCCTTGCCATACCCGCGCACCAGCAGATCGATGCGCGCCAGGTCTGCGCGACCGGCCCACTGCGGCTGCTGCAGATGCTCGAACATCTGCTGTTTGAGAACCCGGGCGCGCTCTTCAATCATACTGGCCAACTGACCGGGACGACTGACCTGATCGCCTCCTGACTCCATGGCGTCGAGCCGGGCACTGTCGAGAATGACGCGGTTCATTTCGAAGGACAGCAAGGCATCGCTGTCGTACCACAGGTTGAAACGGTAATCCTCCGGCGCGAGGACTTGTTGCCAGATGTTCATGTAGTCGCGTTGAATCGCTCCCACTTCGCTGCCGCCTACCCAGACGAAATGCACAATGTTTGGCGCGGGCCTGGCTGTGCCTGACAACATCGCAAGCGTCTCGGAAAGCCGGAAAATGTAACGCTGCAATTTGCTTGAAAGTTCATCGACAGCAGCCGGGACAGGCGTTGCCTTGCGCTTGAGCAGATTAGCCAGTTGTTCAGTGAACAAACTTGCCAACTCAAGTTTCTGCGCAGTGTCGGCTGCCGCTTTGAAACTTTCATATGTGTATCCAAGCGCTTGGTAAACGCTGTCACCGGCAAATTCACCGAGTGTCTTTTTTATCAATTCATACTCTGGCAGCGAGACAAACTCACGGCCACTGAAGTCACGATTTCTGAGCGCCATTGCGTCATCCTTGATTTATTCATAAATGGCGCAGGCGAACGCATCATTGCGCCGCCAGTGGCCACAGGTGCGGGCTGAAACGACGGCAAAGCGCGCCTCAGGGCAGCAACTTATGGCGCACCACTGGAACATTCAAACATCAACAAATTCAGGAGATTTCGATAACGGCTGGCAACGCCATGCCAGCAATAAATCCGAAACACTTACAGCGCAAAAAAAGCCTGGCCAACGTTGTCGTCGACAAGCACAAAGGCCGTAAATCGGGGATTTACGGCCTTGGCGACAGTTTTCAAGTTGAGTGGCGACCGCTGGAGTTTTACTTACAACTTTTCTGGCAAGTAATTACCCCTCAAGTGACCGGCTTGTTGCCATACCAACGCGGTGTGTAAACCCAGTTACCGCCGTTGGCACGGGCAAAAGTGCATGTCGTGGAGGAACCGATCAACACCATGGTGCGCATGTCGACTTGTTCCACGGTCAATGCGCCCAGTGTCGTGGTACGCAGACTCTGCCCCGGACGGCCAATATCGCGCCCGAGCACAACCGGTGTTTCAGCCGCGCGATGCTGCGCGACGATTTCCAGCGCCCGGCCCAACTGCCATGGGCGTGCGCGGGAAATCGGGTTGTAGAAAGCCAGGGCCAGATCCGCCTCGGCGGCCAGATCCAGACGTTTCTCGATGATCGCCCAGGGCTTGAGGTTGTCCGACAGCGACATCACGCAGAAGTCGTGGCCCAGCGGCGCACCCGCCTGAGCCGCAGTAGCGAGCGAGGCGGAGACGCCCGGGAGGATTTCCAGATCCACGCTGTGCCACGCCGGATCATCCGACTCGTGCAAGGCTTCGAGCACCGCAGCGGCCATGGCGAACACGCCCGGGTCGCCAGAAGACACCACGATCACCGAACGTCCTTCGGCGGCAAGCCTGAAAGCGTGGCGGGCACGCTGCATTTCTTCACGATTGTCGGTGCAGTGTTGCACCTGATCGTCACGGAAAGGGCCAGCCATGCGCACGTAGGTTTCGTAACCGAGCACATCAGTGGCGCGAGCCAGTTCGGCTTTCACCGCCGGCACCATCAGTTCGGCGGCGCCAGGGCCAAGGCCGATCACCGCGAGTCGACCCCGTGGACGACCGATCTGCGCGACGTCCAGCGGTTGCTCGGCAATCGCGATCGCCAGATTTTCACCGCCACTCACGTTCGCCGCTGGCACTGCAACGCGGGCCAATGCCTGCAGATCGCTCTGCGCTGCCACGAAGCGCAGCGGCACGCCCAATTCGAGCGCAGCCTCGCGCAAATTCGTCGCGGCCATATCAGTGTCGGCGGCCACCAGGCAGGCCAGTGCCGGAACGGCGACGTTGGCCGCAAGTAACGCATGGCGAACGACGTTCGGCAGGTCCGACACTTCAGCACTCACCGCCACCGCCACACTACGCGGGTAAATCAGCAGTTCATCGGCACTGGCCACACGCTGCGCACTGCTCACATGAATCGACCGCTGCGCCTGCGGATCCTGCGGCAACTGCGCCTGATCCAGCCACGGCGCCGCGCCTTCAATGCGCACGCTATGTCCGGCGAGAAGATCGGAGACGAAACGTTTGCCCGACTCCAGATCCGCCAGTGCGTAGCCGCTCGGCGGGTTGAGCAGGCAGGTGCCAAAGCGCAATTCGCCGCTGGTGGTGATCGCTGGCGCCACTTGCAGCGCCGCCGCGATTTCCCGGGCCATGACGTTGACTCCGCCAAGTCCACCGAGCAATGGCACCACCGCGCTGCCGTCTTCGGCCACCGCCAGCACCGCCGGTTCGGCACCTTTCTCCAACAGCAGCGGCGCCAACGTGCGAATGACAATCCCGGCCGCACACAGGGCGATGATCGGCGTGTCCTGTTGATAGAGCGAGCGCAGGGTCGCGCCGAATTCCTGATAAACGCTGTCGGCGCCATCGACCCGTCCGGCAAGGCCATGGACCTGCGCCGCCGGATAGACCTGCTGAATGCGCCGTGCCGTCGCGAGGCTGCCCTGGCCGAGGATGACGATGGCGGGAGTCGATTGGCTCATCAACCTTGCCACCGTTCGCCCGGGACGATGATCAGCGAGAAGTATGGCGAGGACATCGGCTCGACCTGATCCATCGGCACGATCTTCTGATTGGCCATGGTTGCCCGTTCGACGTACAGCGCGCGGGCGGCGAGACCGAGTTCTTCCAGCACCTGACGCACTTTGGGAAAGTTGCGCCCCAGCTTCATGATCACTGCCGCGTCGGCATCGGCCAGACGCCGTTTCAGCTCTTCATGGGGCAGCACGCCGGAGAGCACCGACAGGCTCTGATTGCGATACACCAGCGGCGCGCCGAGCACCGAAGCGCCGCCGAGCATCGAGCACACGCCGGGCACGACTTCGGCCTCGTAATGGCTGGCGAGACGATCATGCAAATACATGTAGGAGCCGTAGAAGAACGGGTCGCCCTCGCAGATCACTGCCACGTCGCGGCCGGCGTCCAGATGCTCGGCGACCGCCACAGCGGCTTCGTCGTAGAAATCGCTGATGACTTGCTCATACGACAGCGGCGCCGGCAAGGCCTCGGTGGTCACCGGGTAGACCAGCGGCAGCAGATTCTGCGCCTCGACCAGGTGCGCCTCGATGATGCCGAACGCATTGCCCTTCTTGCCCCTGGCCACGAAGTACGCGACCACCGGCGATTCGCGCAGCAGGCGCAAGGCTTTTACGGTAATCAGTTCCGGATCACCGGGACCGACACCGAGGCCGATCAGACGTCCTTTGGCCTGCATCATTCGATCTCCGTGGCGAGGGCATTGACGGCGGCGGCGGCCATGGCGCTGCCGCCCAGACGACCCTGCATGATCACGAACGGCACGCCGCGACTGTCGGCGGCCAGCGCCGCTTTCGATTCGGCAGCGCCGACGAAGCCGACCGGGAAGCCGAGAATCAGTGCTGGTTTCGGCGCGCCGGCGTCGAGCATTTCCAGCAAGTAGAACAGCGCGGTCGGCGCGTTGCCGATCACCACCACACTGCCTTCGAGGTGCGGGCGCCACAACTCCAGCGCGGCGGCCGAGCGGGTATTACCCAAATCGCGAGCGAGCTCCGGCACGCTGTCGTCGCGCAAGGTGCAGATCACTTGGTTGTTGGCCGGCAGGCGCGTGCGGGTCACGCCTTCGGAGACCATGCGCGCGTCGCAGAGAATCGGCGCGCCGGCCGCCAGTGCATCGCGCCCGGCCTGGCCGGCGCCCTCGGAGAATTGCAGACCGTCGACGGCCTCGACCATGCCGCAGGCGTGGATCACTCGCACCGCGAGTTTTTCCAGATCGGCGGGAATGCGCGCCAGATTGGCCTCGCGGCGAATGATTGCGAAGGAGTTGCGATAGATCTCCTGACCGTCGCGGATGTAATCAAGCATCAAGGGGGCTCCGGGAGCGGTCGTCGAGCAGGGTCGCGGCCGCTTCAATAGTAAGGTTGCAGGCGTGCAGCGAGCCGAAACCGGGCTGTGCCGCATCGCGAATGTAGAGATCGTAATGACCAGGGCTGACGGCCAGCAGCGTCACTGGCGCGCAGTGGGCGGCGGCACAGGAGCGCGAGCAGCCCGACAGGTGCACGCTGAGCCCTGTGGGCAGCAAAGGTGCCAACTGCCGGGCATCCTGTTTGGTGTCGGCCAGGCCTTTGCCGCACCCATCGGAGCCGGTGCAGGCGATCAGGCGAGTCAGGGGTTCGGCTGCGGTCGTCAACAGGCCCAACGCCCGCAACTGCTCAAGGACTTGGTCGGTATCAGTGGTTTTCACGTTCGGCAACAGCAGGGTCTGCCACGGCGTGAAGCGCAGGCTGCCATCGCCCAATTGTCGGGCCAGTTGCGCCGCGCCACGCAGCATCGCCGGATCAAGTCGACCCAGTGGCGGCACCGCGCCGACGTAGCAGAGACCTTGCGCGATCTGCTGATGAGCGCCGATGTGCAGCGCGTCTGCCGACGTCGGGCGCTGCCAGTTGCTGATCGCTTTGAGCGATACGCGCTCGCGCAACGAGTCAAGCAACGCGAGCCTTGGCAACTCCTCGAGCAGATGGCGCATTCGTGTTTGTTCTGGCCGGGCCAGGTCGAGGAACAACTCCAGCACAGCGACCACCAGTGCGTGAGCATTGTCCAGGCTCACAGCGCCGAGCGGGCGATCGGTCGGACAACCGGCCAGACCGAATGCCCAGAGAATTTCGCCGTCACGCTCGAACGCCGACAGCCACAGATCATGCCGATGTTCGAGCATCGCCAGCGCTTCACCGCCATCGAGTTGCACGGCGAACTTGGCGCTCAGCTCGTGGAAACGCGGATGGCTTTGCAAGGTGTCGAGGATGTGTTCGGCGAGCGGCCGTGTGTCGATCAGCATCTGCCGATCGATGCCGGCGCCGGGGCTGAGCATCAGATTGCGCAC
Source organism: Pseudomonas sp. UF-293 (assembly GCF_058245595.1). Classification (NCBI taxonomy): domain Bacteria; kingdom Pseudomonadati; phylum Pseudomonadota; class Gammaproteobacteria; order Pseudomonadales; family Pseudomonadaceae; genus Pseudomonas; species Pseudomonas sp. UF-293. The sequence continues at coordinate 22,819 of NZ_JBSICA010000023.1, read as the reverse complement.
ATCGTCGCCGGCGGCGTTCTTTGGCCCGAGGCCAGCGGCCAGCAAGCGCTCGATCAACTCTGCAGATTGCGCCCCGATACCGCGAACCTGCAGATTGCCACGATTGGTCGCCTCGATCGCGCCGCTGGCGAACTGCTCGGCGGCAGCGGCCACCGCATCGGCCTGATCAACGCTGATTGAACCGCCATCAAGCTTGATCCGACAGATTCCGCCGTCCAGTGCCTGGACGATACGCAGCAACCCCGGGCAGGCCGAGGGGCGTAAGGCAGTGGACATCGGGCGTTCGTTCAAGGGGCTGACCGGTTGTGTGGCAGAAGCGCTTCGCGGGCGAAGGCGCGGTATTATGCCTGCTTTGTCCGGTGGCATGAAAAGTCTGCCCGTCGGAACCCGTCCAACGGACGAACACTATTCATCTTCAGTAGCCAAGGCGATGATTCACGTCAGGGCGAGAACCTGCTCCTGACGCCGTTCGCCGAGCAAGGAGATCACCGTTGCCCGGGAGAAATCATAGTCTTCCCTATCCAACAGAGCCTTGCTGGCAGACACGCAAACGTCACCCACTACGTCTTCCGCAGTGAAGCGATGTTGAAGAATATCCGCCCCTATCACCCCGCAGTATTCAAAAGAGATGACAACCTTGGGAATGGTGATTCCTGGCGAAACAACAGCGAACATGAATCTGATCCACTTGTCGTCCCGAACGACATGCTGGCGAAGTAAACCAAGGGTCGCCGATGTTGCGTCCAACTTTAAATCGGACAACCGCTGTCCACCAGGCAGATTTATTGCCGGCATCCAACAGTCCATTGTTTGTTGTGCCACCTCCAACAATGTAACCCCTCCTGATACCGGCAATGGAAAGTTCATGTCCTGATCGTCGGTCAGCGATGCCCCAGCCACTCTCATTGCTCTGTCCGTTATTTGCGCCCATGTCTGCACTGCGGAAAACTGCGATGCTTTACGGGACGCAGCTGTTTGCGAATAGAGCAGCGCATCCAATGCATCCTGACGCTCCTGACCCGATAAATCGTCTGTCACAAGAACCAGTGCACAGGCACAAACGAAAGCCGTACAACTTTGATCTTTACTCATTTGCACCTCCCTAAAAAGCCAGAGACTTACGTCTCTGGCTTTAATCAAGCTCAGACTTATGCACCAAACTCCAGGGTGAGCGCTTTTTCGCGCTGCGCGGTCAATGCTTTGACGATCAGGGGCTCTACATCCAGATAGTCTTCTTCTTCAATCTCCATCGTCGCAGCAGCGTTGTAAATCTCCACGTCGCTGGGCATCCATTCGACGAACAGGACTTTGGTCTGCTGAGCTTTGGCAAAATACTGCACAGCGGCAACTGCCATGGTGATCGCCCCCTCTGCATCCTGCATGGAGCTTGTCATGCAGAAGTTGCCACCTTCAGCTTTTTTAGAGTTCTTCTCGAAAAGCGTCAGCGCCTGCGGCTCGTTCTTCAGTGCTTCCATAGTCGAGTCCGCCACACTCGAGAGCACTTTCAATGCTGCCTGGCCTTGGCCAACGGCAGCGCCCACGGCACCATGAATAATCGACAGGGCGATATTATCCATTGTCACCTTGCGGGACTCGGCTTTATAACGGTTATAGGGACTGCTGAAAACAAACCACCCCGCAAGTTTCATCAGGCGCAGGAACTCATTGTAACGTTGCTCTTTTTGGCTGGGCGCCGGGTATTTCAGCAGGGCCGCGATATCTGCGTACATATATGAGTTTTTGACAATCCGCTTACTCCGCTTGGACATGCTCGGATCAAAGCCAGCAATACCCGAGCCCATAATGGCCGCGTTCAACTCATCCTTGTCGACAGGCAGATCAACTCCTGCACGCGCTGCTCGCGACCTTAGAATCGGTTGCGCGGAAACAAAAGCATTACACTCTTCAATTGCTGCAACACGCTCGGCAGCCGACATTACTTTTTCAATTACATCGCTCATCACTTTAATCCTTCAATTATTAATACGCCCTCATGGCGCAAAAACAAACTATCCATCGTAGGCAAAACATTCAAATCAGATGTCATTCAATTAATTTCAAAGTTTCATGAACCGACGCTTATCAACCGATCAAGCCAACTCAATTTCTCCAAGACGCATCTCGACCACGGCCAGACTTAACTGCTCTCGATACTTTTCAATCTGATCAGGCGTTATAACAAAACGCCTTGACTGAATATCAAGTTGCGAACCTTCATGCTTCACCGTCCAGAACAGATAGGTGGAAAACCATTCGGAACTCACTAAGCGGACATTACTGATGACGATTTCAAGCTCTTTATGAAGATTGTAACTGGCAGGAGAGAATCGAAAATCTCCCCATTTTCGCGTGCTGTTGGTGAAGATTTCGACTCCATTGGAGTCGAGCTCAAGCATTTGAAAAGTTTCTTTCATACGCCTGACCTTTTCCCGACTGAGTTGCGCCGACAAAGACTTGGCCCACGCGTCCAGAACGTCTCCAAAAAAATTCTTGTCTGACACTATCACTGGCGCGTGGTCCAGGCGCCAGCCGACAGACCACATGACGCCCGAGTAATACTCGAACCAGGCAGCAGGTTCTCGTTTGCGGTCCAAGCGAAGATCCGCCTTGTACTCAGCCCAACGCATGCTGTTTTTTATGAATCGTTTGTCTTCCCTGGTCACGTCGACAAAGAACGACAACAGATTACTTCCCATTACAGCGGAGCAGCCCTCATCCGGCAGCAGCCCCGAATTATTTTTGTCAGTCACTATGAATACCTTATTGAGTTATTGCCTCAAAATTAAAATCGAGGATGTCGAAAACGCCTCGCGATTGTTTGAAAGTCCAACGACAACAAACTAACAACCCGCCAACGACGTTAAAAAAAACAATCAAGACATTTGATTTCGTTCATTCAGTGAAAGTTATTGCGGTCAGTTGATCCACGTCGCGTTATCATTGTTGACCGGTAAAAGCACGCGCGTGAGGAACGGCATGAGCACTTGGCTGACAGTTGTAGGCGTAACTGAAGATGGCTTTAAGGGTCTTGGCAAAAACGCCCGGCGAGCCCTGATGGGCGCCTCGCGGATCGTCGGCGGCCAGCGTCAGCTGGATTTGCTGCCGGCGTGTATACGTGGTGAACGACAACTGTGGCCGCGGCCCTTTTCCCTTGCGCCGGTGCTGGCGCAGCGTGGCGAAGCCATCTGCGTGCTGGCCAGTGGTGACCCGATGTTCTACGGCGTCGGTGCCAGCCTCGCCCGGCAGGTACCCAGCGAAGAGATGCTGATCCTGCCTGCGCCGTCATCCTGTTCGCTGGCGGCGGCGCGCCTCGGCTGGCCGTTGCAGGAAGTGGTCACGCTGTCGTTGGTGGCCCGACCGTTGGCGGCCCTCAATGCGCAGTTGTTCGGTGGCGTGCGCCTGTTATGCCTGAGTAACGACGGCCAGAGCCCGGCGGCGGTTGCACAATTGCTTCGTGACCGCGGCTTCGGCCCAAGTCGCCTGAGTGTGTTTGAACACCTTGGCGGCGACACCGAGCGGCGCATCGACAGTACCGCCAACGCCTGGAACGGGGCGCCGATAGCCGACCTCAATATCATTGCCATCGAGTGTCTGGCCGATGCCACGGCGCCGCGCCTGTCGCGCCTCGCCGGTTTGCCCGATTCGGCATTCCGCCACGATGGCCAACTGACCAAGCGCGACGTGCGCGCTATCACCCTCGCACGCTTGGCGCCGACGCCCGGTGAACTGCTTTGGGATGTCGGCGCCGGCAGCGGCTCGATCGGTATCGAGTGGATGCGCGCCCATCCGAGTTGCCGCGCCATCGCGGTGGAGGCCGACGAGGGTCGTCAGCAATTGATCGAACACAATCGTGATGCGCTGGGCGTGCCCGGCCTGCAACTGATCCGTGGCAAGGCGCCGCAAGCGCTGGATAGCCTCGAACGGCCGGACGCTGTGTTTATCGGCGGCGGCGTCACCCGCGAGGGTGTTTTCGAAGCCTGCTGGGAACAGCTCAAGCCCGGCGGCCGTCTGGTGGCCAACGCCGTGACGTTGCAAAGCGAAGTCACCCTGATGCATTGGCGCGAACAATACGGCGGCGAACTGACACGCGTTCATGTCGCGCAGGCTCAGCCGCTCGGCGAGTTCGACACTTGGCGTCAGGCCTTGCCGATCACCTTGCTCGATCTGGTCAAACCCCACGATGCGTGACGAAACCGCCGAACAACCCGCGCCCCTGCGCAGCGGCCTCACCACCGGCAGCTGCGCCACCGCCACCAGCCTCGCCGCCGCGCGCCTGTTGCTCACCGGCGTCAGCGCCGACGCGGTGCAGATCACGCTGCCCAAGGGCAAACAGGTGCAGATGCGCCTGGAGTTCTGTCGCCTGAGCGAGGCCGGCGCCGAGGCCGGCACGATCAAGGATGCCGGCGATGACCCCGACGTCACCCATGGCGCCCTGCTTTATTCACAGGTGCGACTGTGCGCCGAACCGGGAATGCGCTTCAACGCCGGCGTCGGCGTCGGCACGGTGACCCGACCCGGTCTGGTATTGGCCGTTGGCGAGCCGGCAATCAATCCGGTGCCGCGTAAAATGATCAGTGATCATCTGGCCTTGCTCGCCGCCGAAACCGGTTACGGCGGCGGCTTTGACGTCACAGTCAATGTCGAGGGCGGCGCAGAACTGGCGCTGAAAACCATGAATCCACGGTTGGGCATTCTTGGCGGCCTGTCGATCCTCGGCACCAGCGGCATCGTCCGGCCGTTTTCCTGCGCCGCCTATATCGCCTCGATTCATCAGGGCATCGATGTAGCGAAAACCAACGGTTATCTGCACATCGCCGCGTGCACCGGCAACGCCAGCGAGGACACCATGCGTCGTGTCTACGATATGCCGGAAATCGCCCTGATCGAAATGGGCGACTTCGTCGGTGCGGTTCTCAAGCATCTGCGCAAGGTACCCGTGGATAAACTCAGCCTGTGCGGCGGTTTCGGCAAGATCAGCAAGCTCGCCGCCGGACATATGGATCTGCACTCGCGACATTCGAGCATCGACTTGCCGCAATTGGCGCAGTGGGCGGCGGCGCTTGGCGCGGATGCGGTATTGCAACAGGGCATTCGTGAGGCCAACACCAGCCAACAAGCCTTGGCCATGGCCAGTGCGGCGGGGATTGCTTTGGGTGATGAGGTATGTCGCCATGCGCTGAATTTCGCCCGCAGTGTGGTGCCGGCGCAGGTGCAGGTCGAGGTGTTTGCCATTGATCGTCAGGGCGGGATTGTCGGGCATGCCGGAAGTTTTGTATGAAGCGGATCCTGCTGCTCGGCGGTGTCACTGAAGCGCTGGCGATTGCCCGCACGCTCGGCCCGCAACATATCTACAGCCTCGCCGGCGTTGGCCGGGTGCCGAGCGATTTGCGCTGCCAGGTCAGGGTTGGCGGCTATGGAGGTGCTGAGGGTCTGGCGCAGTTCATCGCTGATGAAAGCGTCGATCTGCTGCTCGACGCTACGCACCCGTACGCCGCGCAAATCAGTGCCAACGCCGCCCGCGCGGCACAGCTCGCCGGCATCCCCTGCTGGGCCTTGCGCCGCCCGGCGTGGCAGCCGCAAGCGGGCGATGACTGGCGTGAGGTCAGTGACTGGGCAGAACTCATCGCCGCCCTCGAACCGTTCCACCGCCCGCTGTTCACCCTCGGCCGCGAACCGCTGCAACACCTCGAGGAAATCCCCGCCCACCAGTTCTGGACCCTGCGCGCCCTCGACGTTTACCCCGGCAACGCGCGCTGCGAAGTGATCGGCGCACGCGGGCCGTTTCTGCTGGAAGACGAGCGCGCGCTGTTCGAGCGCCGGCAGATCGATGTGCTGATCAGCAAGAACAGCGGCAGCACCGCCACCGAGCCGAAGCTCGAAGTGGCGCGCGAGCGCGGCGTGCCGGTGCTGGTGTTGAAGCGCCCGGGGTTGCCGGGGGTTGATCAGGAGTTTGAATCAGTCGCTGAAGTCCTCGCTGCCCTTTCCCACTGAATCGGCACGGCCCTCTGTGGAAGCGAGCCTGCTCGCGAAGACGTCAGCACCAGTAGCCTTCCATTGTCTGACACAGCGCTTTCGCGAGCAGGCTCGCTCCCACATGACTCCGGCTCGGCGGAATTTATGTCTCGATTCCTACAACCCGGCCAGACACCACCCACATAAATTCAAAACAACACCGACTTTCAGCGTTCAGGCACACCACTTACCCTTCGGCCTTTGAACTCAAAGGCGTGATATTCAATGTCAGAGAAATTTCTTCCTTTTGACGTTCGGGACTACCTGAAAACCCCAGCGGATCTGGGCCAATACATCAAGGGCTGTGAACTGGAAGAATCGGGAGATGGGCAACTTAACCGAGCAGCAGGTCGAGACGTTATGCAGACCATACGAGCACGAATAGAGACCGATGCGGATTTCGCCCAGGCATTGCGAGTCGAAGCCGCTACACTCATTCACAGCGGCGAAATCAAAACGGGGCGCAGACTGTTACAACTTTTGCAGCAAGCACTGCGACACCAAACCGCACGACGCTTTTTTACTTATCGGCCCTGATCAGGCTAAATGGGCCGCGCCTGATCGCCCACCCAACGGACCTGTCCCATGAACCGACGCCGGTTAGCATTTGCCTGGATCGCCTGCCTTGCAGTGCTGTTCAACATGCTCGCCATGCCGCTGAGCGGGGCGATGGCGCAGGCGGCCAGTTCACCGGCCGAGCAGATCCTGTGGAGCAGTTTCTGCACCGGCAGTGGGATGAAGATGGTGGCGATCGACATCGGCGCCATAGATCAGAAAGCCCCGCAGAACGACAGCCATTCGAACATGCAGCACTGCTGGTGTTGCTCAGGTGGGGCGCCATTGCTGGCACTGCCGGGGCATTCGCCGCAGCTGTATTTCGCGCAATTTGAAAGCAACCGGAGCGTTGCGCCCGTCTCCCTGCAAGCCCCGACGCCGCGCCAGCAATGGCCGAGTCTCAATCCCCGTGCTTCCCCTCTGGTCTGATTTGTTCGCGCCATAATTCCGCGTTTCAAATCGTTCTGGAGAACTGCCATGTTGAAGAAACTCTTCGTCCTCGCTGCGCTGCTTTTGCCGGCGTGCTTCGCCCATGCCCATGAATATAAAGTCGGTGCGCTGGAGATCGCCCATCCGTGGTCGCAGGAACTGCCGCCGAATGCGCCGACCGTCGCCGCCTACTTCATCATCCACAACACCGGCAAAGGCGCCGATCGCCTGCTCAGCGTCGACTCGCCCATCGCTGCACAAGCGCAGTTGCACGAGCACCTGATGCAGGGCGATCTGATGAAGATGCAGCAAGTGCCAAGCGTGGAAATCCCCGCCAGCGGCACCGTGACCTTCGCGCCGATGGCTTACCACGTGATGCTGCTCAACCCGAGCGATCGCAGCCTGCTCAGCGACGGCAAGCGTTTCCCGATGACCCTGCATTTCGAAAAGGCAGGTGACGTCAGCGTTGAAGTTGCCGTGCAGAAGAAAGCGCCGGAATCCGCCCAGGGCCACGTGCACGCTCAGTAACCGTTTCGGCTGACTTCGCCCATGTGTCCGTTGCGCGCTAGGCCCGTCCCGCATCACCGTCAGACTCAAGCGCTGACGCGTGGCAGCTGGATCGCCCTGTTCGCCATGTTGATGATCTTCATCGGCCCACTGATTTCTCAGTCGATGCCGATGGATCAGCACGCCTCGACACCGATGCCAATGAGCATGGCCATGTCGATGGACATGCCCGGCATGGATCACGGCGGCCATGCAGCCCAGCCTTCTGCCGAGCATTGCCCGCCGCAGTCCTCGCACCACGTGCTGTGGGAAAAGTGCGGCTATTGCAGCCTGCTGTTCAACTGCCCGGCACTGACCGGCGGCGGCGATTTCGTCGCTTTCAACATCCCGCCACCGAACACCTTCACCCCACCCTCGCCGCGTCTGGGCCATGCCCGCCAACCCTTCTTCCCCGGCGCCCGCACCCGCGCCCCGCCCATCGCCACGTAAACACGCACCTCTGATTGCACACGGTTGAGAAGACAGCTCCAGGCTGCCGGCCGTGGTGTTTACGACTGTTCGATGGAAATTGTCATGTCCAGGTTTACTGCTGTCCTCTGCGCGGAATCTGCCCGCGCGCACTTTGCCCTGAATGAATCGCGGATTCGTTGCAGGCAAGCTATTGCCGTCCTTTGCGGCCTGCTGCTGACACCGCTGGCGTTGGCTGATGATCACGCGAGCCACGAAAATGAACTGAGCCCGACGGTGATCACTGCCATTGCCCCGAGCTCACCACTGACGATCGTCACCAACCCCAAGGATCCGCGCCAACCGGTGCCGGCCAGTGACGGTGGCGATTACCTGAAGACCATTCCCGGCTTCGCTCTGGTGCGCAATGGCGGCACCAACGGCGATCCGGTGCTGCGCGGAATGTTCGGTTCGCGACTGAATATCCTCACCAACGGCAGCATGATGCTTGGCGCCTGCCCCGGCCGCATGGACGCGCCAACCTCATACATTTCGCCGGAAACCTACGACAAACTCACGGTGATCAAAGGCCCGCAGACGGTCCTGTGGGGGCCGGGTGCATCGGCCGGTACGGTGCTGTTCGACCGTGAGCCGGAGAGCTTCGGCGAACTCGGTACACGGGTGAATGCCAGCGTGCTGGCCGGTTCCCACGGTCGTTTCGACAAAGTTGTCGACGCGGCTGCCGGTGGCCCTCTGGGCTACGTGCGAGTCATCGGCAACACGGCGCATTCCGACGATTACCGCGACGGCAACAACGACATCGTCGCCTCGCGCTACGACAAGTGGAACGGCGATGTCGCACTGGGCTGGACGCCGGATGCCGACACTCTGATCGAACTCACCGCCGGCAAGGGCGACGGCGAAGCCCGATATGCCGGGCGAGGCATGGACGGCTCGCAGTTTTTGCGCGAAAGCCTCGGCCTGCGTTTCGAGAGATCCAATATCAGTGAGGCGCTGGAAAAACTCGAGGCGCAGGTCTATTACAACTACGCCGATCATGTGATGGACAACTACACCCTGCGCACACCGTCCGGCACCGGGATGATGGCCGGGCCCATGGCGTCCAACGTCGACCGGCGCACCCTCGGCGCGCGGCTCAAGGCGACCTGGCGTTGGGCGGATATTCAACTGATCACCGGGCTGGATGCGCAGACCAACGAGCACCGTCAGCGCAGTGCGATGGGTATCGATACCTACAAGCAACTGCCGTACAGCAAGGACGCCGATTTCCACAATTACGGCGTGTTCAGCGAAATGACCTGGTACGCCGCCGAGCGTGATCGCTTGATCACGGGCGCGCGGGTCGATCGCGCCTCGGCCAAGGATTATCGGCAAACCATAGGGTCGGGAATGATGGCTCGGCCCAACCCGACCGCCGACGACAGCCGCGCCGACACGTTGCCAAGCGGCTTCATCCGTTACGAGCATGACCTCGCCGACAGCCCGACCACGCTCTACGCCGGCCTCGGCCACGCGCAACGCTTCCCGGATTACTGGGAGTTGTTTTCGCCCAAGTCCGGCCCGGCAGGATCGGTCAATGCCTTCGACTCGATCAAACCGGAAAAGACCACGCAATTCGACTTTGGCGTGAACTACAAAAGCGCCGACCTCCAAGCCTGGGCCTCGGGCTATGTCGGCGTGGTGCGCAATTACATCCTGTTCGACTACACGCCCGGGGTGATGGGCATGAGCACCTCGCGCGCCGAGAACATCGACGCGCGGATCATGGGTGGCGAACTCGGTGCTGCCTACAACCTCACCGACAACTGGAAAGCCGATGCGACCCTGGCCTACGCCTGGGGCAAGAACAGCAGCGACGGCTCGGCCCTGCCACAGATGCCGCCGCTGGATGCGCGTTTCGGCGTGAGCTACAGCCAGGACAACTGGAGCGCCGGCGCATTGTGGCGAGTGGTCGCCGCGCAGCACCGCATCGACGCGAACAAGGGCAACGTGGTCGGCAAGGATTACGCCCAGAGCTCGGGCTTCGGCGTGTTTTCGCTCAACGGCGCGTACCGCATCAACCAGCACTGGAAGGTCAGCAGCGGCGTCGACAACCTGTTCGGCAAAGCCTACGCCGAGCACCTGAATCTGGCCGGCAACGCCGGGTTCGGCTACCCGGCCAATGACCCACAGGCAATTAATGAACCGGGGCGCACGCTCTGGACCAAAGTCGATATGAGTTTCTGACACCAACACCTACCCATGTAGGAGCGAGCCTGCTCGCGAAGAGGCCGGCGCATTCAGCAGTGATGTCGTCTGGCATGACGCCTTCGCGAGCAGGCTCGCTCCCACAGGTAAACAGACAACGAAAAGAACCCAGCCAAGCGGAGCACACGTGATGCAAAAGCCTCAACCCAATTTCTACAATCTGGCCTGGCGCTGGCATTTCTATGCCGGGCTGTTCGTCGCGCCGTTCATGGTGATGCTGGCCCTGACCGGGATCATTTATCTGTTCAAACCGCAGCTCGATTCGCTGATGTACAGCAGCCTGCTCGAAGTACCGGCGGGGCACCATACGGTGCCGGCCGATGACTTGCTGCAACGGGTGAAAGCTGCCTATCCGCAGGGCCAGGTCACCCAGTACCTGCCGCCGATGAATGCCGAGCGCAGCGCGCAATTCGTGCTGAAAAACGCTGGCCACGAACTCAACGTATTCGTCGATCCGTATCACGGCGACATCCTCGGCGAGCAGGATGCCAAGCAGAATCTGCAAGCCATCGCCCGTGCGATTCACGGCGAATTGATGATCGGCACGATCGGCGATCGCCTGATCGAAATGGCTGCTGGCTGGGGCGTGGTGCTGGTGGTGTCGGGGCTGTTCCTGTGGTGGCCGCGCGGTCAGGCAGCGGGCATTCTGTGGCCGCGCCTGAGCAGTCGCGGGCGGATATTGTGGCGCGATCTGCATGCGGTCACCGGGTTCTGGGGCGCGACATTGCTGCTGGTGATGTTGCTCAGCGGCATGACCTGGACCGGTTTCTGGGGCAAGCAATACGCGCAGGTGTGGAACGTGTTCCCGGCGGCGATGTGGAACAACGTGCCAACCTCCGACATCGAGGCGCGCAGCCTCAACAGCGCCACTCGCCAGACCGTGCCATGGGCGATGGAAAACACGCCGATGCCGATGTCCGGCGACCACGCTGAACACATGAACCACGGCAACGCTCACGCCGGCCCTGCTGCCCCCGCCATCAGCCTGCAGGACGTGCAGAACATCGCCCGCGAACGCAAGGTCGAGCCCGGCTACAGCATCACGCTGCCGACCACTGCCACCGGCGTGTTCACCATTGCCGTGTTCGCCGATGATCCGCGCAACGACGCCACCCTGCACGTCGATCAGTACACCGGCAAGGTCCTCGCCGATGTGCGCTTCGAGCACTACGGCACCGTCGCGCGCGCCACGGAAATCGGCGTGATGCTCCATGAGGGCAAGATGTTCGGCACCTTCAACCAGATCGTCGTCCTGCTGATCTGCCTGATGATTCTGCTCAGCGCCGTCAGCGGCGTGGTGATCTGGTGGAAGCGGCGTCCCGAAGGCAAGTTCGGCGTGCCGCCGCTGCGCCATGATTTACCGACATGGAAAACCGGCGTGGCGATCATGCTGGTGCTGGCGGTGGTGTTTCCGCTGGTAGGGGCTTCGCTGCTGGTGGTGTGGTTACTGGATCGACTGCTGCTGTCGCGGCTGCGTAAGCAAACCGAATCCACCTCGGCTTCATCATGAATCAACTTCTGCAGGGGCAGCCTGCGGCAGCTCCTGCAGAAGTTGATGTATCCCGTCCCGAGTGCTGATCTAGACTACGTGCCCTTTTCAAGTCTCGGGATGAGTGTCATGCGCAAAACGGTTGCCCTGTCGTTGTTGGTGTTGGCTTGTGGTTCAGTGCAAGCCGATACGACGGTCGATGTCTCGCGGATTTACGGCAAGATCAAGTTCGTCGACAGCTTTCCTGATTACAAAGTGAAAGTGGTGGATTCGTTTCCCGATCTGAAGGTGAAGAAAGTCGACTCATTCCCGGATTCCGCAGGCAAGTGGAAAACCGTCGACAGCTTCCCGGATTACAAAATCCAGGTCGTCGACTCCTTCCCCGATTTCACTATCAAGTATGTCGACTCCTTCCCCGGCGTGGACTGAGTCCTGCTTAAAGCCACTGCCGTGTTGCGGTAGCACCACAATGAAGCACTTGATCGCACCACCCCCCACTGCGCGTTCCTTCCTGGTGCGCCATCACTACGTATAACCGCTCTAACACGACATTTCCCCGCCTGATCGCGACCGGGCACAGCCTTTGCAAAACCCCCTTCAGTCGTCCGCATCTGCCAATCAAAAAAAATCGAATGTTCATGGAGATCGCACAATGAAGCGTCGCAGTTTGATCAAGGCTTTCACACTCACGGCATCCATTGCCGCGATGGGCATGACCTGGACTGTCCAGGCTGCCGAGACCATCAAGGTCGGGATTCTGCACTCGTTGTCCGGAACCATGGCGATCTCCGAAACGTCGCTCAAGGACATGGCGCTGATGACCATCGACGAGATCAACGCCAAGGGCGGCGTGAACGGCAAGATGCTCGAGCCGGTGGTGGTCGACCCCGCTTCCAACTGGCCGCTGTTCGCCGAGAAAGGTCGGCAGTTGCTGACCCAGGACAAGGTCGCGGTGGTGTTCGGCTGCTGGACCTCGGTGTCGCGCAAATCGGTACTGCCGGTGTTCGAAGAGCTCAACGGTCTGCTGTTCTACCCGGTGCAATACGAAGGTGAAGAGATGTCGCCGAACGTCTTCTACACCGGCGCCGCGCCGAACCAGCAAGCGATCCCCGCCGTTGAATACCTGATGAGCGAAGAAGGCGGCAGCGCCAAGCGCTACTTCCTGCTCGGCACCGACTACGTCTACCCGCGCACCACCAACAAGATCCTGCGCGCGTTCCTGCACTCCAAAGGCGTAGCCGACAAGGACATCGAAGAGGTCTACACGCCGTTCGGTCACAGCGATTACCAGACCATCGTCGCCAACATCAAAAAGTTCTCCGCCGGAGGCAAGACTGCCGTCATCTCGACCGTCAATGGCGACTCCAACGTGCCGTTCTACAAAGAGCTGGCCAACCAGGGCCTGAAGGCTACCGATGTACCGGTGGTGGCGTTCTCGGTCGGTGAGGAAGAGTTGCGCGGCATCGACACCAAACCGCTGGTTGGCAACCTCGCGGCGTGGAACTACTTCGAGTCGGTGGAGAATCCTGCGAACAAGAAATTCGTCGCGGACTGGAAAGCCTACGCGAAGAAACACAACCTGCCGGGCGCCGATAAAGCCGTGACCAACGACCCGATGGAAGCCACCTACGTCGGCATCCACATGTGGGCGCAGGCAGTCGAGAAAGCCAAATCCACCGACGTCGACAAGGTTCGCGAAGCGCTGGCCGGGCAGACCTTTGCTGCGCCGTCCGGTTACACGTTGACCATGGACAAAACCAACCACCACCTGCACAAGCCAGTGATGATCGGTGAGATCCAGAGCGACGGTCAGTTCAACGTCGTGTGGCAGACCGAAGGCCCGATCCGCGCACAACCGTGGAGCCCGTTCATTCAGGGCAACGACAAGAAGCCGGATTATGCGGTGAAGAGCAACTGAGTCACCGGATGTCAGTCTCGCGCCTGGCGTGAGACCGACACAATCCCCCTGTGGGAGCGGGCTTGCTCGCGAAGACGTCGGCGCATCCAATATCCATGTGACTGACAGACCGCCTTCGCGAGCAGGCTCGCTCCCACAATGTCCGCGTCAAGGCGACTGACTATGCCCACTGCCCTTTTCCGATTTATCTGTGCCATCGCACTGTTGCTGCCACTCCTGGCCCACGCCGGCGACGCCGAAGACTTCGTCGCGGCCAATCCGATGCAACAGGCCAAACTGCTGGAAGCCTGGGCCGCGCAGCCCGATCCGGCCCGTATCGAATTGCTCAACGCCCTGCAACAAGGCGAATTGAACATCGACGGCCAGCAAAAAACCCTGCGCCTGAACAATCGCCTGCGGGGTCTGATCGACACCGCCATGGCCAGCCATCAATTGCTCGCCGCCGACGCCAAACTCCGTCTGAGCGCCGCGCAGCAATTGCAGAAAAGCGCGAAACCCGCGCAGCTGAGATTTCTCGACCAGCAGCTCGCTGGGGAAAAAGATGAAAGCGTGCATGCCGCCCTGAGCCTGGCGCTGGCCAACCTGCAACTGGTCGACAGCGACCCGGCGGTGCGCCTTGCGGCGGTGCGATTGCTCGGTGAAACCGGCGACCCGCTGGCACGCACGCGCCTTGAAGGTCTGCTCGAACCGGGCGTGGAAAGCGATGCCGGGGTGCGCACCGCCGCCGAAACCAGCCTCGCTCAGGTCAAACGCAAACTGCTGATCGGCGAAGTGCTCGGCCAGGCGTTCAGCGGCATGTCGCTGGGCTCGATTCTGCTGCTCGCCGCCCTCGGTCTGGCGATCACCTTCGGCCTGCTCGGGGTGATCAACATGGCCCACGGCGAGATGCTGATGCTCGGTGCCTACTCGACCTACGTCGTGCAGTTGATGTTCCAGCGCTACGCGCCGCAGGCCATCGAGTTCTATCCGCTGATTGCGCTGCCAGTGGCGTTTTTCGTCACTGCCGCCATCGGCATGGCGCTGGAGCGTACGGTCATCCGCCACCTCTACGGTCGGCCGCTGGAAACCCTGCTCGCGACCTGGGGCATCAGCCTGATGCTGATCCAACTGGTGCGGCTGGTGTTCGGCGCGCAGAACGTTGAAGTGGCCAACCCGGCGTGGCTGTCCGGCGGCATCCAAGTGCTGCCCAATCTGGTGCTGCCGTACAACCGCATCGTCATCATCGCTTTCGCATTGTTCGTGGTGGTGCTGACCTGGCTGCTGCTGAACAAGACCCGCCTCGGTCTCAATGTCCGCGCCGTCACCCAGAACCGCAACATGGCCGCCTGCTGCGGCGTGCCGACCGGGCGCGTCGATATGCTCGCCTTCGGCCTCGGCTCGGGCATCGCCGGCTTGGGCGGCGTGGCGCTGAGCCAGATCGGCAACGTCGGTCCCGACCTTGGCCAGAGCTACATCATCGACTCGTTCCTGGTGGTGGTGCTCGGCGGCGTCGGCCAACTGGCCGGGAGCGTGCTCGCCGCATTTGGCTTAGGCATCGCCAACAAGATTCTCGAACCGCAGATCGGTGCGGTACTCGGCAAGATCCTGATCCTCGCGCTGATCATTCTGTTCATTCAGAAACGTCCGCAAGGCCTCTTCGCACTGAAAGGACGGGTGATCGACTGATGAACCAGCCTCTGTTAGTCACGGCCACGCAAAAGGCCGGGCCGAAAGTCACGCTCGCGGTCGGCGGGGTGATCCTCGCGCTGCTGATCGTTCTGCCGCTGCTGTCACTGCTCGCACCAGACAATGCCCTGCACGTCTCGGCCTACACGCTGACCCTGGTCGGCAAAATCCTCTGCTACGCCATCGTCGCCCTGGCGCTGGATCTGGTCTGGGGTTACGCCGGCCTGCTGTCGCTGGGCCACGGTCTGTTCTTCGCCCTCGGCGGTTATGCGATGGGCATGTACCTGATGCGTCAGGCCGCCGGCGATGGCTTGCCGGCGTTCATGACCTTCCTGTCGTGGAGCGAATTGCCGTGGTACTGGACCGGCACCAGCAGCTTCCTCTGGGCCATGTGTCTGGTGGTGCTGGCGCCGGGTTTGCTGGCGCTGGTGTTCGGCTTTTTCGCCTTCCGTTCGCGGATCAAGGGCGTGTATTTCTCGATCATGACCCAGGCCCTGACCTTCGCCGGCATGCTCCTGTTTTTCCGCAACGAGACCGGGTTTGGTGGTAACAACGGCTTCACCAATTTCCGCACCATTCTCGGCTTCGGCATCACCGAACCGGGCACCCGCGCGGTGCTGTTTCTGGCGACCGTGCTGTTGTTGGTGGCGAGCCTGTTCATTGGCTGGCGCCTGGCGCAGAGCAAGTTTGGTCGGGTGCTGACGGCGTTGCGTGATGCGGAAAACCGTTTGATGTTCTGCGGCTACGATCCTCGCGGTTTCAAGCTGTTCGTCTGGGTGCTGAGCGCGGTGTTGTGCGGTCTGGCCGGTGCGTTGTATGTGCCGCAGGTCGGCATCATCAACCCCAGCGAGATGTCGCCGACCAACTCCATCGAAGCGGCGGTGTGGGTCGCCCTCGGCGGGCGCGGCACGCTGATCGGGCCGCTGCTCGGCGCCGGCGTGGTCAACGGCATGAAGAGCTGGTTCACCGTGGCCTTCCCGGAATACTGGCTGTTCTTCCTCGGCGCGCTGTTCATCGTCGTGACGTTGTACCTGCCCAAAGGCGTGATCGGTCTGCTGAAGAAACGAGGTGAACAATGAGAGTCACAGCGAGTGCCGATTTCATGCTCGAACCGGCGTTTTTCCCCGTGGAACCGAACAAGGACGAAGGCACCAGCCGCGACTCGATCGGCCTTGGCCAGCGCGTCGGCCCCGGCCTCGATACGCGTCACGGCACGATCCTGACCCTGGAAGACATCAGCGTCAGCTTTGACGGCTTCCGTGCGCTGAACAATCTCAACCTGTACATCGGCGTCGGCGAGCTGCGCTGCATCATCGGCCCCAACGGCGCGGGCAAGACCACGCTGATGGACGTGATCACCGGCAAGACCCGGCCCAGCCACGGCAAGGCCTGGTTCGGTGAAACCCTGGACCTGACGCAGATGAGCGAAGTGCAGATTGCCCAGTCCGGCATCGGCCGCAAATTCCAGAAGCCGACGGTGTTCGAAGCCTTGAGCGTGTTTGAAAACCTGGAGCTGGCGCAGAAGACCGACAAGTCGGTGTGGGCCAGTTTGCGTGCGCGCCTGAGCGGCGAGCAGAGAGACCGCATCAGTGAAGTGCTGGAGACGATTCGCCTGACCACTTCGGTCAATCGCCAGGCCGGCCTGTTGTCCCACGGCCAGAAGCAGTTCCTCGAGATTGGCATGCTGCTGATGCAGGACCCGCAATTGCTCCTGCTCGACGAACCGGTGGCGGGCATGACCGACGCCGAAACCGAGTTCACCGCCGAACTGTTCAAATCGCTGGCCGGCAAGCATTCACTGATGGTGGTCGAGCACGACATGGGCTTTGTCGGCTCGATTGCCGACCACGTCACGGTGCTGCATCAGGGCAGCGTACTGGCCGAGGGCTCGCTGGAACAGGTGCAGGAAAACGAGCGGGTGATCGAGGTCTACCTGGGCCGATGAATCGGCCAGCTGCAAGCGACAAGCTTCAAGCAGCAAGTAAAAGCAAAGTCATAAACAGCACTGCTCTTGCTTGCAGCTTGCAGCTTGCGGCTTGAAGCCCAACTAACGGAGTTCCGATGCTACAGGTCCAACAACTTCATCAGTACTACGGCGGTAGCCACATCCTGCGCGGTCTCTCGTTTGACGTAAAAGTCGGCGAAGTCACCTGCCTGCTCGGGCGTAACGGCGTGGGCAAGACCACCCTGCTCAAATGCCTGATGGGCCTGTTGCCGGCCAAGGAAGGCGCGGTGAATTGGGAAGGCAAACCGATTACCACGTTCAAACCGCATCAGCGCGTGCATGCCGGCATCGCCTACGTGCCGCAGGGTCGTGAGATCTTCGGGCGCCTGACCGTGGAAGAAAATCTGCTGATGGGCCTGTCGCGGTTTCCAGGCTCAGAAGCCAAAGAAGTTCCAGGTTTCATCTACGAACTGTTCCCGGTGCTGCTACAAATGAAGCAGCGCCGTGGCGGCGATCTGTCCGGCGGTCAGCAACAGCAACTGGCGATCGGCCGGGCACTGGCCAGCCGCCCGCGCCTGCTGATTCTCGATGAGCCGACCGAAGGCATTCAACCCTCGGTGATCAAGGAAATCGGCGCGGTGATCAAGCAGCTCGCGGCGCGCGGTGACATGGCAATTCTGCTGGTCGAGCAGTTCTACGATTTCGCGGCGGAACTGGCCGACCAATATCTGGTGATGTCGCGGGGCGAGATCGTTCAGCAGGGTCGCGGTGAAAATATGGAGGCCGAGGGTGTACGCGGGCTGGTCACGATCTAACGCGCCGGTCTAATCTGTAGCTTCCTAACGATAATCACAAACCATGAATTCGATTGTTGCACCTGCCCTGTTTACCCCGAGCTGGCACGCCGAGCTGGAACTGGCCTACGCGCGTTTCGGCGATTGCACGCGTCCGGTCATGCGCCGCCACCTCGGCCCGCTGCGCGTGCAAAAGCATCTGTACGCCGAAGGCCCCGAGGTCTGCCAGCACATCATCGTCCATCCGCCGGGCGGAATTGCCGGTGGTGATCGTCTGGATATCAGCGCTCGCGTCGAAGCCAACGCCTGGGCGCAAATCACCAGCCCCGGCGCGGCGAAGTGGTATCGCGCGGGTGGGCCGGCGTATCAGCAGCTCGACTTGAAAGTCGCTGCCGGTGCGACACTGGAATGGCTGCCGCAGGAAACCATCGTCTACAGCGCCGCGCAGGCCGAGTTGTGCACGACGATCGAGCTTGAAGGCGATGCGCGGCTGTTCTACTGGGACGTCGTGGCGCTCGGTCGTCCGGCCAGCGGCGAGCGTTTCGATCTTGGGCATTTCCAGGCGCACCTGGATATCCGCCGTGATGGCCGGTTGCTCTGGCACGAACGGCAGCGCATTGTCGGCAACGATGGTTTGCTCGACTCGCCCATCGGACTGGATGGCAATCCGGTGTTTGCGACGCTGCTGGTCACCGGTGAAATTGATGCCGCATTGCTGGAGCACTGCCGCTCGCTGGGGCATGAGGTGCGTGGGGATTTGACTCAATTGCCGGGGTTGCTGGTGGCGCGATGTCTGGCCGCTGAAGCGTTGCTCGCCCGCGCCTGGCTCATCGAGTTATGGCGTTTGCTCAGACCTGCGCTGCTCGGACGCGAGGCCATGCCCCCACGAATCTGGAACACCTGAAATGGATTGCCCTGTAGGAGCTGACGAGTGAAACGAGGCTGCGATCTTTTAATCTTGATCTTTAACAGCAAGATTAAAAGATCGCAGCCTTCGGCAGCTCCTACAGATCGCGATCGACCTGATCATTCTTAACTGCCGATATTGGATTCCAACAATGGACCTGACCCCACGCGAAAAAGACAAGCTGCTGATCTTCACCGCCGGCCTCGTCGCCGAGCGGCGGCTGGCCCGTGGCGTGAAACTCAACTACCCGGAAGCCATGGCCTACATCTCCGCCGCGCTGCTCGAAGGTGCACGTGACGGCCAGACTGTTGCCGAGCTGATGCACTACGGCACTACCCTGCTCAGCCGCGAGCAAGTGATGGAAGGCATCCCGGAAATGATCCCGGAGATCCAGGTCGAGGCGACGTTCCCCGACGGCACCAAACTGGTCACCGTTCACCAGCCGATCGTCTGAGGCCGCGCCATGACTTACACCATTCGCGATGCCAGCCGGGCCGATCTGCCGGCGATCCGCGACATCTACAACGACGCCGTGCTCAACACCACGGCGATCTGGAACGAACAAGCGGTCGACCTCGGCAATCGCCAGGCATGGTTCGACGCGCGTCAGTTACAGGCGTACCCGATTCTGGTGATCGTCGACAGCCAGAACGCGGTGCTGGGTTACGCCTCGTTCGGCGACTGGCGGCCGTTCGACGGATTCCGCCACACCGTCGAGCACTCGGTGTATGTGCGCAGCGATCAACGCGGCAACGGCCTCGGCCCGCAACTGATGACCGCGCTGATCGAACGCGCTCGCACCTGCGGCAAACACGTCATGGTTGCCGCCATCGAAAGCGGCAACGCCGCTTCGATCCGCCTGCACGAGCGCGCCGGTTTTCGCATCACCGGGCAGATGCCGCAAGTGGGCACCAAGTTCGGCCGCTGGCTCGATCTGACCTTCATGCAGCTGACCCTCAATCCCGGCGCTCCGCCGCCGGATGCTCACAAGGAGTGATGTCGATGAACGCCGCCCAGTTGCGCCGCGTCAACGCTGAGAGCTTTGCCCACTATCGCCAGGGCCTGATCGATCTGCTGCTCGACGCCGTCGGTTACGGCGCCAGCGTCGGTTTCATGGCCGACCTCGATGCCGCCCAGGCGCGCGCGTATTTCGATGAGGTGCAGGACAACATCAACAAGGGCAGCACGCTGCTCTGGGTGGTGGTGAAGGACGAGCAGGTGCTGGCCAGCGTGCAACTGGGCCTGTGCCAGAAGGCCAATGGTCTGAACCGCGCCGAAGTGCAGAAACTGCTGGTGCGCGAACACGCGCGGCGCCGTGGCCTCGGCCAGCAACTGATGCAGGCGCTGGAACTCGAAGCGCCCAAGCACAAGCGCGGCATGCTCTATCTCGACACCGAGGCCGGCTCGCCGGCGGAAGATTTCTACAAGGCACTGGGCTATGTGCGCGCCGGCGAAATTCCCGATTACGCCTGCGACCCCAACGGCATCTATCGCCCGACCGCTCTCTATTACAAAGTCCTGCAAGGAGCCCAGCGATGATTCCTGGCCAATACCAGATCCAGCCCGGCGACATCGAACTCAACGTCGGCCGCCGCACCGTGAGCCTGAAAGTCGCCAACAGCGGCGACCGGCCGATCCAGGTCGGTTCGCACTTTCACTTTTTCGAAACCAACGACGCGCTGACCTTTGATCGCGCCGCCAGTCGCGGCATGCGCCTGAACATTCCGGCCGGCACCGCCGTGCGCTTCGAGCCGGGCCAGAGCCGCGAAGTCGAGCTGGTCGATTACGCCGGGCATCGCCGGGTGTTCGGCTTTGCCGGACGCATCATGGGTGATCTCGACTGATATCGGCGAGCCCCGAAAAGATCGCAGCCTTCGGCAGCTCCTGCCAATGTCACCTGGTCTCAAGCCGATCACTGACTGTAGGAGCTGTCGAGCGCAGCGAGGCTGCGATAGCGAGCTATGCGAGCGATCTCAAAAACAATTGAATCCCAAGGCAAGCACATGAAGATTTCTAGAAGCGCCTACGCCGACATGTTCGGCCCCACCGTCGGCGACAAGGTGCGCCTGGCCGATACCGAGCTGTGGATCGAGGTCGAAAAAGACTTCACCACCTACGGCGAAGAGGTGAAATTCGGGGGCGGCAAAGTCATCCGCGACGGCCAGGGCCAGAGCCAGTTGCTCGCCGCCGAAGTGGTCGACACGCTGATCACCAACGCGCTGATCATCGACCACTGGGGCATCGTCAAGGCCGACGTCGGCCTCAAGGACGGGCGCATCGCCGCGATCGGCAAGGCCGGCAACCCCGACGTGCAGCCCAACGTGACCATCGCCATCGGCGCCGGTACCGAAGTGATTGCCGGCGAAGGCATGATCCTCACCGCTGGCGGCATCGACACGCACATCCACTTCATCTGCCCGCAGCAGATCGAAGAAGCGCTGATGAGCGGCGTCACCACCATGATCGGCGGTGGCACGGGACCGGCCACCGGCACCAACGCCACCACCTGCACGTCCGGCCCGTGGCATCTGGCGCGCATGCTCCAGGCCGCCGATGCCTTCCCGATGAACATCGGTCTGACCGGCAAGGGCAACGCCAGCCTGCCGGAGCCGTTGATCGAACAGGTCAAGGCCGGCGCCATCGGCCTCAAACTGCACGAGGACTGGGGCACCACCCCGGCGAGCATCGACAACTGCCTCAACGTTGCCGATCAGTACGACGTGCAGGTGGCGATCCACACCGACACCCTCAACGAATCCGGTTTCGTCGAAACCACCCTCGGCGCATTCAAGGGCCGCACCATCCACACCTATCACACCGAAGGCGCCGGTGGCGGCCACGCGCCAGACATCATCAAGGCGTGTGGTTTCCCCAACGTGTTGCCGAGCTCGACCAACCCGACGCGGCCGTTCACCCGCAATACCATCGACGAACACCTCGACATGCTGATGGTCTGCCATCACCTCGACCCGAGCATCGCCGAAGACGTCGCGTTTGCCGAAAGCCGTATCCGCCGCGAAACGATCGCCGCCGAAGACATCCTTCACGACCTCGGCGCGTTCTCGATGATCAGCTCCGACAGTCAGGCCATGGGCCGCGTCGGCGAAGTCATCACGCGCACCTGGCAGACCGCCGACAAGATGAAAAAACAGCGCGGCCCGCTGCCCCAGGACGGCGAAGGCAACGACAACTTCCGCGCCAAACGCTACATCGCCAAATACACGATCAACCCGGCAATCACCCACGGCATCAGCCATGAAGTCGGTTCGATCGAAGTTGGCAAATGGGCAGACCTGGTGCTGTGGCGCCCGGCGTTTTTCGGCGTCAAACCGACGCTGATCCTCAAGGGCGGTGCGATTGCCGCGAGCCTGATGGGAGATGCCAACGCCTCGATTCCGACGCCGCAACCGGTGCACTATCGCCCGATGTTCGCCAGCTATGGCGGCTCGCTGCACGCCACCAGCCTGACCTTCATAAGCCAGGCGGCGCACGAAGCGGGATTGCCGCAAGCGTTGGGGTTGAAGAAGAAAATCGGCGTGGTCAAAGGCTGCCGCGACGTGCAGAAAACCGACCTGATCCACAACGACTATCTGCCGAACATCGATGTCGATCCGCAGACTTATCAGGTCAAGGCTGATGGCGTGTTGCTGTGGTGCGAGCCGGCGGAAACACTGCCGATGGCGCAGCGGTATTTTCTGTTCTGACTACAAAAAGGCCCTGCGGGGCCTTTTCAAGGTTGAGTCAGAAAGACCGCGTTATCGTTCTTCGCGAGCAGGCTCGCTCCCACAGGGACCCGCGTACACCGATCCCTGTAGGAGCTGCCGAAGGCTGCGATCTTTTGATCTTGACCCTCATTAAAGATCAAAAGATCGCAGCCTTCGGC
>NZ_JBSICA010000022.1:0-88559 GCF_058245595.1 Pseudomonas sp. UF-293 | reverse complement strand
GTGACCAGTGACACCACCGCACTCAAAGACGATTTCCACCAGGGCTACCGCAACCGCTTCCAGGCCACGCCGTGGGACGTGCCCAACCGCCCGCCGCTGCGCCACCCGAAACCGCGCATCCTCGGCAGCCAGAGCGCGGTGGTCACCGGCCCGAAAGGCGAAGAAATCCACTGCGACGAATACGGCCGGGTCAAAGTCCAGTTCCACTGGGACCGCGAAGGTCAGGCCGACGACAAAACCAGCTGCTGGCTGCGCGTCTCCAGCGCCTGGGCCGGCGCCCAATACGGCGGCATCGCCATCCCGCGCATCGGCATGGAAGTGCTCGTCACCTTCCTTGAAGGCGACCCCGATCAACCGCTGATCAGCGGCTGCCTGTACCACAAGGAAAACACCGTCCCCTACCCACTGCCGGCGAACAAGACCCGCAGCACCTTCAAGACCCTGAGCTCGATGGGTGGCGGCGGCTATAACGAACTGCGCATCGAAGACAAGAAAGGTCAGGAACAGATCTACCTGCACGCCCAGCGCGACTGGGACGAAAACATCGAGCACGACCAGAAAATCCGCGTCGGCAACGAACGCCACGACACCGTCGAGCAAAACAGCTACAGCGAATTCAAAGCCGAAGAACACCACACCGTCTACGCCGACCGCAAAGTCGAAACCCGCGCCAACGACCACCTCACCGTCGGTGTGAACCAGCACATCAAGATCGGCACCGGTCAGTTCATCGACGCCGGCCAGGAAATCCACCTGAGCAGCGGCATGAAAGTGGTGATGGAAGCCGGCGCCGAACTCACGCTGGTGGGTGGCGGCAGCTTCATTAAGATTGATGCTGGCGGCGTGACCATGAGCGGACCGGTGATCAATATGAATTCCGGTGGCAGCCCGGGCAGTGGGACCGGTGCTGCGCCGTTGATGCCGGGGCCTTTAAAACAGGCTGATGCGGATAAGGCGGGGCAGGTAACAGTGCCACCTATGGCGAACCCGTTTGTACGAAAAAGCATTCAAGGCCTTCCCCTTGTTCCGATTTGTGGAAAGCAAGCTAATGGCGCTTGCTCGCGTGAGGTTTGCCCATGTCTGAATGGCTAAGTCATTTCCTGGAAAAAACCGTGGCCACGACGCCATTGGGCACCACTGGAAACCGCACCCTGTACGGCATCATCGACAGCGTTCGCCAGCCTCGGGCTCTGGAAAAGCTTTACCAACAGTCCGGGTTGACGGGTGTTGAAAAGTTGTTTCAGGACACGCCGTTTGCCGAAATGAATGATGTCAGTCCGATCTGGATACAGCTGATAGCGGGAAGTCCTGCCGCCGCCCAAGCCCTTGAGCTATGCCGCGACAACCGCGCCGGTATTCTGCTCACATCGTGTGAAAAACCGGAGACCGCGCTCTTGCATGCTCGTCGCCTCCTGCGCATGAACGACCCGGCTCATGGTGACTCGCTAGCTCGCTACTACGACCCGGCGTTCTGGAGCGCGCTGGCGCTGACGGTACCCGCCCGACCTCTGTTCGGCCCTTGGGACATCGTATATACCCCGCCCGCCCACAGCGATGATCAACAATGGCGTGTTTGGGAACAAAGAGAAAAAGTTGATGCCTCTAATGGCGAACAAAAATATCCGTTGCAACTAAAGATCAACACGCTGATAGCGTTCGATGAAATCCGCTGGTGGTATTGGATTCGGCTGCGGAACGCCGAGTCCGCTGTAGGCTTATCGGACTCGCAGCTGTCTGGCGTGGCCGATAATTTGCAACTGCTGGTGGACCACGGCATTGCAGAAGGACGTCATCTTGAGCGCCTGCTGCCGAATCTAAACCAAGGTCCGTTGCAGGCGCGCACTGACGTCATGAACTTGCTGAGCAGCGACATGCCAGCATTCGAGAAAGTACAACGAATGGAAGTCTGAGATGACAGGTACGTCCGAACAAACATCCCTATCCGAACAGCCGCCTGTCGTCATTCCGGCCGATCCGCCAAAAAAGACTGCCGATGCGGAAACGTTCTGCAAAGACAAGAAGCCGGGCTGCAGCAGCAGCTATGAAGACATCATCTACGTTACCGGTCAGCGCCGTTTCTGGCTGTTGCCCAAGCGCACGTCCGAGAAACTCAAGGAAAGCGTCAGCCTGCTCAAGCAGAAGACCGTAGACACGGATAAAGCCGCGCGCATGAGCAACATCGCCGATGCAGGGTTGATGGACTACTTCCTCACTCCGGGTCCGGAAGCTTTTCTAGAAGGTGAGCAACACACCAGTTATGTGGAGTCGAAAGCGGCAATCCCCGAGGACACTGCAAAAAAAGCACAGTGCCGCAAGGATTGGGAAGCGGCGAAGGCCAAAGGTGATAGCGACGCGGTAATGCATGCCGAACGTGAGATGTTCCATGCCGGAAAACGCATCGAGACAAATCAGCAGAACATGCAAACCTTGGAAAAAGTTTCCGATGCGAAAGCAAAGACACTGGGGTACAAACGGGAAAACGGCGTTCTTTACACCCCGCGTGCCTTGAAGGCGCGTGATGCAATTGACAAATACATTGAAGAACGCGACAAGGCGAAAGCCCACGGCTACAAAATGTTTGACCCTGGCACCGGCAAGATCGCTTCGGCTTGGGAACACCTGAAAGAGTACAAGGCGCTTCACAAAAAGCTGATCGAAACCGGCGAGATCGACGAAAAAAAACTAAGGGGTGTTCAGCTCAACATCCTGGCGTTGAAAGACCTGATGTCCAAGTACATCAATGCGATCGTGGAGCTTGCCGAGTGCGGGATTGCAGTTCCCGAGTTTGCGCTGAGTCCCGATGACCAGTACGCCGGTACCGAGGATTTTCAGGCGTTTATCAAGCTGACCGACAAACGCGATGAGCTCGAGAAAAAAATCGAGGAGCGTTACTCTCAATGGGTGTCGGCCACTGGCGGCAAATCCGCACCGCCCGGCGTTCTGTTCGTCAGTTTGCAAAAGCAGTGGTACGACCTGAATAACGAGGCAGAGCGAATCCAGATCACTGCAGAGGCGCGTGTACGTGGGCTCAAGCCACCCCGCCTGTTCATGTGGGAACCGGAAAGCTACAAGCCAAAGCCGATCGAACGTCTGGCCAAAACCAACATACCTCTGCGCGAACTCAGTAGCGCCTCGTCAACAACGATACTCAACCACATCAGCCTGAAACATCTGGCACAAATCAGTGGTAACGCATTCCAAGGCCAGCTCAAGGAGCTTGCGACCAGCCTGCCAAAATCGATTGCCAAAGAGGCCGATGACGATCGGGTATTCAGCGATTGGCTGGAACAGGAAGGCGCGCTCCAATTCGATGAAAAGGGACCATGGTTCGATGAAAATGGACTGTTTGTGCCTGATAAGTTCTTCGCGGCGCTGGAAGCCAAAGGCTACAAAGTCGAAAGCCTGAAAGCCGAAGCCAAACGCCAAACCTGGGGCGAAAATCTGAAAGCCATGGTTTTCGAAGATAAACAGCTGCGCAATCTCATGCTGTTCGACAACAGCCCCCAGGCCCAACTCGTTCGATGCTTACTTCCGGAAAGCGCCAACT
This sequence comes from Pseudomonas sp. UF-293, assembly GCF_058245595.1. Lineage (NCBI taxonomy): Bacteria > Pseudomonadati > Pseudomonadota > Gammaproteobacteria > Pseudomonadales > Pseudomonadaceae > Pseudomonas > Pseudomonas sp. UF-293. The sequence continues at coordinate 85,012 of NZ_JBSICA010000022.1, read as the reverse complement.
TGCTGTCCGAAGTCAAAATGGAAGGCCCCACTCTTAAAAGTGGTTCCCCTCAGATTGCCAACGTAGAAGTTGCACTGGATGTCACAGCGTGGCGAGGCGAAGTCAGCTTGCTCAAAGTCGAGCTTCCTAAACGGGCAAAGGCTGATCCTTGGATCGCAAAATACCAGGCTCATGACGGCAGCGTGCGCAGCGTCAACTTCGGCAAACTGTCTCTGGATCTGGAAGCCAAGGCTTGGGGATTCGCTGGCGCAAGCCTCATGCTGTCGCGCGATTTGACCCTGGATCAAAAAACCGGCTACACCAGCCTCGTCGGCGTCGACATGGCCGAAAAATCTGGCGAACTGGCGAAGTTTGAAGTCTTCGCCGGTGCCCAGGCCGGGTGCAAGGTAACCGGCAAACTGTTCTGGTGCCCTCCCCCAAGCGTCCTCCCTCCTGCTCCCGTGCCAAATCGTATTTCAGCCAACCAGTGGCGCCCTTTGGCCAAACTGGAAGTTGAAGCGGCCGTAGCCATCGGCGCCGGCTACAACGGCGACATGCACCTGCGGATGCAAAACGGCCTACTGCTGTTATCGATCAAGGGCGCGCTGGTCTGGGGCGCAGGCGTCAAAGGGTATTTGACCTTTGAAGTCGGCTACGACAGCATCGTGGCCTTGACGGAACTGGTGCGACAGGAAATGGCCGCGAACCAATACAAGGATCTTGAGTGGGTCGATGGGGAAGCCATGGACTATCTGCAAAAGCTGAGCTTCCTAGGCGCCACTGGTATCGATGTGGCGTTTGCCTATGTGCGTGGATATGCCATTGTTAAAGGGATATTTGATGCGCTGACTGAGGGGGGGCGTGGGGGATTGATTGCTTACTCAATCGTCACCGACAAAAAACAGAAAGAGATGCAGGAATGGGTGTGTAACTTGCAGCCACAGGCACTTGGACCGTTGCTATTGACCCTTAGCTCATCTCCTGAATCTTTTTCAATAGAAGAAGACCAAGACAATAAAAGCGTCAAGGAAGACGAGGCATATCAACTACAGCAGAGAGCGATCGAACGGTGTTTAGGGTGGATATCATCCAACCCTAACGCTACTCTGCAGTTCGAAGAGGCAATTATACGTATGAATCGGGATGGATTGCGATCACCGCAAGCCGGGCTTACATATTGTAAAAACAAATTCAAGCTCGATTCATTTATGGCTGAACGAGTTAAGGCTCTGGATAAGACCAGTAACGAATCAAGAAGAATTTATCGCGAGCATGTAGCAAGATTGGGCGCCCGACTAACTGGACACTGTGAGTACAACACCATCTATAAGGGCCCGGCTTTCGCTCCAATCCAAGATACAAAAGCAAGCTATAAGGGACCTAACATTGATTAAAATCGTATTATGCTTATTTCTATTCGTCCTTTTTCCCTACTCAGCTTCTGCACAACTAACACAAGAACAGCAGTCGAAAAAAGAGAGAGGACTAATTTTGTATCAGCAAAGCGACTGGTACGACTCTCAACCTTTACTGGAAAGTGCTGCTATTGCGGGTGACGAGACAGCCCAATATTACTTGGCAGAGGCGATTCGGCTGAGCAACCGGTACACAACTGATGAAGCAAGAAAATGGTATGAAGCAGCTGCGCAACAGGGCAACCTTTACGCAATGCTAAGACTAAGCAGTAAGAGTGATATCTGTAATGAAATGAAAAGCTGCGGTGGTAAGAGTGCAGACGAATGGCGAGAACAAGCAATACAACTAGCTCAGGAACGAGCTAAAAACAATGACACTGAAGCAATGACCGTTCTATTCATAACCAAACAAGGATTCAGTTGGTTAGAAATGGCAGCGGAGGCAGGTGATCATCTAGCACAGAATACACTCGCAGGAATCTACGAAGATGGGGAAGGATGGTTCATCGTTCCGGGTAGCCGCGAAAAAACCATTCAAAAGTGGTACAAAGCGTCAGCTGAAGGTGGATACCCCAAAGCAATGTATTTTTATGCCAATTATTTATTTGAACATGGAGGGAGGAAAGAAGAAGTTGCTTATTGGTTAAAAAAATCGGCCGAAGGCGGATACGTCAGCGCGGTTGGTAATTACGCCCTCAGCGTAGCCCATATACCAAACGATCTAGACTACCCAAAAAACTTGATTGAGGCTTATGGACTAGCCTATCTGTTGTCTAAATTCGAGGGTGGCGGGACAGCAGCTGAAGACGGCGAAAGAATGCTCCCAAAAATCACTGAAAAAATGACCAAAGAAGACATCAAGCAAGGTCTTCTATTTGCGGAAGAATGGAAGAAAACACGCCCACCACTTTCTTATTTTGTTCCCGTTTATGGTTATTGAGTTCTCACATGGCATTAGTCTCAACTCTAGTTCAACATAGTCAAAACTTTTTTAAAAAGTTATAAGGACTGAAGATCGCCGACCTTAAAACTTGCAGAAAGTCGAGTTCCCTTAACGGGCAACGGCTGATCCCTGGATAGCGAAATACAAGGCCCACGACGGCAGCGTACGCAGTGTCAACTTCGGCAAAATGTCATTGGATCTTCAAGCCAAGGCTTGGGGCTTCGCTGGCGCAAGCCTCATGCTGTCGCGCGATTTGACCCTGGATCAAAAAACCGGCTACACCAGCCTGGTCGGCGTCGACATGGCCGAAAAATCCGGCGAACTGGCGAAGTTTGAAGTCTTCGCCGGTGCCCAGGCCGGGTGCAAGGTAACCGTCCGGGCAACACACCTTCCTGATGCCATCGCTTAAGGCGATGGTGTCCACCTAAATTTAAGTGGACACCATTTTTAGCCTTTTTAAGCGGACGCCCATGCCACAAGAACGCCGTTCCTATTCCAAGTCATTTAAGCCCCAGGTCATCGCCGAGTGTGCGCAGGCTGACACCTCAATTGCCAATGTCGCCTTGACCCACAACCTCAATGCCAACCTCGTCCAGAAATGGAATGACGGTGCTGTGCCCATCGATAACAATTGGTGCGAGAATCAGATTCGGCCGTGGGCTCTTGGCCGCTCGAATTGGTGGTTCGCAGGCTCGCTACGCAGTGGTAAACGTGCCGCAGCGATCATGAGTTTGATCCAGTCTGCGCGGTTCAATGGGCATGATCCGTATGCATACCTCAAGGATGTTCTTACACGCCTACCGACGCAACGGGCGAGTGAGATCGCCGAGCTTCTGCCGCATAAGTGGAATCCTATCGAAGCGACTATTTCCCAAGCGTCTAATTTTTAGGAGAGAACCATAAAGGCGTTATCAATTGTACGGCCCAGTGGAGGCCGAATCGCTTCTGGCGAGAAAATCCTCGAAGTCCGTCGTTGGCATCCAGACTTAAATCCTCCCGAGGATCTCGTGATTGTGGAAAACGGGCGTTTTCTCCATAACGATGGGGACGAAGACGATAACGGTACTGCCGTCGCAATTGTGCGCGTGAAAACCGTGCGCCCTTTCATCCTCGCTGACATGCAAGCGGCCTGTGCAAGCTATTTTGAGGATGGCTGGCTCGCATGGGAGTTGAGTGACGTAAGGCCAGTCACACACCCTGTGACCATCCGTGCGGCACGGGGTATCTACGAGGTAGATTTCCTACTCCCAGACAGACGCTGAACATTGAGCAAGATGTGTTGGGCAGACGCTTACATTGGTAGGTGAAGGCCTTTACAACTACTTCAATCTGGACGACCTGCAAAAGTGGATGCGGAGCAGCGCTTGGGGGAACAAGACCGAAAACCGTACCGCACAGGATGAGTGGAACGAATTGGCAAAAGTTGTGCAAAAACCTACCTGCAAAATGATCCGCGATGCCAAACAGACCTATTTGAAACTGGTAGTTCCTGGTGTGAGCACACAGGAAATGGACACTCGCAAATTACAGTTGAAAGCGTACGAGCAGTATCGCGACACTCCAAAAAATATTGGATACGCGCCAGGTCCGTTCCCGTTAAGGTGGCAGGAACGCTCGTCCGCTTGGGTCACCCGCTTTGTTGTGGTTAGCAAAAGCAACGAGGCATTGACACTCCACCTGCCGATAAGTGACTCGCTGCAAACCACCGATTTTGCCTTGGCGCTGAACATCGCCTATCAATTGGAAGCCGAGCGCGACATCATGCACGAAACCTGTTTTGTACTTCGTGACCTGCATATCACTGGCGCATCATATAAACGCACCCCAACGCGAGGTGTCTTTAAGGTAGAGTCCGTAGACACATTGCCGAATGGCATAAATAAATCTCAATTCATTTTGTTCAAACAAGAAGACCTGGCGACTGTCGATGTTTAAGAGCCTTTTGAAGCGCAAAGATAAAATCGTATCGACCGAAGCCGCACCAGATATACACAGCAAGCGCCCAAACGCGGGGGAAATCCGCGATAGCGGGTTGAATGAAACTCTATTTCTCTCGCCATTGCCCGTTTACACAGGACAGACGCAGTCCTCTCGTAGAAATTTTTCGGAGGTGAATGACACATTTTTAGAGCTAGGTGGGAGTAACTGGGGGACCGTTGAGCAGGGAAAAATATTAGCGGCAGGACTATGGTTCCCCATATTTCTGGCGTTCATAATGCCAAGCCTTGTGATTGCTTACGGAGTGATTTTTTACCCCGAGCACTTTAGTGATCCGTGGCGCGAACTATTCGGTTTTATTCAAGTGTCCATAAGTATTTCCCTACTCTCCTTTCTTCCGATAGGCGCTTACGTCTATGGAATGATCTCTAGTGTCTACTCATCAGCAAAAACCTACCCCGTCCGCTTCAACCGCCAACGCCGCGAAGTCTGCTACGTCGACAGCAAAACCCGCCGCGCCCTCATCGTACCTTGGGAAAGCGTAGTCGCCTGGGTCTCCAACACTCAGGGCGTCACCAGTTATGGCGCTACTCGCCAGTACACGTTCGGCATGGGTCTGGAGGATGAGGAGCAGGACAAAGTGCAATTCCTCCTGCTACCACAACCCAGCGATGCACATGCTTTAGGGATGTGGACGTCAATTCGTAATTACATGGAAGACGGTCAGTTGGTAGATGCTCCAAACCCGATGCTCAAGGCACTGGGTTTGACTCCATCCGGTGATCGGCTCAAACCGTACGAAGGCCTACACACTTTCGAGATCGAACGCGAAGACGCACGCGCGATGGGGTCGCTGGACGAGGGTGGTGACGAACTGACGCCCGAGCAGCGCGAGCATTACGGTTACTCGAAAAAATCCTACTGGCCGTTGCGCCGCTGGTACATGTGGCGCGTGCTGAGCTTCTGGAAGATGCCTTACATGCTAGCCGAATGGGCGCATCGCAAAGGGCGGCCTACCCTTCCGGAGCAAGTGCAAACATGGTCTGAGCCGTTGCCACCAGAGCAATGGGCCAAGCCCACCGCTGCATTCGTGAAAGCCAATCAAATGGTCAAGACTGCCATGGACAAAAAAGGCACCACGTTCGTCGAAGCGTGCAAAGCGGCGGGTTTGCATGGATGAAATGTGAGCAACCAAGTTCGTCTATTTCTTTGGATTTTTAACATCTGTTAAAACGTAAAGCCGATTTTTTTCGGTTTATCCGACACCATAAGTCGGAAATCTCGAGTCTGAAAACCCAATGAATACCCGTCAGATAACACTTGCCAATCAATGGACCGCAACCTTTCAAAACATTGGCGAGTTTCGCATGGGCGTCGAGGGCTGGGGCTTGCTTCTACAGGGTCCGGATAACCAGACGATCAAATACTTCGCAGACCAGATTGTTCTAGCGAACGACTGGGACGGCAACCAAGCCAACACCTGCATCCTGCTCTCGGTCGATGGTGTTTACGGCTATTTGCGTACGGCCATAGACGGCGACTGGGTAATCGATTTTGCGCGAGGGATGATTGCCCCTCATCGAGTAACGATTCGCCACCATCACGACACTTACGACGAAAGCCTTGCACTATACGAACAGCCGGCCTTCAAACGTGCGCGCCAGTACGTCAGTGTTGTCGGAAAACACATCTACCTGACTTTTCCGCTAACCCGAGATGAGGATTTTCCCAAGGTATGGGACGAATACCTGGCAATCCGCAAGCGCCAACTGGATGAGCTTTACTTCGGAACCTGACAATCGCATGGAGAGGTCCGGCAGTCATCTCCAACCATATACGTCGTCATATTCCCGCAGGTGCCCCCTCCCAAATTAAGCTTCACCTAAGCTTCCCTCGCTAGCATCCCGGCTCATCAACCTGTCGTCTTGAGCCGTGGATGAGTCCCTCCGACATGAAAGCCTTTGATCTGCCTACCCTGCCGCATTCCAACTTCAGCCTCGTTCTGGTCAATTACAAAACACCGGACATTACCCGCATGTGTCTGGAGCTGTTGCGCGAGCATGTCCAGGCGCAGGGCATTCCAGTGTGGGTGGTGGATAACGATTCGGCGGATGCCAGCCTCGATTATTTGCGCTCACTGGACTGGATCAATCTGATCGAGCGGCCGTCGCCGGGTAAGGAAATGGGGCATATTGCCCATGGCAAGGCGCTGGATCTGGCCTTGGCGAAAGTTGAGACCGATTACTTGTTTCTGCTGCACACCGACACCTTTGTCTACGACATGGAAGTGTTCGCGATGATGATGCGCGAATGCACGAAAAGTGCGGACATGGCGGCGGTCGGTTGTGTTGAGCAACTTGATCGTGGGTTACTGCGTGATACCTGGCGCTTAACTTCGCGGTTCTGCAAACATCATGTTCGTCGGCTAAAAGTTCATTTCGGCCTGCGTTCGAAACCACCACGCCCGTATAAAGAAACGCATCTGAAAAGTTTCTGTACGCTGTGGAATGCGCGTTTGATGAAGTCGCTGGGTTTGCACTTCTGCATGGATGAGGAGGTGCCTGGTTACACACTTCAGGATCGAATGGTCGGGTTGGGCTATGGCGTCAGGTTTCTCTCGCCGCGGAAGATCTTCCGCTACCTTGATCACATCCAGGCCGGCACCGTCGCGGCGGCAGGCACGTATGGCAAGGATCATCGCCGTACAAAAATGTACCAGCAGACACTCAAGCGCTTACAGGGGCAGCACGGCAAAGCGGGCATGCAAGCTTCCACCTAATCGAAAACAACAAAAAGGGCGACTGCAAAGTCGCCCTTTTTGTTTCCAGAATCTGTATACAACTTTGCAAGTCGTGGAGTTCGCCCAGTGTTATGGCCTGGCAATCCATGCACCGGTAAAGAGCCCTGACACTGGGCGAACGCCGAGGATTTTAATTCAAACAAGTGGACATGTCGTCATGGGCAAACATGAAATTTTTGCACTGAAAAGTTAAAAACTGTGTTTTACCGATTTTTCTCGAGAATTGTCTTACAAAAAACTTTATATGATTGCTCTCATACATAAAGTTGTACAAGAGCAATCAACTTGTAGAGTTAATACTCAACTATCGTGCTGACTGGTCACTTTCAGGATATCGGTATAAGTGACAATAACGCTTTGCCCTACTTTCAGATCTTTCAACTTGGCCTGAATCTCCGGCTTCTTCACATCGAGCGTCTTCGATTGTCCGGATGGATTTTCGAGGGTGACCTGATTGGTCTTCAAATCGATTTTGCTGATTTTCAGCTGCACCCGAACCTGACGATAGGCTTCGCCGCCAGGGTTATCGCTGCCTGGGGCTTTGCGCAGTTCGCCGGTACGCTCGGTGGTGCCTGGCAGACCTTTATCCACATCTGTATCGAGATAAGCGGCGACAGACCGCTGCACTTCGATCTTCACCAAGTCCCCCACTTTTAGATTGGCGAGGTTTTTCGCTTTGTCGCTGAGCTGAACGTGGACCTGACGTCCCTCAGGGCCTTCCAGCACGACCTGGTGATTGGCCGGGTCGACGGCGAGCACTTTGGTGGTAACGGAATCGGCCTCAACGACGGCGGATAACGGAATGTCGGCAGCTAGTGCGCCGAAACTGGCGGCAGAAAGCAGCGTTGCGAGGGTTATGGCCTTGGCTAGAGCGTCGAGCTTCATATGCATTACTTTCCCTGTGATGAAATGGCGACGCCCGCCACCAAATCGACTTCAGCAGCGGGCGTGCCAGTGAGCATAGACGCTGTTCAGGGCTTGACTTGGGTTTGCGGCCCTCGGGTGTGTGGCTTGGCGGTTTCCTGAGCGGTGGACTCGCCGCTCGGTGTGCCTTTGCCGCTGTCCTGCCGCTGCTTGGGATCGGTCGGGCGCAGGGCGTCGTTATCGCGTTCGGTTTCGCCGGCGGGGCGTGGTTCGTCGGGGTTGTCGTTCTGGTTGATGGTGGTATTCACGGCGGTAGTCCTCAGGCTTCGGGATCGTCGAGTTCGCGGGCGACGTTGACCTCGGGTGACTGCTTGTGCAGATCGTCGGCTTTGGCGCGCAACAACTGCCATTGCTCAAGATCGATCGCGCCTTGGCCGAGCAGGTCATCGGCGATGCGCTGTAGATCGAAATAGTGAGCGTCGGGCGACTGCTGCCAAAGAGTCTGATCGTCGAACAGGCGTTGCCAGGTGTTGAGGTCTGGGAGTTGCAAGTCGTCGCTCATGAGTGAGTCCGAAAATGGCGGGTTTCTGGGTAGAGCGTATTGGCGAAGAGAGAGTTCCGAGCGGTTTGATCAGTGGTGGCCTTGTTGACGCCATCGCTGGCCAGCCAGCTCCCCCAGGGATTGGGGTTATCCGCTATCCATTAGTATCTTTGAGAAAGCCGTGGCGAGCAGGCTCACGCCTGCAAGAGCAAGATCAAAAGATCGCAGCCTTCGGCAGCGCCTACAGTCCCACTTCACCTATAGGTCGAGTGTCAGCTCACCTGCTTTTGATTTTGACCCATCGGCGACGTCGCAAGGCTGAGTGGAGGGATTGATCCCACAGGGAGACAGCGCCTGTCGTTAATACCCGGTCATTTCCAGATAACCTTGGCCAGGATGGCTGCCATTGATCTTCACCGGCCCTTCCCAGTACGGGATACGCAAATTCATCCAGGCATTGCGATTGACTGCATCGACGCTGATCTCCAGCTTCTTGTCGGGAATGCGGATCGACCATTTCACCGGCATCGGCCGATCAGCAACCTTGGCCGGATCCTGCGGCACTAGGCTGATCTGCTCGCTGCGCAATGTCTGAATCTGCCCGTCAGCGGCGATCCAGGTGCCGGTCAGATAAGGTGCGCCGTCCTTCTGCCGCATGCGATAGAGCATCACGTGTTCGCCGCTGTCCAGGTGCAGCGAGAACCAGTCCCAGCCCGTTTGATTGGCCGTGAGTGGCTGACTGCTCCATTCGCGATCGAGCCACGCCGGGCCGCTGACGGTGTAGGTCTGGCCGTCGATCTGCAGCGTGCCGCTGGCCTGAAAAAACGGTTGGCTGTAGTAGTACGAGGCCTGGCCTTCTTCGGATTTCTGGCTGAAGCCATTGTCGCCCTGCAGCACCAGTGGGCGGCTGGAGTTTAGGCGCAGTTGATAAGCGAAATTCTTGTCACGAGCACTGAGTTGCATGTCGCTCAACGGATCCTGAGCTTGGCTGGCAAACATCCAGTCGTCGATCCACGCCTCGAACGGCGCCAGCCGCACGCCGGCCTGCCCTACTCCGCCCCGGGCGTAGCGCTCGGCGGCGTGGTGCACCGAGCGCGAAGTAACCGCCGCATGGCCAAGCCAGATTGTTTGATTGCCCCACCCGGCTTGCTCGGCAACCGGTGTCAGGGCGCTGCGAAACAGCGTCCATTGCACGCCGAAGTCATTGCCCCGCTGATCCTTGAGATTGGCGGTGACGTACCACCACTCGATGCGAAAACCATCATGTGCACCGTGATCGGCGGGGAAACTGAACACCCGACCGGGCACTACCGGGGTGAACGATTGCGCCTGATCGCCCATGCCGGCAAAGCCCTTGTCCTCGGGTGCAGGCTGATCGCAGCCAGCAAGCAGCAGCACCAGCATCAACACGACGCTGTTAATCCTCATGGGCAAACGTCCTCAGCAAATCCGCCGGCTGCGTGCGATACAACGAATACAGCGGCCATGCCGAAGCCAGTAAAGTCGCGAGCAAAGCCAGGCCCATCAGTTGCAACAACTGCCATGGAAAAACCCGCAACGGCAGTCGCCAGCCAAACGCCTGTACGTTGATCACCGCATCCAGGCACCACGCCAAGGCGATACCCAGCGGCAGCGCCAGCATCAAGGTCAGCACTGCCAGCAGCCACGTCTGGCCGAGGTTGAGCAGCATCAATTGATTGCGCGTCACGCCCAGGGCCCACAGCGGTGCGAGTTGACTGAGACGACTCTGACTTTGCGTCAGCAAGCTGATGAACAGCGCCACGCCAGCCACGGCTAAGGTCAGGCTGTTCAAGGCTGCCGTCGCAGCAAATGTGCGTTCGAAGACTTGCACCGACCAGCCCTTGAGCCGGGCCTGGTCGACGACGCGGTTGTCATCCAGCGCAAAGCGCGCCTGCAAGGCGTTGAGCAGCGCCGGAATCTGCACTGGATCGATACGCAAATTGAAGCGGTTGGGCGTGAGTTGCGGCCAGCCGCGCAACAGGTGCTCGCTGCTGATCAGCACGTGCCCTTTCGGATTGCCGTAGTCGGCGTAGATGCCGACGATGCGCGGCGACCACGTGCCGTTTGGCGTGGGAATGTTCAGATGCTCGCCGGGCTTCAACTTCAGGCGTCGTGCCAGTTGTTCGCTGAGCATCACCGCATCATCCGTGGCCAGTTTGCCCCAAGGATCGCTGCCACTGCTGTCGAGCAACGGCCAATGCTGGCGATAGTGCGGATGGTCGATAATGCCGTAGACATCGGCTGGCCAGCCTTGCAGCGTCACCGAAACCTGCCAGTTGGGCAGCACAGCGCTCACATTCGACTGCTGCTTGAGCCAACTGTGCATCTCGCGGGCCTGCGCCGGGTTGGCCGGGTTGACGTACAACTCGGCGCTCAGGCGTTGTTCGAGCCAGTCGTTGAAGGTCTGGCGAAAACCGGCGGTCATGCTGCCGGCGCCGATGTTGGCCGCGAGCGCCAACAGTAGCGCCATCAGCGCCAGACTCAGGGCTGGCAGTTGCTGGCGGCAGTCGGCGAGAAACCATTGGCCGAGCACCGACCGACTGCGCCCGAGCAACGGGTTCAACAACGCGCTGAGCAGCACCGGCAAGGCCAGCGCGGCACCGAGCAACAGCCCGGCCATCAGCACGAAGCCGCTGCTCAGGCTGTCGCCCCAGATCAGCGCCGCCAGCGCAATCGCCAGCAGTGCCATCGCCAGCCAACCCTGCCGGCGCAACCAGCGCGAATATTGTTGATGCCAGGCCTGCGGATCGGCCACCGCCAGCAACGGCAGGCGCGCCGCTCGCAGCAGGCTGTTGGCCCCGGCCAGCAACGCGCCGAGCAGGCTCAGACCGACACCGCTGAACCACCACCAGGGACTCAGACGCAACTGCCCCGCCACTTCCGCGCCATACAGACCGCGCAGGCTGGCGGCGACGTCCGGCAGCAGCACGCTGGCCAGCCAATAGCCGCTGATCACACCGAACACCCCACCGATCAGCGCCAGCGCACCCAGTTCAAGCACCAGACACGCGATCAGCATTCGTGCACTGACGCCACAGGCGCGCAATGTGCGCAGCAAGCCTCGGCGCTGTTCCAGTGCGAGGCCGATGGCGGCGTGGACGATGAACAAGCCGACGAGAAACGACAGAAATCCAAGGGCATCGAGATTGAGGTGAAAGCTCTCGGTCAACCGCTCCAGATTGTTTTCTTCGCCGCTGCTTTTGAGCTGCAAGCGGTCGTTGAAACTGGCCGGTAATTCCTGATGAAAATCTTTGGGCAACAACAGCCGTGACAATTGCTCGGGTTGGTCGAGCAGTCTTTGCGCTACGCCGATGTCGACCAGTAACAGGCCCGGCGCCATGTCCTTCTGCGCGAGCAGCGGCGGCAGGGTTTGGCCGTTCGCGGTTTGCGCTGTATCACCTTCGCGCAAGCCGAGCATTTGCAGGGTGTCCGGAGAAATCCAGGTGCTGCCCGGCGGGCTGAAAAATTCGACGATGCGCTCGATCGGCATCGCCTGCCCGGCCACTGCGGAATCCGTCGGCAGCGACACCGGCTCGATGCCCATCACCTGAATGCGCTGGTCTTCGTGGCCCTTGAGCGTTAGCCGTCCCTGCAACACCGGCGACACCGGCCAGCCCTGACGGCGCAATTCGATAAACCAGCGCTGTGGAAACAATGCCCCATTCGGCGTGCTCAGGCTGGCTTGCGGTGCGCCGCCGATCATCTGGCTGGCCCGCGCGTAGCTGTCGCGCGCCTGACTGTTCAGCGCCTCGACGCCAGTGAGCAGACTGGTGGCCAGCCACAGCCCGGTCAGCACACTGAAAAACTGCACGGGATGGCGCCGCCAGTGGCTGAGCAGCGCGCGCAGGGTTTGGCGCCAGATCATCAGGCGACCCGCCCATTCGACAACACCACACGCTGGGCCAATCGCGCCGCCACGCGCTGGCTGTGGGTGACCATCAGCAGGGTCGTCGGCGTGTCATCGAGCAATTCCAGCAACAGCCGCAGCACTTCATCACTGGTCGCTTCATCAAGGCTGCCGGTGGGTTCATCGGCCAACAGCAATTTCGGCTGCGAGGCCAATGCCCGACCCAATGCGACCCGCTGCTGCTGGCCGCCGGAAAGTTGCTCGGGATACCGCGAGAGCAGATCGCCCAGACCCAGACGCTGCACCAGATGCGCCTGCCAGCGCGGCTCATGGCGCCCGGCCAGGCGCGCCTGAAAGGCCAGATTGTCCTCCACCCGCAAACTGCCGATCAGGTTGAACTGCTGAAACACCAGACCGATTTCCGTGCGCCGCCAGTTCGCCAGATGCGCTTCGCTCATGGATTCCAGACGATGTCCGCCGCTGCGAATGCTGCCGCTATCGACCTTGTCCAGCCCGGCCACCAGATGCAGCAAAGTGCTTTTGCCACTGCCCGATTCGCCCATCAGCGCGAGGCTGCCACCGGCCTCCAGCGTCAGGTCGACGCCTTGCAGCACCGGCAACAATCCCTGCGGAGTGGCATAGCTTTTGAAAACGTCGCGAACCTCAAGCATGGGCAAACCCGATCAGTGAACCTGGGCCTAGGATAGCGGCCCTGAATGGTTTTTGTCCGCTGGTGATCCGTCGCACTTGAACAGGAGCTCAGAGTGGCGTCGCCTGTGCAGACGCCTTCGCGAGCAGGCTCGCTCCCACATTGGAACGCGATCCCCCTGTGGCAGCGAGCCTGCTCGCGAAGAGGCCCGCCCGAGCAACTCAAATCTTACTGCCCGGAAGCCACACTCGCCGGCGCCCGCTCAGGCGTCACGATGCTGCCCAGGTCGATATGCTTCCACTCAGGCTTGGCGCCCAACCGCGCATTGAAGCGGTAGTTGAAGGTGAACTCATCCGCCGTCGGCACGCTCAGCGGTTTGCCATACAGCGCTTCGATTGCGCCCAAGTCGTAGCCCATCACCTGCAACAGCGTCGGGAAAATGTTGTAGTGGCTGGAGCGGTCCTTGTTTGCCGGCAGATTCGCCGCCCAGTCCGGCGTCTGCAACCCACGGCCCTGGATCACCACCAGCGGCACCAGCCCCTCCTCCTCCACCGGGTCGCCGCCGCAATGGGTATTCAAGCCCGGGTTGCCGCGCTCATGCAGATCCTGGCCATGATCGGAGGTGTAGATCAGCAGCGCATTGCTCAGATTGGCCTGGGCAAATACCCGGGCGAAGAACTCGCCGACGTTCCACAGCAGCGTGTTTTTGTAGGCGTTTCGATACAGCAGCCAGTCATCCGGCTGACCGTTGAAACCGGCGCGCTCTCCAGTATCGGCAACTTCGGTGAACTGCCCGCGTGGCAGCGTCGGCCGGTAGGCCATGAACGCGTCCGGGTATTTGTCATGCACCGGAAAATGCGCGCCGACCTTGTTGATCACGATCAGCTCGGGGCGATCGTCGTTGAGCAGTTCGATCAGCTTCGCCGCTGCTGCCATATCGCGGTCGCGCACGCTGGTCTGGTCGAATTGCACAAAGCTGTCGATGTCGTTTTTCTCGGCAGCGGTCATCAGGTTCTGCAGGTTGCCGGCGGTGCGCTGGGCGTCGATGTACACCGTGGCGAGCCCGGCCTTTTTCGCGTACTGCCAGATCGACGGCAACGTGCTGTTGATGCGCATGTAATCGGCGCGGGTGCCGCCGTAGCGCAAGGTGACGTTGGTGTCGGCGCTGCAATTGGCAATGGACGCGGCGTAGCCAAAGTTGAAAACATCGACCCCGGCCGGCGCTTGCTTGAGGTTGCTGTGCACGCCGAACGGCGCGTTGATGTCGAGGTAATTGCCGGAAATGCTTTCGTCGATGATCAGCACGATGTCGTGGCCGACGGCAGGCGCGGCGCGCGCGAGCGTCACTGCTTCACGCGGGCCAACGGTGTCGTGCAGCGCTTCGTAGGCAAACAGGTTCAGGTAGGCCAAAGGCGTATACATGATCGGCAGCCCACGTGCGCCCTCGCCTGCACGTAAAAACAGCAGTGCGCTAAGCATCAGTACGCCGAAAACGGGCGCCAAGATGCGCAATGTGTTGGGTATGAATAGCGCATGACGCGGCTTGAGCCCGATGCCAAACAAAAGCAGCAAGCCACTGAGCACCGCGCGCAGGATCGCATCGCGGTACTGATACGCGGCTTCCTGAATGAAGCCGCCGGAGTACACCAGCGAGACAAAATCGCTGTACCTCAGGTAATCCGCCGTGACCCGGGTATAGACATCGAAAAAAACCGCCGCAACAAACAGCGTTAATGCGAACACATGTCGAACGAGAGCCTGACGTATATAGGCAGTTAGATATAACGCGAAAGTAAGCGCCAAAAACATCGCGCCAAAAACAAGTGCATTGAAACCCCACCCGATAGCATTTAACCGATCCAGATAATAGTCGGAAAAGAGCAATAGATAGGCAACTAAGAGCAGTTCCTTGGCGTATTTGAACATGGCGATACCGGTGATCGGAAAAGGGCAGATGTCAAAGCTTTGTCGGTCAGAACCTGACACTAGCACCCGGCCATCAAAGCGCAAGAAATGACTGATAACCGGGCAAAGCGTCAAAAAAACGGTGACTCAAATCTGACACACCCTCAGCGCTTAAAGCCTTTAATTTCGGGCACTTAGACCGTCTGTCGGTTAAATTGAATCTGAACAAATCTGCAAATAAACAACAAATTCAATCGCAGCAATGACTTGATGGCCAATCGCCAAAAACGCCTCAAGTGTTATACCCGTGCAACATGTCATTTTGCTGACACGCTTTTCAAACCCTGCGCTATACCCCTTTAACAATCTCATTCCGTAGTTAACTTTTCTGGTTTTATTGAGGTGCGCAGATGGACGTGAGCGTATTTGGCACTGGCTATGTCGGACTTATACAAGCCGCTGCACTTGCCGATGTCGGCCATCGGGTTTTATGCATTGATATCGATCCGAACAAGATCAAACAACTGCAACAAGCGGTACCGCCCATCAGTGAGCCAGGCCTGTCCGCAACACTTGAAGAAAACATCAAGGCCGGGCGTTTGTTGTTCAGCACCCAGGCCAGTGATGCGGTGACTCACGCCGAGCTGATTTTCATCGCCGTCGGCACCCCGGCGGACGAAGATGGTTCCGCCGATCTCAGCCATGTGCTTAACGTCGCCCGGCAGATCGCCGGCCTGATGGAGGCCGATCGCACCTTGATCATCAAATCCACGGTGCCGGTCGGGACTGCCGATCAGGTGCTGGCCACGGCCACCAGCGAATTGCTGCAACGGGGCAAATCCGAGCTGCAGGTGCGCGTGGTATCCAACCCGGAGTTTCTCAAGGAAGGCAGCGCCCTCGCCGACTGCATGCGCCCGGACCGGATCATCATCGGCACCCGCGACGATGCTGCCCGTGAGCAGATGAGCGAGTTGTACGCGCCGTTCTGCCGCAACCACGAAAAACTGATGTTCATGGACAACCGTAGCGCCGAGCTGACCAAGTACGCCGCCAACGCGATGCTCGCCACCCGCATCAGTTTCATGAACGAACTGGCCAACCTCACCGAACTGCTCGGCGCCGATATCGAAGCGGTACGCAAAGGCATCGGCTCCGACCCGCGCATCGGCTACCACTTCATTTATCCGGGCTGCGGCTTCGGTGGCTCGTGCTTTCCCAAGGATCTGCGGGCTCTGCTGCACACCGCTGAACACAACGGCATGCCGCTGAAACTGCTGCGCAGCGTCACCGACGTCAACGACAGCCAGCGGCACATCCTGTTCAGCAAATTGCGCGCGCAGTTTCCCCAGGGCCTGGCCGGCAAATCCATTGCAGTCTGGGGCCTGGCGTTCAAACCGAACACCGACGACATGCGCGAAGCTCCGAGCCGTTATCTGATGGACGCGTTGTGGGCCGAAGGCGCCAGCGTGCAGGCCTACGATCCGGAAGCCATGTCCGAGTGCCGACGCATCTACGGCTACCGCAATGACCTGCACCTGTGCGCGACCCGCGACGACACCCTCGAAGACGCCGATGCGCTGGTGATCTGCACCGAGTGGAAAAACTTCCGCGTGGTCGATTTCGAGCTGCTCGCCGAGAAGCTGCGCTCGAAGGTGATCATCGACGGGCGCAACCTTTACAACCCGGAACAGGTTGCCGCCGCCGGCCTGCATTACAGCGGCATCGGCCTGCGCCACATCGCCCCTGAAGGGCTGCGGCCATGAAGATTCTGGTGACCGGTGCCGCCGGTTTCATTGGTGCCCATTGCGTCCTGCGTTTGCTGCGCGACGGACATTCGGTGGTCGGCCTGGACAATTTCAACCACTACTACGACCCGCAGCTCAAGCACGATCGCGTGCAGTGGGTGCGCGAGCAGGCTGGCGATTTTCCGCTGGCCACGGTGGATCTGGCCCACGCTTCAGCGATCGACGCGCTGTTCGCCCGCGAGCAGCCACAAGTGGTGATCCATCTGGCCGCGCAAGCCGGGGTGCGTTATTCGCTGGACAATCCACGGGCGTATCTGGACAGCAATCTCAACGGTTTCCTGAACATTCTCGAGAGCTGCCGGCATCACCCGGTCGAGCACTTGATCTATGCCTCGTCGAGTTCGGTGTACGGCGCCAACCAGCACACGCCTTACTCGGTGAAGGATGGCGTCAATCATCCGCTGTCGTTGTACGCCGCGACCAAGAAAGCCAATGAACTGATGGCGCACAGCTACAGCCATCTGTTCGGCATTCCCTGCACCGGCCTGCGTTTTTTCACCGTGTACGGGCCTTGGGGCCGGCCGGACATGTCGCCGATCCAGTTCGCCCGGGCGATCAGTGAAGGCGAGCCGCTGAAGCTGTTCAACTACGGCGAGCATCAGCGCGATTTCACCTACATCGACGACATTATCGAAAGCATCGCCCGCCTCATTAATCAGCCACCGCAAGCCAATCCGCAGTGGGATCGCGAACAGCCCGACCCCGCCAGCAGCATGGCGCCGTGGCGCCTGTTCAACATCGGCGGGCAGCAGCCGGTCGCACTGAAAACCTACCTCGCGCTCATGGAAAAACACCTCGATCGCAAAGCCATTGTCGAGCTGCTGCCGCTGCAACCGGGCGACGTGCTCAACACCTGCGCCGAGGCCAGCGATCTGGCCCAGGCCACCGGATTCCAGCCCCGGATAGAACTGGATGAAGGACTGGGCCGTTTCATCGCCTGGTTCCGCAACTACTACCCCACTGCCCGTGCGCCGCTTGCGGCTGAATGAATGCGGAGGACGCCATGACTGGACATGAAAGAAGTGTGTCGATTGCACAGATGCGCCCTGACAAGCGCGTCGACCCGGAACATCGCATGCGCCTCGACGCGGCGATCCACCGTCTGGGTCGCGGCTGGCTCAGCGGCCGCGATGGCGGCCGCCCATGGCAGCTGTCGCGGACCAATCGGGTGGTCGCCTGCCTCGGTGCGCTGACGATTCTCGTGCTGATCTCGCCGGTGCTGCTGGGCCTGGCCCTGGCCATCAAGTTCACCAGCCAGGGGCCGGTGCTGTTCGTGCAAAAGCGCACCGGTTATCGCGGGCGCAAGTTCGGCATGTTCAAGTTCCGCACCATGGTCAGCAACGCCGAAGAACTCAAAGAGTCGCTGCGCCACCTGAACAAACACGGGGCTGACGCCATCGATTTCAAGATCGACAAGGACCCGCGCGTCACCGGCATCGGCAGTTTTCTGCGGCGCACCAGCCTCGACGAGCTGCCCAACCTGATCAACGTGGTGACCGGCGACATGCGCCTGGTCGGCCCTCGCCCGACCTCGTTCAACGCTTACCGCTACAAGGACAATCACCTCGCGCGTCTGGCGATCTACCCCGGCATGACCGGTCTGTGGCAGATCTCCGGACGCAGCAACATCGACTTCGACCAGCGCGTTGAGTTGGACCTCAGCTACATCGCCGAGCAGAGCCTTCTGCTTGATCTGAAGATTCTGTTGAAAACCCCCTTCAAAGTATTCAGCGGCCACGGAGCAAGCTAATGGACGGTTCAACCAATAAAAGCCTGAGCATCGCCAGCCCCAGCGAATCGAATCTGACTTCGACCGTGCTGGATCTCGATCTGCGCATTCTGTTCCTGACCGCCGCCAACCCCGGCGCCGGCACCACCACCAGCGCTGTAGCACTGGCCAGTCAACTGGCACAGATGAGCAGCGGCCAGGTGCTGCTGGTCGACGCCAGTCAGTCGGCGAACAACCTCACCCAGCAGATGAACCTCGGCAAGGAGCGCGGCCTGCGCGACCTGCTGTTCAACCCGGACAACCCGCCGTTGTTGCAGGACTGCGTGGTGCAGGTGTCGAGCCTGCCCTTCCACGTGCTGCCCAATGGTCGGCCGATCCGCACGCTGGAACACCTGACCGCCGAACGCCTGAGCCCGTTGCTCGATCAATTGGGCAGCCAGTACCGCTTTGTGGTGATCGACGGCGACGCGGTGTACTCCGCCGCCGACACCCTGGTCATCAGCACTCAGGTCGACGGCGTGGTGTTTGTCGTGCGCGCCGAAGACACCCGCTGGGAAGTCGCCCAGGCCGCTGTGCAACGCCTGACTCAGGCTGGGGCGAAAGTGGTCGGCAGCGTGTTCAACCGGCGCAAGTACTACATGCCCAAATGGCTTTACAAAAACCTGTAAGCGAACGCAAAGGATGACGCCATGAACGCCAGAATGCTTGTCCTGCTGTTGCTGCCGCTTGCGGGCTGCTCCAGCACTTCCGACACCCAGAACATGCCGGTGAATATTCTCACCGCCTCCCCGGCCAACGCCCAGGCGACCGATATGCCGAAGATCGAGCAGACCCTGCGCCCGCAGGATGTGCTGGACGTGATCTTCCATATCAGCACCAGCGGCTCGGACGCTTACCGCGTGCAATCGGGCGACCAGATCGGCCTGAATTTCACCGCCGCCAGCCAGCTCAACGGCAATCAACTGGTGCTGCCCGACGGCACCATCGAGCTGCCGGGCGCCAACACCTCGGTGAAAATCGCCGGATTGACCAGCGAAGAAGCGCGCCAGGAAATCCAGCGCGTCTATCAGCGCAAACAACTGTTCCAGCCCAACCGCAACCAGCTCACCGTGCAGATCATCAGCCCTCTGAGCAATGAGCAGAACCTGAAAAGCGCGTTGAACCACCCGGCCACCGGCATGAGCCGCGAGATCACCGTCGGCACTGACGGCTACGCGAGTTTTCCGGAAATCGGCGCCGTGCCGCTGCAAGGCATGACCGTCAATCAACTGGAAACCTTCCTCAACAAAAAGTACGCGCAACTGCCGGGCCGGATGACTGTGGACGTGCTGCTCAAGTCCACCGCCGGCAACGAGATCTACGTGCTTGGCGAAGTCGCTCAGCCAGGCTCGTATCCGATCCGCCGGCCGGTGTCGGTGCTCGAGGCGCTGACCCTGGCGCGCGGCACCAACGTCAAGGCGCGGCTGGATTCGGTGGTGATCATGCGGCGCAACGGCAATCAGGTGAAAGCGGTGCGCTACGACGTCGAAAAAGCCCTGTCCGGCGATGCCCCGCAAATCGCTTACCTGCAACCGGACGACATGCTCTACGTGCCAAAAACCAAACTGGCCAGCGCCGGCGAACTCGCCCGCCAACTGGCTGATGTGGTGCTGTTCCAGGGCGTCGGTTTCAGCTTCGGCTACCGCGTCGACAACAAAGACAGTGACAACTAACTCACAGGTGACCGACATGAACCCAAAGGAAAACTACCTGCATGAGTTCTTCAGGATCTTCTTCGCCAACAAGCAACTGGTGAAGCGCGTGTTCCTGACCTTTGCAGTCATCGCCCTGCTCCTGCCGCTGATGCTCAAACAGAGCTTCGATATCACCGCGCAGGTCATCGTGCAGTCGAAAAAACTCTCACAGGGCGACGCCACCACGTCGCTCACGGTGGACAACGCCACCTTCATTCCACCGTCACTGGCGGACATGGAAACCGAGAGCAACATCCTCCGCTCGCCAGCGCTGATCCGTCAGACCATCAGCGAACTGCGCGACAACGGTGAATACAGCCCGCCGCCGGGCGTATTCGCCAAACTGCTGGGCGAACCGTTCAAGCGCTACGTCTCGACACCGCTGCGCGAGTACGTGATCAACCCGCTGCGCAACGGGCTCGGCATGGAAACCGATCCGGTGCGGGACACCACTCTCGACGCCCTGACCCAGCAAGCCGTCGACAGCCTGAAAATCGAAACCCTGCCCGGCTCGAACGTGATCTCGATCACCTACAGCTTCCCGGATCCGCGCCAAGGCACGACGTTCGTCAGCGCCCTGCTGCAGAACTATCTGGTCAGCCGTCAGGCGTTGCAATCGATCGATTTGCCGCAGTCGTTCTACGAGACCAAAAAGCACCAGTATCAAGTGCGTCTCGATGGGCTGGAAGGTAACCGCCAAGCGCTGCTGGAAAATGTCGGCGCGGCGGATCCGAAGGAGGAAATCACCTTCCGCCTCAATGCAATCAACACTGAAGAACAGGCGCTGAACCTGTATCAGGATCGCCTGCTGCAAAGCCAGCGCTGGCTCGAATATCTGAAAACCGCGCTCGCCGCCGCCAGCAGCAGCAAACTCAACGACTACACCTTTCCCTACACCTTCACCACCACCGTCGACAACGTGGCGTTCGAGGACCGGGAAATCAAACAGATGGGCGAGCAACTTACCAGTCAGGTCAGCCGTTACATGAACGATCTGGCGGTGTTCCAGCCCGGCAGCGAACCGATGCTGTTGACTCGCGAACAGATCGCCCGCACCCGTCAGCAGTTTCTCAAAGTGGTGAGCAACCGCATCCAGGAACGCACTGCCGACCTGGCCGTGGTCAAGCAGGTGATCGAGCAGAAAACCGCGCGCATCGCCGAGTTCAAGAACCGCATCCGCGACCTGCAACAGACCCAGAGCAAACTGCGTCAGATGGACACCGAGATCGATGCGCTGCACGCAGCGTTTTCGACCTATGCCCAGCGCTTCGCCGAAAGCAGCACCACGCGCTCGCTCAACGATGATCTGTCCAACGCCCGGGTGCTCAGCCCGCCGTTCGAACCGACCGAGGCGGCGTTCCCGAAACCGCTGCTGATCATTCCGTTCGGGCTGTTCACCGGCCTGCTGCTGGCGATCGCCTTCGTCTACGTGCGTGAGTTCTTTGATCACCGCTTCAAGCATCCGGCGCAAATCAGCCATGAGCTGGGCCTGCCGGTGCTGTTGGTGCTCAACGAAGAGACGTCGCAGCCGGGCAATCCGCACAAGAACTGGACCATGCCGAGCCTGGTTCACTGGGTGCGCAATTGAACGCGGTGTCCACCCCAATCGTCGCCCTGCCGATCATTCATTTGCTCAGCAGCGGCGGCTTCTACGGGGCCGAGCGGATGTTGCTGGATCATTGCTTGGCCACGCCGGGGCAGCACCAGGTGCTGTTCCTCGACGCACCGCCTGAGCTGATCTCGCGCTTTCGCGAGGCTGGGGTGGACGCTCGCGCTTGTGCCGGGCTCGGCGAGCTGTTGCGGCACTTGCGTCAGCGCCGTGGCGACAAACCGTTGCTCAACACCCACAACTTCAAAGGACTGCTGTTCGGCTGGGTCGGCGCCACGCTGTTGCGCCTGCCGCTGGTGATCACTCAACACGGCTTCACGCCGCGCAGTCGCAAGCAGAAGTTCTACACCTGGCTGAGCCTGCAACTGTGCCGCACAGCGTCGGTGAAACAGGTGGTCTGCGTGGCGCACAGCATCGCCACGCTGCATCTGAAGGCCAGCGTGAGCGCGGAGAAGTTGCAGGTGATTCCCAACGGTTTGCCAGCGGCGCCAGCGATGCCGCCGCTGGCGGACCGGCAACGCTGGCTGGCCGGTTACGTCGGTCGGTTGAGCAGCGAGAAAGGCCCGGACCTGTTTCTCGATGCGCTGATCGCGTTGTGTCACCAGCATCCGCAACTGGACGCGGTGATGCTCGGCGACGGCCCGGAACGCGAAGCCTTGCAGGCGCGTATCGACGCTGCCGGTTTGCAGCAGCGGATTCGCCTGCCGGGCTACCAGACGGCGATGCAAGGCTGGTGGCAACAAATCGATGCGCTGGTGATCAGCTCGCGCACCGAGGGCACGCCGATGATTCTGCTCGAAGCGATGCAGGCCGGCGTGCCGGTGGTGGCGTTCGCGGTCGGCGGTATTCCCGATGTCTTGCAGGACCGCCACAACGGCCTGCTCGCGGCGCCGACGGATACCGCCGCCCTCGCCCGCCAACTCGACACCTTGCTGGCCGAACCGAAGCTGGCCGCGCAGTTGCGTGAAAACGCCAGACGCACCCAACAGGAACGCTACGACCTCAAGGCTTTGGCCGAACGCTGGTCGCAGCTGTACATCCACACGGCACGGGAGACACGCGCATGATTTTCCCGCTCTCGATCGTCAGTCTGTTCGCCCTGGTCAGCCTCGGTTTGCTGGCCAGTCCCTGGCCGTATCTGGCGCCGGGGGCTGTGATTGGCCTGGTCGGTTTCACCGTCCTGTACCGCAAGCCGACATGGGGCCTGCTCGGCATTGCCGCGCTGGTGCCGTTCGAAGGGTTCTTCAAGGACAGTTCAGTGTCGGGAAGCAAGTTGCTCGGCGCCTCCCTGGCGGTAATCGTGATGCTGCAACTGGCGCTGCACCAGATTCCGTCGCAACGCCTGCGCAGCAACCTTTGGCACTGCCTGATCGGCTTCATGGTTCTGTATTTTCTCAGCCTGCTCAATACCGATGACATGGGCATGTCGCTGGGGCACCTGCGCGAACTCAGCGTCGGACTGGTGCTGTTTGTCATTACGTTGTTGATCGGCCGCGAACTTAACCTCGACCTGTTCGCCCGGCTGGTAACCCTCGCCGTCACCGCGACCTGCGCCATGGCGATGTTCTCGGCGAAGTTTCAGGATCAGGGCCGCGCCGCCGGCCTGCTCGAAGACCCCAACGCCTTCGCCATGCTGATCGCCTTCGCCATTCCTCTCGGGCTGCTGCTGGTGATCCGCAGCCCGAACCTGCTGCACCGCTTGTTCTGGGGCGCTTGCTGCCTGTTGTTGCTGGGTGGCATGACCAAGACCGAATCGCGTTCCGGGCTGGTGGTATTGGCGTTGAGCCTGCTCATTGGCATCTGGCACTACCGCGCGCAACTGACCCATATCCGTCCACGGCACCTGGGTTTCGTCATGCTCGGTGCGGCCATCGTGATCCCGCTGGCGATCTACGCCATGCCGGCCGGTTACATGGCGCGGATCCAGTCATTGAGCATTCTCAGCGCCGGCTCCAAGGCGCAGGACGAATCCCTCGGCCGCCGTGCTTCCTACATCGTCGTCGGCAGCCAGATGATCCGCGAGCACCCGGTGCTCGGCTCCGGCCCCGGCACCTTCCCGTTGCATTACGCGACCACCGGTTACGCCAAGGCGTTTTCTGCCAACCGCAAGATCGGCGACCTGTACCGCCGCGCTCACAACACCTATCTGGAAATCTTCAGCGAACTGGGCGTGCCCGCCGGGCTGTTCTTCGTCGGCATGCTCGGGCTCGGTCTGTACAACCTGATTCGCGCGCGGGCGGCGTGGATGCTGCGCGGCGACGGATATCGGGCAGACATGATGACCCACCTGGGGGTGAGCTTTCTGTCGCTGACCCTGTTCCTGATGTTCCTCAGCGCGCCGAACCAGAAATACGTGTGGATCATGCTGGCGCTGACCAGTGTGCTGCGCATCAAGGCCGAGCAGGCGCCACTGACTACGGAGACGCAGGCATGAAGCGGATCAGCATTGTCATTCCGATGTACAACGAGGCGCGGCACATTGGCCGAACCCTGCTCGCCGCACAAAAGGCCGCACACGCGGCCAATGTCGAGTGCGAGCTGATCGTGGTCGACAACGGCTCGAGCGACCAGGGCCCGCACATTGCCCGTCAGTTCGGCGCAACCGTGCTGAGCTTGCCGGGGCTATTGATCGGCGCGCTACGCAATCGCGGCACGGCGATCGCCAGTGGGGAATGGCTGGCGTTCATCGATGCCGACGTGGAAATGCCGGAAACCTGGTTGCAGCCGTTATTCGACATCGAAGCCAGCGGCCAGGCCGATGTGTTCGGCCTGGACCTGCACACCCCGGCCGAGGCGCCATGGTTCGCCACGGCCTGGCAGCGCCGCACTTCGCAGGCGTCGCACCGAGTCAGCCACAGCGTCGATTGGCTGCCCAGTTCCAACCTGCTGATGCGTCGCGAATGGTTCGACAAGGTCGGCGGTTTCAACGAGACCCTGCGCACCGGCGAAGACAAGGAATTCACCCTGCGTCTGCACGAACAGGGCGCGCGCCTGCTGTCGGTCAACGATCTCGTCGCGCTGCATTGGGGTTACGAGATGAACTGGCGTGAATGGATGGGCAAAGAAATGTGGCGTCAGGGCAGCCATCTGCAACTGCTGCGCACCCATGGCATGAGCCTGCGCCTGCTGCGTTTCCCGATGTTGTCGTTGTTCGTCTGGCTGCTGGACTTTCTGGCGATCTCGGCGCTGCTCGACGGTTTTCCGCACCACGCGGCGCTAATGGTGACGCTGACCCTGATGCCGGGCCTGGTACTGAGCGTTCGCCAGAGTCTCAAGCACCGTGATCTGCTCCTGACCCTGCAACTGTGGGGCCTGCACTGGCTGCGCCTGCACCTGGCCGGCGCCGCTTTCATCCTGAGTCTGTGTCAGTGGAACGCAAGGAGGCCTGCCCGTGGCTGAGTTCATTTTCTGGATGTGCCTGTTGCTGCCGGCCTATGCCTACGTCGGCTACCCGCTTCTGTTAACGATCCTCGCGCCACTGTTTCCGGCGTGGCGACACACGCCGGCACCGCCGCTGAACGTCAGCATCGTCATCGCTGCGCACAACGAGGCGCGGCAAATCGAGCACAAGTTGCGCACGCTGCTGGCCCAGGATTATCAACCGGCAACGCTGCAGATCATTCTCGCCAGCGACGGCTCTACCGATGACACCGTGGCCTGCGCGCACAAAGTGATTGATCCGCGCATCACCGTGCTTGACCTGCCGCGTCAGGGCAAAGCCGCCACGCTGAATGCCGGCGCGGCCCTGAGCAGCGGCGACATTCTGGTGTTCACCGATGCCGACAACCAATGGTCACGCGACACCCTCGGTCACTTGCTCGCGCCGCTGAGCGATCCACAGGTCGGCGCCTGCGCGGGGCACATGGTGATCCCGGTCACCGGTGGCGGTCTGAGTGTCGGCGACAGCCTCTATCGGCATTACGAAGGCTGGTTGCGCCGGGTCGAGAACCGCACCGGTTGCATGGTCTCGGCCGACGGCGCCCTGCTCGCCCTGCGCCGCGAGTTGTTCCAGAACGTACCGGCCGAAGTCAACGACGACTTCTTTATCAGCACCTGCGCACCGGTGGCCGGCAAGCGCATCGTCTACGTGCCCGAAGCGCAGGTTATCGACCATGGCGTCGACGAGGCGGACAAACAGTTCCGCCGCCGGCAGCGCGTCACCGTCGGCGGCCTGCAAAGCCTGGCTCAGCGCCGCGAACTGCTCAATCCGCTCAAGCATGGCCTGTATTCCCTGGCGTTGATCAGCCACAAACTGATCCGCCGCCTGGCGCCTGTGCTGCTGCTGCCGTTGCTGCTGAGCAACTGCTGGTTGTGGGAAGAACACGGCTTCTATCGCCTGACCCTGGTCGCGCAACTGTTCGGCTACAGCGTGGCGATTGCCGGGCTGCTGGATGGGCAACACCGCCTGCCGAAACCGTTCCGCCTCGCCGCGTTTCTGCTGGTCACCCTCGCCGGGATGAGTCTTGGCCTGTGGCAGTTCCTGCGCGGCCAGCGGTATGCCCAGTGGAATCCGGAACAGAACCGTTAAGAGGACCGAAGCCATGGCGATCAAACAACTGATAAAAAGCACCAGCGGCTGGCTCTATCTCAACTCACCGGTGGGCCGTCAGCAGTTGCAGGGCGCGGGGGTGATTCTGATGCTGCACCGCGTGCTGTCGAATGACCGCGCCGCCGACCTGCCGCACCGCAATGAATTGTGCGTCGGGCCCAAGGCGTTCGAGCATTTGCTGGTGTGGCTGCGCAAGCATTTCGACTGCGTGCCGCTGATGGAAATCCTCCAGCCCAACGCTTTGCGCAGCGAGCGCCCACGGGTGGCGCTGACGTTCGACGATGGCTGGCGCGACAACGCGGTCAACGCCTTCGCGCTGCTGCAAAAACATCAGGTGCCGGCGAGCATTTTCCTTTCCACTGATTTCATCGGCAGCCGCCAGCGCTTCTGGTGGGAAAGCCTTGGCGAAACCCTCTGGGGCAGCCATGGCGAAAAAGCGCGCATGCACCTGATCGAATGCCTGCATGCGCACAAGCATCCGCTGCCGGTGCTGCTCGATGACATTGATGTCGAGCGCCGCAGCCTGGCGCTGCTGCATTACCTGCAAGGCTTGAAAAGCCTTGCCCCGCAGGAATTGGAAGAGCTCACCGACGAATGCCCGAAAGACTCTCTGCCACAGGCACTGGACTGGCATCAGGTACGGGCGATGGAAGCCTCCGGTCTGGTGCGGTTCGGCCCGCACGGCGCCAGCCACGCGATCCTCACCGGCCTCGACGATGTACGCCTGAGCGAAGAAATCCGCCGCAGCCGCGAGGCCTTGAACAACGGCTGCAACCGACCTCTACCGGTGTATTGCTACCCCAACGGCGACAACGATGAACGCGTACGCCAGCAGGTCGCCGATCACGATTACCCGTTTGCGCTGGGCACCGGCACCGGGATCTATCGCGGCGACGGCGATCCGCTGAACCTGCCGCGTTTCGGCGTCAGCCAGCGCACTGCACGCCATCCGCAATTGCTGTCGTGGCGGATCTACCGGGGAGCGCGGCCATGAGCCGAGGCAACTACCTCAAGCACCTGGCGCTGAGCATGGGCACCAAACTGGCGATGATCGCCCTGCGTTTGCTGCGCAACGTGTTGCTCGCGCGGATTCTCGGCCCCAGCGAACGCGGCCTGTTCGCCCTGCTCAGTACTTTGCCGGACCTGATCAGCGCGGCCACCAGCGGCGGACTGAATTCGGCGGTCGGTTATCAGGCGGCGAAGCAGCGGCCGATGGGTTTGCTGCTCAGCCAGGTGCTGGTGTTCGGCTGTCTGCTGGCCGGTTTGCTGACTTTGCTGGTGGTGGCGCTGGTGCGCGAGTTCGGCACGCAACTGGACGTGACCCTGCAACTGGGCCTGCTCGCCTGGCTGTTGCTGCTGGCGGTGCCGTTGACCGTGTTGAAAAGCGGCCTGCTGACCCTGCACAACGCCTCGGGTGGCGTGGTCGCGTTCAACATCTTGCGCCTGATCGAATCGCTGGCGCCGCTGTTGCTGTTCGTCGCGCTGTTCTGGATGTGGCAGAGCGCAGCGCTGGAGGCGGCGCTGATCAGTTGGCTGGCCGGGATCAGTCTGGTGGTGCTCGCCGGTTGGGTCTGGCTGAAGCGGGCGCAGCCGTTGCAGCTGCAATGGGATCGCGCCAGCCAGAACGAACTGCTGCGCTTCAGCGCACGCAGCCATCCCGATCTGCTGTTCCAGCAAGTGATTCTGCGCTCCGATTACCTGTTCATCGGCGCCCTGCTCGGCAGCACCGCGTTGGGCCATTACGCCATGGCAAGCGCTGCTGCCGAATTGCTGCTGATCGTCCCCGAAGCGGTGACCACTCCCTTGATGAAGCGCCTGCTGCAACAGGATGAAGGCATGGACAAGGTCACTCCGCTGGCTCTGCGCCTGACCGCAACGGTAATGCTCGGCGCCTGCCTGAGCATGGCCGTGATCGGCGAATGGTTGATCGTCACTCTGTTTGGCGCTGCCTACCAGCCGGCATATCCGGCGCTGCTGGCGTTGCTGCCGGGCTTGCTGGGCCTGTGCTACGCGAGCATTCTGCGCCTGGACTTGCTGGGCAAGAATCGCCCCGGCACGGTGTCGTTGTTGATGGGCCTGGGCGCGCTGCTCAATCTGGCGTTGAATCTGATACTGATTCCGGCCTACGGCATTGTTGGCGCCGCTGCCGCCTCATCGATCGCCTATCTGGCAGTGACCGTGGCCATGCTCGTGCTGTATTGCCGTTTGAGCGGCGTGCCGTTCTGGCAAACCCTGATCATCCTGCCCCGCGACGTGCTGCCGATGTGGTCGATGCTGCAGAGGAAGCCGGCATGAAAGGCTGGTACCTGCTGTTCGGACTCGGTTTGTCGCTGGACGCTTTGGCGGCGTCGATGCGCTGGGGCGAGATTCGTGACGGCAGTCTGTTTCTGCAAACCGATCAGCCCGACAGCGTGACCGTGCGCTGGACGCCGGCGTGGCAAGCGGATGCCAACGAAGAGCAGCTGTACCTGCTCGACGGTCGCGGCAAATTGCTCGGTGAACGCTTGATCAAGGCCAGCGAAACCCGTGGCAGTCAGAGCTGGCCGCTGCTGCCCGGTGCGGCGAGTTATCGGCTGGAAATTCCCGGCTACAGCTTCCGCCACTACCGCATCGAACACGATGAACGCACCGTTGCCCTGTTTGCCCCGGCCAAAGTGCACTTCAGTGCCGAAAGCAAAAATGGCGACGTGCTTTATTTCAAAGTCGCGGCCGGTGAGCGTGCAGTGCTCGCTGGCAAGTTTCACGGCGGCGTCACCGCGCTACAGGCGCAACGGGTCGGCGACCACCAGGCACTGACCCTCGCATTGAAACCCTATCGCGCCTATTGGCAGTTCGATCAGGTGGCGTTGCCGGTCAGCCCGCGCGAGCAGGTCTGGCGCCTGCAACTGCAAGGCAGCGGCAAAGCGGCGTTCTGGCTCGATGGTACGGCCAATCTGTTTGCGCAGAATCCGCAGCAACTGCAACCGCTGCGCGAAGAGGTCGGAGATGTGCGGCTGGTGCTGCATGACAAAGTCCTTGGGCGCACGCCGGATCTTGGCATCGCCCTGCCCTACGTGATGCCGCCAGCGGCCAGCCACGCGCTGCTCGATGCGCTGAAGCCGACGGCGGCGAGCTATTACAGCTTCGTCGACGTCACCGCGCAGAATCCGCAGTTCGAGGACGCATTCCGCCGGGTCTATCAGCAGCGCTTCGGCATTCGCAACGACATTACCCTGCTGGCTGGCAGTCAGCGCCAGGCCGATCTGCGCGCCGACGTGCAGAGCAACAGCGGCCTCGACGCCTGGCTGGCGAGCACCCGCGCCCTCGGCGGCAACGGCACGCATTACATCGGCTTCGCCGACGAGCCCAATCTCAACTACTCCAGCTATGGGCAGTATCAGGCGATTTTCGCCAGCATGGCCCGTCAGGTGCGCAGCGACCCGGCAAATGCCCGCGCCGGTGTACGCATCGCCATGCCAGCCAGCTCGCGACTGGTCAACGGCCCGTTCGCCGATAACGCGGCGGATAAGCGCGGGATCGATTGGGCGCGGCGCCTGCTCAGCGAGTCAGCCGACCAGATCGACGCACTGGCCTGGCATGAGTGGATGATTCGCGATCTGCTCGCCACCCGTGTTTACCGCGACAGTGTGCGGCGCGCCGCCGAACTGGTCGGCCTCGACGCCAATGGTCAGCCGCGCAAGGCCTTGCTCCTCGATCAGACCAACTTGTCCAGCGGCTCCAGCCTCAGCCCCTACGATCAGGAAACCCACTACACCTCGCTGTGGTGGGCGTCGGTGGTGATCAACGCCTCGCAGGACGGTTTGCTGAGCATGCTCAACTGGTTTCAGGCCGCCGATGAGCCGCAATACCCCAAAGGCATGTTGCGCGTATTGGGCGAGGATCGCTTCGAGCTGAAACCGGTCGGTCTGGCCCAGCAATTCATCGCCCGCCACTGGTTGCGGCAAGTGTTGCAATTGGACAACGACGCCTTCGAGGTGGATGTGCTGGCGATGGCCGGCGACGAGCAGCGCACGTTGCTCGGAGTGAACAAAGGGACGCGCCTGCAACGCGTCGATCTGAGCGGCGCCCGCTGCCCGTTGACCCATGGCGCCCTGCGTTACTTCGGTGCCGACAATCGCAGCCGCGATGCACCGTTTGCCTGCGACAACGGGCGCGTGCGTTTCGAGCTGCCGGGACAAACCCTGTTTGCCCTGAGCTGGAGCGCTTCATGAGCCGCCCTTCGATGCTCTGCCGCGCGGGCTTGATGCCGCGCATGGCACCCTCATCAGGAGAAAAGACCATGGATGTTTTGCAAAAACTCAGCGGACATATTCGTCGTAAAGGCCTGCGAGCGACCTTGGGCAAGATCCGCAAACTGTACATTTTTTCCCATCAGCAACTGCTGTGGATGGAGCGCGACCTGGTCAGCCCGGTGCCGCCGCACCGCCTCAAACCCTATCCGCCACTGCGCGTGGTCAGGATTACGGCGGACAACGCCAGCGCTTTCGCACGCTACTTTGGCGACCGTGTCGGCACGATGGCCGAGCTGGCTAAAGAGGGCCACACCGGGCACATGCATGTCGACGAGCAAGGCGATGCCGTAGCGTTTATCTGGGGCACCCCGCGCGATTATTTCGACCGGCACTACTACGGCTGCCGGTTCCCGGTGAAACCCGGTGAGTTCTTCGAGTTCGGTGGCGAACTGGCCCGGGCGTACTGGGGGACGGAGCTGTCGGTGGATCTGCAATTGCGCCTGTGGGAAGCCATGGCCGCCCAGGGCTGCCGCAAAGTGGTCGATGTCTGTGAGTCGACCAACATACCGGCGCTCAAGCTGCACCTGCGCATGAGCTATACCGAACAACAGCGGATCATGAATATCTACACGCTGTTCGGTCGCTGGCGCTTCTATCGCGAAACCCGCTACAGCGGTTCGCGCCTGGCGGCGCTGGGTAAAACTTCTCGTCCACCTGTCAACGCAACGGCGGCCTGAACCTATGGTGATGCGATTCGAATGGCGCACGTCGCTGTGCGCCGCCGACTTCCCGGCAACCGCGTATGAAACGCTGCGCCTGGGCGTGACCGACCATACGCCGTTCAACAATCTCGGCTGGTTGTGCGCGGCGGAACAGGCTTTGGGCGAGGACCAGCGCCTGCACATTCTGCTCGGTTGGGAAGCCGCAGAACTGCGTCTGTGCCTGCCCCTTGTGGCGAGTCGCGAGCGCTTCGCCGGCGTGCCGTTTCGGGTCTTGCATCACTTGGGTTATCCGCTGGCCGACCGTCTGGCTTTGCTGTCGCTGCTCGGCGGCGAGGACATGCACGAGGCGCTGGTGCTGATTCGCCAGCGTCTGCCGCATGCGCTGTTGCAACTCAATGAGCTGTCGGAACCGGCGGGTGAGGAAAGTGCCGTCACCGCATGGATGGCGCGCAGCTCCACGGCCGAACGACGCCTGAGTTGCCGAGTGCCGGTGCATCTGATCAGCGAAGCCGACCACCAGGAAGTCTCCGGCGACCCGCGCTACAAACTGCGCCGGGCTCGCAAACGGATTGCCGCGTGCGGTGCGCAGATCCGCCGGATCACTCCAGATGCGCTGAGCATGGCTGCCTTGTTGCAGACCATCAGCGAAGTCGAAGCGGTGAGCTGGAAAGGCGATGAAGGCGTCGGGATTTTCGCCACACCGCGCAGCCGCCAATGGATCGAACGCGCCTTCACCGCCCTCGCAGGCCAAGGCTTGGTACGCGTGGTGATGCTCGAGCTGAACGGCCGCTGCATCAGCTATCGCCTCGGCCTGCTCGAACAGGGCCGGCTCTACGATTACAACCTCGCATTCCTGCCGCAATACGCCGACCTCGGCAGTGGCCGGGTGTTACTGGAGGAATGGATTCGCTGGGGCCTGGACGAGCACTGGCGCTGGATCGATGCCTCGCGGGTCAGCCTGGAAAATTCCAGCCATCAACTGCACGAACGCATGACCGGGCAATTGGAACACTGGCGCTGGAGTTTCTATTCGTGGCGCCCAAGTGGACTGGCATTGGGTCTGGCGCTGCGCATCTGGTATCGCTGCAAGCCCGCCGTGCAGCAGTGGCGAGCCCGCCGTGCAAACAAAAAAACTGCAGCACTGGTGCAACCTGTCGCAATCAATCCGGAGGGCGGCCATGCCTCGCCAAGTCATAGTCAACGCTGATGACTTCGGTCTCAGCGCCAACGAAAACGCAGTGATTTTCGCTGCCTTCCAGGCCGGCCTGATCAGCTCGGCCACCGCCATGGCCAACATGCCGGCGTTCGAAGCCGCCTGCACCATGGCCCGCCATCCGACGCTGCAAGGGCGGATCGGCCTGCACTTCAACCTGACCTACGGACGTCCGCTGAGCCAGACGATCCTGGGGCGGCGAACGTTCTGCGATGGCAACGGCGTGTTCGACCTCAACCTGCCCCGCCACAGCCTGTGGCTGGGTCGCGCAGACCGGGACGCGGTGCGCGCCGAATTGCAGGCGCAATGGCAACGCTGCGTCGATCACGGCATGCGCCCGAGCCATATCGACTCGCACCAGCACGTACACAACATCTGGCCGATCGGCGAAGTCGTCGCGAAGTTTGCCGCCGAGCAAGGCGTACCGATCCGGCTGGCGCGCAACCTCGGGCACAACCTCACGCTGCCCAAGCGCATATTCAAAGGTTTGCTCAATGGCCGTCTGCAGAATCTGGCACGGGTCACCGCCGATTACGTCTGCACACCGGTGGACCTGCGCAACGCCAGCGTCCCCAGCGACGGCGTGCTGGAAATCGTTGCCCACCCGACCCGCCTCGGCGTCGATTTCGGCGATGCCTATCTCGACTCCGGGGAGTCTTTGAGCGAGGTACTCGAACAGGGTTTGAGAGGCGTCGCGCGAGTCTCGTATGCCGACCTCAATCGAGAAGAAACACAGGGCGCCACGGCGCTTGAATGAATCACCGCTGTAACGACACTCACCACAACATCCGGGCCAAGACCCTGGAGGGGCATCATGAGCATCATCACCAAAGTGCAAGATCGCATCAGACAGAAAGGCCTGGGCCGCACCGTCGGGACGTTGTGGAAACGCTACGTGTTCTTCCACTGGGAACTGCTATGGATGGAGCGCGACCTGATCAGCCCGGTGCCACCGCACAAACTGCGCCCGTATGAAGGCCTGCGCAAAGTCGACATCACCGCGCAGAATGCCGTGGCGTTCAGCAAACACTTCGGCGACCGCGTCGGCACCATGGCCGAACTGGCTGCCGAGGGCCACACCGGGCACATGTACCTCGACGCCGATGGCCACGCCGTGGGCTTTATCTGGGGCAGCATTCGCGACTACCACGACCGCCACTATTACGGCTGCACCTTCCCGGTCAAACCCGGCGAGTTCTTCGAATTCGGCGGCGAAATGATCCGCGCCTACTTCGGCAGCAGCCTGTCGGTGGATGTGCAGGTTGCGCTGTGGCAAGCGATGGCGGCGCAGGGTTGCAACAAGGTCGTGGACGTCTGTGAAACCCACAACATCCCGGCGCTGAAACTGCATATCCGCATGGGCTATCAGGAACAGGGTCGGGTGACCCACGTTTACTGCCTGTTCGGCCGCTGGAAATTCTTCCGCGAAACCCGCTATGAAGGCTCACGCCTGGACCCGCTGCGCAAACCAGGGCGGCCAGTGGTGAGTGCAGCGGCGCAGGCTTGATCCGGTCTTGTGAAATGTGGCGGTCGCAAGGCCGCCATCGCGAGCAGCTCGCTCCTACACTGGACAGTCGCCATACGCGAAACCAATGTGGGAGCGAGCCTGCTCGCGAAGAGGCCAGTCATCGCAATGAAGATTCTCAGGCCTTGCTTGCCACCAGGCTGAAGCACATCGGCAGCTGCGCCTGCTGGTTCAGGTAGCAGTCATACACCTCTTCCCGGTTCGAATGCGCATATTCCTTAAAATCCACAATGCTCAGCCCCGCTCCAATGGCGCCGCTGAAGATCGCGCCCAGCGTATGCACGAACCAGTACGACTTTGCCGCCGGCTGCTCGACTTTACCTACGTAAACGATCGGCTCTTGCTGCACAAACGGCTCGGCACGGAAATACGAGCTGGCGAGGCGGTAGGGATCTTCAGCCTGCGGATCAACCATTTCCAGAAACGGATGGGTTTCGTAGATCACCAGTTTGCCGCCCGGCTTGAGCACCTGGGCGACATGGCGGAAGAATTCGCCGATGTCAGGCATCCAGTTGAGTACACCAATGGTAATCAGGGCAACGTCGAAGCGGTTATGCAGCGATGCGGGCAGACGGTGGATGTCGCTCTCGACGAATTCGGCAGTATGCGGCGAGCGGCTGTTGAGCTCGCGGGCCTGCTCAAGAAACGCTGCCGATTGATCAACGCCTACGACACTGCGCGCACCCAGCGCAAACAGCGACAGGCTCTCCCGACCGTTATTGCAGCCCAGTTGAATCACGTCTTTGCCGTCGACGTCCAGCAAGCCGCGCAAGGTGTCATCAAGGCAGCAAAACTCCGCCTGCGCGACATCGCTGAGCAATGCCTGCCAGTCCGGCGAATCCTGATGATGGCGAGCGGAATCGTTCCACGCCTGTCGATTGCTTTCGATGGCGGTTTTGGGGTTGGGCACTTCCATGGCGCTACTCCGGGTGAGGCTCTTGATTGAGCGGATCCGAGTCTAGATCAGCCTGATCGCTTCGGTTGTAGCGAACTTGTAAGCCAACCCGCGCCAGAGTTGCAGCAGGCTGCGATCTTTTGATTTTGAAGAGCAGGATCAACAGATCGCCGCCTTCGGCAGCTCCTACGTAAATTTCGTCCAAGGCAGCTATAGTTAACAGCCTTGGGGAAAACCGCATTCGCAGGTGCCGCCATGCTAAAGCTCGATCGGCTGCTGTTGACTGGCTGTCTGCTCGCTGCCACTGAGGCGCAAGCGCTGGACAGCAACTTCAGTTATTACGGGCCCAATCAGCCCTTCGCCCACCCTGCTCCGTACTCGCTGAGCGCTACGCCGCCCAGACCTTACGAGGACACCGCGCCAGCAGACTTCATCGTGCTGCCGGGAGGGCAGGAGTTTACCGACTCACAATTGCCGACCGTGGCGGATGCGACGGTGCGGGTGTTTATCCGCACGTACGATGCCGAACGGGGGATTTACGTGAATGACGAGGTGCTGGATCCGAGTTGCGTGCTGGAGTGCCTGAGCCGGCAGCCACATTGAGGGCTCACACCTCTTGCCGACACCAGGCGTCCCCCGTGGGAGCGAGCCTGCTCGCGAAGGCGATGGGTCAGTCAGGATTGATATGGCCTGACCCGGCCGCTTCGCGAGCAGGCTCGCTCCCACAGGGACCACGCGCTGTGTCCGCTTTACCACGGCCGCTTGTCCGGCCGGGCCAGGCCGAGTTTTTCAATGCGGTAACGCAGCATGTCACGGCTCAGACCCAGCAGGCGTGCGGACTTGGTGACGTTCCAGTCGGTTTTGTCGAGCATCTTGCGCACCATGTCGCGTTCGACTTCCGGCAGGTTCATCGACTCGGTATTGCTCGCCGGGCGCGGTTCGTAATGCAACGGCGCTTCATGCATAGGCAGCGGCGGCTCATCGACCAGGCTCATGCACACGTTCAACTGGTGCGCGGCGATGGTATCGCTGGGGGCCAGCAGCACGGTTTGCTCAAGCATATTGCGCAGTTCCCGCACGTTGCCGGGCCAGGTGTAGCTCAGCAACAATTCCTCGGCCTGTTGACTGAAATGCAGATTCGGTTTGCCATACCGCTTGCCATGGCTGGCGAGGAAATGCCGGGCCAGCAGCAGGATGTCTTCGCCACGGGCGTACAAGCGCGGGACCTTGATCGAGATGATGCGCAAGCGGAAAAACAGATCGCGCCGGAACTTGCCCTGCTGAACCATTTGTTCCAGATTGCAGTTGGTCGCGCTGATCACCCGCAGATTGACCTTGCGCTCTTTCACCGAGCCCACACGGCGAATCGTCCGGTCTTCGAGCAGTTTGAGAATCTTCGCCTGCAGCAATAAATCCATTTCCCCGATTTCATCGAGAAACAGCGTGCCGCCATCGGCCGCTTCCACCAGCCCGACCCGACGATCCTTGGCGTCAGTGAAGGCGCCCTTCTCATGCCCGAACAATTCCGACTCGACCAGATTCGACGGGATTGATGCGCAGTTGAATTCAATGAACGGGCCTTTGCTGCGCGGTCCGTCAAAGTGCAGCGCCCGGGCCACCAGTTCCTTGCCGGTGCCGGTCTCGCCTTCGACCAGGACCGGCGGCAGATCGGTGTTGGCCATGCGCCGCTCGGCGTCGAGCAATTGTTCAATGGTGTGTTTCAGATACTGCATCGGCGGCGAATCGCCGATCAGCGCCTGCACCCCGGATTTCTGCGCCTCGCGTTCCTGATAGAACGACAGCGTGCGTTCCAGCCGCTCGGTGGCCAGTGCTTTGTCGAGGAGCAATTTGAGTTCCTGCAGTGCGACCGGTTTGGTGACGTAATGAAAAGCGCCCTCCTTCATCGCCACCACGGCGTCTTCGACGTTGCCGTAGCCGGTCATCATGATCACTTTCAGATCCGGCGCGCTGATGCGCAGCTGCTGGATCAGTTCGTGACCGCTCATGCCCGGCAGCGAGTTGTCGGTCAGGACGATGTCCGGCATGAAGCTGCCCAGTTGCTCCAGCGCGTCTTCGGCCGTATGGCAGACAGTCACCTCGAAGTCCTTGCGCTCCAGGTAGGTCTGAATATTCTCGGCCAGCAGTTCGTCATCCTCGACCAGCAGAATGCTGTGTTCCATATTCACCTCCCGATGCCACTTTGAAGTTGAGACTGACGCGGGTTCCCTCCTGCTCGCGACTGGTCAGGACGACCGAGCCCTGGAAACGCTCCATGATGCGTTTGACCAACGCCAGGCCAACCCCGAGGCCGCCCTGTTTGGTGGTGAAAAACGGCTTGAACACCGACAACTGCTGCTGTGCGCTCATGCCCTTGCCGGTGTCGCTGAGGGTCATGCGCACGCTGTCGGGCTGCGGCGTTTCGAGTTCGACGCTGAGTACCCCGCCCTTGGGCATGGCTTCGAGGGCGTTGGCAAAAAGACTGTTGAGAATTTGCGTGAGCAGCACCTGCTGGCTGACGACCGCTGGGCAGTGCGGCCGGCTGAATCGCACCTCGACGTTGCTGCGTTTGATCAACGCATCGAATGCGCCAATCGTATCCTCGACCGCCATGACCAGATCCACCGTTTCGCCGTCGTTACACATCGGCCGCAGCGACACCAGCAATTCGCGGACCCAGCGCGACATACGGTCGACCTGACTGATGATGTCGCCGATGTTGCGCTGCGCCGCAGGGCTGGCGATGTCCTGAGCCAATTCGGCGCTGGAGCGGATAGTCGCCAACGGGTTGCGCAAGCTGTGCGCGACCGCCGAGGACATCTCGCCCAAGGCGACAAAGGTTTCGTTGCTGACCAGCTGTTGCTGTTGGCTCTGCAGCAGCTTCGCCGCCCGTCGCACAATCCAGAACAAAGCGAGAAAAATCGCTGCACCACCAAAAAACGTGGCGGCCCAGATCGAGGCGAAACCGCGGTCGATGCGATCGACCAGATCCGACGGTTCCTTGTACACCTCGACCATGGCGATGACTTTGCTTTTGTCGGCATTGAACATCGGGATGTAGTTTTCAATGAACAGGTATTTCGGCTCACGCAGCAGGCGCTGTTCCGGGCGCTCATCGTCGATCTTGTGATAGCTCGACGAGACCGGCACTTTCATTTCGAACGACTCGTCGAGTTCGTCGTCATCCTTGATGTGCACGCCGATCAGCTCGGCATTGGTAGACCAGATCACTGTGCGATCCAGCGCGTAAACGGTTGCGAGAAGAATGTCCGGCAGATGCTCGACATGGTCGAGAAATTCAGTGCGGGCAGAGACGTGTGCGGCCGGATCGACATCCGGATAGTGGTTGTCCTGACGTGGATCGAGCATTTCGCCCATGGTCCGCGCCGCCGTGATGTTGGCGTGGCGCATTTCCGCCTCACCGATGGCCTGGATGAATTGCGCGGTCAGCAACGCGTCGCGCTCGACACTCTCGGTCACCACAAACCGCGTGGAGATATAGCCCAGGCCGAGCGCGACCGCAGCGATGATGGAAAAACTCGCGAGCGAAAACCAGCGCAGCAGATTGAACTGTTCGCGCCAGCCCTTGCCGGTCATTGCAGGCGCCTTTCGTGCTTCCAGTCGCTGCATGAGAATGCCCCGGGAGATTGCTGCGAGTCGCTGACAACCATCAGTGTAGGTGGCTCTGACCGCGACACACGGCTTAGTGATTGTATTTTGCCGCTATTGCATGCGACTGAAGGCTGCCGCTCCAGCGCCAGCCCTCACGGCGTTGACGGACGGCTGCTGGCGCTCGGTTTCATCCGCAAGAAATTCAATGATCGATTGCACGGCCGATTCGTCGAGGCGCAGGTTGGGCATCGGGATTCGCTCGAATTGTTCGTAGAGTTTCAGGGCAATCGGATCTTTTTCAGCGAGCAGGCGATCCGGCTCGCGGATCCAGCGGTTGAGCCACTGCGGATCACGCTGGCGGGTCACACCAATCAGGTCCGGACCGATGCTGCGCATGCCAATGCCCTGGCCATCCATCGGCCCGAGGCTGTGACACGAGGCGCAGCGTGTGCGAAACAATTCTTCGCCACTGCTCGGCGGTCGGATATCCGGAGCGTTGACGTAGCTTTGCTCGGTACTCGGCTGTTTCCAGTTCTGCAGGGTGTTGGCCAGTTGATCGGCGAGGATCCATGGGTTTTCGAACGGCGAAGCCTTCATCCAGCGCCCGGTGCTCTGGTTGCCGACAATCAGGCTGAGGTTGTGATCCTTGCTGCGGCCGTTGTCGACGCCATCGATAAACAGGCCAAGCGTCTTGCGCAGCTCGGTGACGTCTGCGAATTCGCCAGTGAGAAACTTCCAGCCGGGGCCGACCTTGAAGCGTTGCGCGTAAGCCTTGAGCACATCCGGCGTATCGCTGAGAGGGTCGATGCTGATCGAATAGAAGAAGATGTCCTGGCCGACTCGATCACCGAGCAGCTTCTGTACCTGACGCAGGCGCGCGGTTTCCAGCGGGCAGGAATCGCTGCAGGAGGTGAAGATGAAATTGATCACCACCACTTTGTCTTTGATCAGGTCATCAAAAAACCGTAGCTGCCGACCATCCTGATCGGTCAGCAACGTGTCGGGAAAATAATCGCTGCCCCACGGTGTGGCGTTTTCGCTGGCCATTGTCGCCGCGCCGGAGCTGGCCTGGTGCGCCAGCAGCACGCGGCTGCCGAGCACGCAGGCCACCAGCATCAGCACCAGGTGCATGCCCAGCGCCCGGGAGCGCGGAGTATGCCAAGTCCGGTCAGCGTGCCGGCGGCTCATGGCTTGACCACCACTTGCGGGCCCATGCCATCGCCATTGCGGAAGGTCGGCAGCGCGGCGGAATTGACGTAACGCACGCCATCCCAGCTCGGCAGCGGTGTCGGCATCAGCTGCAACTGCCCGGGTTTCTCCAGGTCCCAGCGCAGCAACATCGAATTGTCCTCATGCTGGGTGTTGTGACAATGCTCCATGTAAGTGCCGGCAAACTCGCGGAAGTTGATCGCCATTTCCACACTGTCCAGTCCATCACGTTCCGAACCGATGCGATAGACATCCTTGCGCGCCCATTTTTCCCACTCTGGCGGCGCCTTGCCGCCGCGACTGAGGATGATCCCCTCCTCGAAGTGCACATGCACCGGATGGCTCCAGCCCGTGCCGCCGGCCTTGATGTTCCACACCTCCAGGGTGCCGAATCCGGTGACGCCAGCATCGGTGGGGCCACTGGACAGCTGGGTCGAGGCATTCAGCCGACGCGGGTCCATGTGGAAGCCGAAGCCGCCATCTGTCTTGACCGTCCACGGTGCCTGATCGGTGCCATCGGATCGGCCGAAAGTAAAGGTGCGATGCCGGGCCTTGGCCAGCAGCACCTTGTCTGCCGCGTTGTCACGATGAATTTTCAACGGAATCATCACCAGCCCTTCGGCCTTGCCCGGTTTGGCCGGTTCATAGGCTGCCGGGTTAATCGCCAGATCCTGACCGGTATAAGCCTTGACGTTGAGCTGCAGAACCTTGCCCACCGCCGGATCGCCCCGATCCCATTGCGGCCCTTTACTGGTCTGTTTGGTCACGGCCAGATATTTCTCGGAGAGGATGTCGGCCAGTGAAATGACGTCTTTCGGTCCCTTGCCGTCGTCATGGGCCTGCATATTGACGAAGAACAACTTGTCGCCCGGCTTGATGCCGTTTTTTGAAAAGTTGACGATGATATCGAAGCGCTCGGCGATGCCCTGAGTCGGCAGAATCGCATTGTGATTCTGCTTATCGCCGTCGGCGTCGAGGTCCATGCTACCGTCGAACGGCACGCTGTGTTCCATAATGTTGCCGTCATTAGCAATCATGTGGAACGGCACGCGGCTATAAGACACGCCGGCATTTTTCGGCCCCGCAAACTCGCCGCCACTGCCTTTGATTTCTCGCACCAGCGCCAGTTTGAAGTAGCGCGACACCGAACCGTTGAGCATGCGGAAGCGATAACTGCGCGCTCGCACGTCGAGGGTCGGCTTCCACTGCCAGTTGACCAGCAGTTGATCGCCGAGGAAGCCATCGGTGTTGAACGGGTTGAACCACAACTGGCCTTCCTGATCCCACGCCTTGTCGGCGAAAACCAGGTTGACGTCGTAGTCGCGGTTGCCCCATGGCAAGGCGCTGCCGCTGGGCAGACGCAGGTTGACGCCATCGTTCACCGACTCGTTACCGCGATCCAGGGCGCTGTAGTAGTTCATCATCGCCGCGTTGCCCTTGTAGACGTTTTGTGCGGTGAAATCGAGCATGTGGTCGTGGAACCAGTGGGTGCTCATGGTTTCACGCCAGTCGCCACGGATCTTGATGGTGCCGTTGTCACAGGTCTTTTTCGCCGGGGTGAGGTCGTTGACCCACAGGGTTTCCCCCGGCGCGCAGGGGAACGCCGCGCGCGGATCTTCAGCCTTGGTATTTATGCTGTCGTAGCCGGCGAGCTGAATCGGCCAGCGATAGTCGTAGAACTGCCCCGGAAAGAAGAACGCATTGGCATAGCCGTCGCTCTCCGCCGGCGCGTGGCCGTTGTGTTCGTGGGTGCTGATGGTGTGCAGACCGAAGCCCCGATTAGCCGACGGATCGATCGGCAGGCCATTGTAATGGCGCATCAGCACAGGCTGACCGTAGCGCACCATCAACAGTTTCGGCGGCAGTGTGCCGTCGAAGGTCCACACCGCATTGTGGTTTTGCACCGGCATGTTCGGATGAAAACGTGGGTCGACACCTTTTGCAGTGCCGTCGGTCGCCGGTACGCCGGCAACGTTGTGATACAGCCCGCCGGGGCCGAACTCGCCCAGCGCATAGCCGTGCATCTGCAGGCTGTCACGCAGGCCTCCATTGAGGCGCGCTCCGGTCTGCACGGTCTTGTAGGCCGCTTGCGGATAAAACTCGTTCCAGCGCTGATGCGCCCAGCCTTTTCCCGGCGGGCGCCCTTCTGCCGATGAGCCGATGTGGCGGTTGAGGAAGACTTCGATCTGGGTTTGCCAGGGATTGCGGTCAACCACGTTGGAAAACTGGCTGGGAAACGGCGTCAGCCCGGGCTGGCGCAAAAAAGCATCGAGCGCACTGCCGGGCGGCGCGCTGCGGGCTGGATTGTTCGGATCCTGCGCAGGCGCCGGGCCAATCGCGACTGGCGGGAACGGCAACAACGCCGCTGGAGTAGCCGGGTCGAGTTTTTCCGGTCCGAACTCTTCGAACAAGGTCAGCTGTTGAGTAAACGGCTGCGCACCATACAGCGGACTGGGTTTGCCATTGGTGGGGTAATTGAAACTGGTCTGCACTGTCGGCGGCAGCACGTTCTCGATCCGCGTCGAATCACGCGTACCTTTGACGCCGTCCGGCAGATCGAATGAGTCTTCGTTGGCCTCGGGCATGGTCAGGATGGCATTCAGCGCCCCGGCGCGATCAGCGGGCTCGTCGTAGTAGGCCGATGGATCAGAGATTTCCGGCTGTCGCTCGTCATCGATCGGACTGGCCCGAACGCCCCCGACCATGCCAAGTGTCATCAGCAAAAAGACGCTCATGGGCGTCAGCAGAAAGGCATTACTCGGATCACGCATTGCTCTGTCCATCACCAGCCACCTCAGCAAGGAAGGGGTGATGGAGTTCTGCAACGAGCGCGCCAATAAATCATTTCTTGTTGTAACAGTGACTTGGAAGGACTGAGTGATTCCCCATTCCCCAGCGACCGGGGCTTGACACCCATTAACGGGGGGAAGTTCATAAATATTCGTGATTTATATAAATCCCTGTAGGAGCTGCCGAAGGCTGCGATCTGTTGATCTTGAAAAAAATCAACAGATCGCAGCCTTCGGCAGCTCCTACCAGGGAAATCCGTCAATCAGGGGACTGGCTGAAAAACCAGGCGAACGTCCGTGCCTTCGCCTTCGCGGCTGTCGAGTGTCACACCGCCGCCGAAGCGTTCCATGATGCGTTTGACCAGCACCAGACCGACACCCAGGCCACCGGTCTTGGTGGTAAAAAACGGTCGAAACGCCATGGTGCGCTGTTCTTCGTTCATGCCTTTGCCGGTATCGCTCAGCATCACGCACACGCGTCGATCGTTGCTGGGTTCAAGCTGGACGGTCAAGGTACCACCCTTGTCCATGGACTCGAATGCATTGGCCAAAAGGCTGTTGAGGATCTGTGCCAGCTGCACCGGCTGGCTCAGTACCATGGGTGTGCTTTGCGGTTGAAACACTACGTGCACACCGGTTCGGGCGATCTGCTGTTCGAAAGCGACGAGGCATTCGTGCAGCGTCGCCACCAGGTTGACCGGCTCTGGGTCATCGCTGAGCGGACGCAGGGATTGCAGCAACTCGCGCACCCATTTCGACATGCGGTCGACCTGACCGATGATGTCGTGAATGTTTTTCTGCGCCGGGCCGCTGTCAAACTCCAGGGCCAGCTCGGCACTGGAGCGAATCGTCGCCAGCGGATTGCGCAAGCTGTGCGCTACGGCGGAGGACATCTCACCCAGCGCGACAAA
Organism: Pseudomonas sp. UF-293; assembly: GCF_058245595.1. Taxonomy (NCBI): domain Bacteria; kingdom Pseudomonadati; phylum Pseudomonadota; class Gammaproteobacteria; order Pseudomonadales; family Pseudomonadaceae; genus Pseudomonas; species Pseudomonas sp. UF-293. The sequence goes on along the minus strand of NZ_JBSICA010000022.1, from coordinate 41,580 downwards.
GGTTTCATTGGCGATCAGCTGCTTCTGCTGGGCGGCGAGCAGAATCGCTGCGCGCCGCACGATCCAGTACAAGCCCAGATAGATCAAGCCACCGCCCAGCGCAGTGGCCAGCCAGATCAGCGCCAGGCCGCGCTCCATGCGGATGATCAGGTCTTTGGGTTCTTTATAGATCTCGACCATCGCCGTGACGTTCTTGCCGTCGGCGTCGAACAATGGAATGTAATTTTCGATAAAGATGTAATCCGGCTGCGTGAGAAACTTCTGCTCCTCCCGGGCCTTGTCGACATTGTGATAGCTGGCCGACACCGGAATCTTCTCATTGAAGGCGCGATCGAGATCTTCATCGGCATGAATGTTGGTGCCGATCAGCGCCGGATTGGTCGACCAGATCACTTGCCGATCCGGTGCATAGATATTCGCCAGGATGACGTCGGGCAGGTGCTCGATATGATCCAGGAACTCGCCCCGGGCAGCGGCACGGACTTGCGGGTCGACGTCTGGAAGGGATCGGTCCTGACGCGGGTCGAGCAATTCGCCCATGCTCCGGACGTTGGCGATCGAGACATGGCGCACCTCGGCCGAGGCGATGGCCTGGATGAACTGCGCGGTGAGCAAGGCATCGCGCTGCACGCTTTCTTCGATCACGAACCGCGTCGAAACCATGCCTAGCGCCACCGCCACGGTACCGATCACCGCCATGCTGATCAGCGAAAACCAACGCAGCAGATTGAACGGCCGGTTGCGCGAGCCCGACTGCAGCGTGCCCTCCTGAAGCGCAAGCGAACTGGACTGCATGTTCATGGCGGCGATTCCCGAAACGTCTCCATAGGTATAGCCCACCGTTGGGGGATTGCCCGGATGCGGGGACAGCGGTGCGTTCCCCCGAGCACCATCCATCTCAGTGGGAGCGAGCCTGCTCGCGAAGGCGGTGGTTCAGGAGACATATGCCTCCCAGGATGTTCCTTTCGCGAGCAGGCTCGCTCCCCCAGGATCTACACCCGACAGCCGTTCAGTGTTCATCCCCAGCGTCCCCAACTCTGGGGGGATTCGCCCTTTCCCCGCAGGCCACGAAACTGATCATGTTGCCCGCCAAGCCCTCTATTCCGGCCATTTCCCGCCAACCCACGGCACCTTGGCATGGAAGGTGTACAGCCCCCTTCAACTGACCCGTCCCAAGGGGCAGGCACTTCGATAGAGGGCTTAACTCATGCACCCTTTACTGTCCAAAACCGCGACCGTCCTGGTCGTGAGCGCCTTGGCCCAGGGCATCGCCCAGGCCGCACTGTTTGCTGTAGATCCCGGCCCGTACACGCCGGCGACTGGCGGTTTCGCCAGTTGGTATCAGGATTCCCATGGCCGCACCCTGGACCTGTGCCTGTCGAAGGCACTCAGCTCCCGCGTACCGAGCGCTCCCGGCGCGCCGTCATACATGTGCTCGCTGCTGCCGACCCCCGGCGTTTTCGACGACGCGCAACCGATCGTCTTCCCGACAAACTTCCCCGACGAAGCGTTCTGGTTCACTGGCGAGACCGCTATCATCGACGCTGCGCGCGGAATTGATCTGGGTTATGTCAGTGCCATCGAAGCCGCGTTTGCTGCCGAGGAACCGGTAGAAGGTGATCAAGTCAGCTTCGCGCGGATCCGCATTCGGGTCGACGTGCCCACCGCCGGCACCTACGTCATTACCCACCCTTACGGCGTCGACGTGTTCAATATCGATACCCCCGGGCGGCGTGCGATCAACATGACCCGCGACATCGGCATCGGCACGCCGAAAACCTACGACGGCGCGCTCAAGGGCGACATCGGCCCGTTCCTGCGCAGCGTCAACGGCCCGTACACCGAGACCAACCCGGTTTCCGGTGCCGCCGAGCAATTCGTGGGCGATCCGAACCTCAACGAAGCCGTCACCGGCAGCCCGTTCAACACCAACTTCGTGCGCATCGAAGGGCCCAACGGCCTCGACCTGCGAACGACCACGTTCGCCGTCTCGGGCAAATTATCAGCTGTGGTGCGGCCAACGCCGCTGATCACTCAGCGCAGCACTTACTCACGCAAGGCCGGCGCCAGTGCACCAGTGGCGCAACAGGACGTTTTCGTCCTGGCGCCACCGGCCCCCGGCACCGCAGCAGTCACCAGCAGCACGCCGGTGCTGAACATGAGCGAAGCCAATTCCACCGGCAGTTGGTATGCGCAATCGCCCGCCAACCCGACCTTGCCGACCACGCTGCAAGTGACCGCCGACAACCATCTGGCTATCGCCAGCAGCACCCCGACCACCCTGCCGATGACCCTCACCGATCTGGTGGTGATCCAGCGCGCCGAATACAGCCTGAGTTCCGGGCAGTTGACGCTGGTGGCATCGACCAGTGACGAAACCTCGCCGCCAGTGCTCACCGCCAGTTCCGTCAGCGGCGCCGCCATCGGTGCGCTGGGCGGCGACGGCGCGGTGAAAACCCTGGCCACCGGCATCTCGCCGATCCCACCGGCCAAGGTTCGCGTGACGTCGTCCAACGGCGGCAGCGATACCGAAGAAGTGGTCATCGTGCAATGAACGCTCACATGCCCAGATCCGCATCAGGAGGCATCATGAACAAGTGGCCACGCTTTGCGCTCAACGCGCTCGGGCTCGCTCTTTCGCTGACCGGCAGCGCTTATGCGCAACTCGCCGCCGTCGATCCCGGCCCCTACACCTTCGCCACCGGGAAATTCCCGATGTGGTATCAGGACAACAATCTGCTGTCGATGGAGCTTTGCCAGTCGCGCGCTGCCAGTTCGCGGGTGCCGGTGAGTACACCGCCGGCCTACATGTGCATCCTGCTCGCCGAGCCGGGCATCTTCGATGATGCCCAGCCGATGATTTTCCCGGACAACTGGCCACCGGAGGCCTTCTGGTTCCTTGCCGAGACCGCGATCCCGCAGATCGGCAACAGCGGTTACGAACTCGACGCCTATGTCGCCGGGATCGAAGCAGCGTTCGCCTCGGAAAACCCCGTCGATGGCGATCAGGCGAGCTTCGCGCGCATTCGCATTCGTGTCTCGGTGCCGACCGCCGGCACCTATACCATTACCCACCCGTACGGCGTTGAAACGGTCAATGTCACCACGCCCGGACGCCGCGCCATCAATATCACTCGCGATATCGGCATCGGTGCACCGGGCAATTTCACCGGTGCCATCAATGGTGACCTCGGCCCGTTCCTGCGTAGCGTCAACGGCCCGTACACTGAAGTGAACCCCGACACCGGCGCCACGGAAACTTTCGTCGGCGACCCCAACCTCAACGAGGCGGTGACCGGCAGCCCGTTCAACACCAACTTCGTGCGCATCACCGGCCCGGCCGGGACCATCCAGTCGAACCAGTTCAGCCTGTCCGGCAAAGTGCTCGACAACCGTCAGCAGACGCAGGTGGAAATCGACCGCGCCACCTATCGTCGCACCGCTGCTGGTGTGCGCGCTGAGGTCTTCGCCAAAGCGGACAGCAGTTCCTCGCTGTGTTTCCGGGAAACCATCGCGCTATTGCCCGGGCCGCCAGCCACGCCCTGCCAGACCAGTCTTATGGGCGACAACAACGGTTTGTTTTTCGGCCAGCGTCTGGGCTCCGGCGCGGTACCTACGGTGATCGTGGTGACCGCGACCAACCCGACCGGCACCACGCGGCCGACCGCCGTGTCGGCCAAGCTCACCGATGTGGTGAAAGTGCAAACCGCACGCTACAGCTGGGACAACCACAGCCTGCTGATCGAGGCGACATCGAGCGATGAAGTGGCGATTCCGGACATGGTTGCCCAAGGCTATGGACGCCTGTCGAAGAGCGGCACCCTGCAGCGCATCACCGTCGCCGACCTGACCCAGCCTCCGGCTACCGTGACGGTGAAATCTGCTGCGGGCGGCAGCGACACCGAAGCCGTCGTCGTGGTTGGCACTGCGCCGGACACCGGTGAAAATCAGGCGCCGATCAGCAATGCCGACATCGGCAGCACCAGTTTCGGTGTGCCGATCACCCTCAGCGTACTGACCAACGACAGCGACCCTGATGGCGATAACCCGCTGGGTATCACTGCGTTGACTCAACCGCCTACCGGTCAGGGCAGCGTGGTACTGAGCGGCACGGCAGCCGTGGTTTACATCCCGCCAGCGGTAGTCAATGCGCCGCTGACCACCAGCTTCACCTACAAGGCGCAGGACGCCAAAGGTCTGGCCTCGGTCAACCCGGCGACCGTAACGATCACCGTCGCCCCGAACCAGGCCCCGACCGCCGTCGCCGACAGCGTCGCCACCCTGGGCGTGGCGATCCCGATCAACGTGCTGGCCAACGATACCGATCCGGAAGGCAACGTGCCGCTGGGCGTCAACAGTCTGACCCAACCGGCCGCAGGCCGTGGCACGGTCAGCACTGACGGCACAGTGATCACCTACACCCCACCGGCCACCGTGACCACGGCGTTCACCACAACCTTCACCTACATCGCCCGGGACAGCTTCGGCGCCCTGTCGACGCCGGCCACGGTCACGGTGCAAGTGTCGCCACGGCCAGCGGCAGAAACGTTCGCCGTCACCGCATCGACGGTGCAGGCGCGCTCCGGCGGTCGCTTCAACTGGGACTTCACCGGTACCTCGTCAGTGACCACCGGCAACACCATCACGGTACAGGTCAGCACGCCAACCGGTGTCGTTACGCTGGGCAGCACCACGGTACCTGTGACCGGACGCTGGCGGCTGACGCTGAACAACACGACGGTGGTGCCATCGGCCAACCCGACCGCGACGATCCGTTCGTCCCAGGGCACCGTGCGCACGGTGTCGGTGAACACGCTCTGAGCCTGCGCCCCGGCCGCTTGCAAGCGACCGGGGCGAGGTCTTGAAGGTTAACGCCCGAAAGGATTTACGCCATGAACACGCCGACCGCCGCCCTGCTTTGCCTGCTCGTGCTGTGCAGCACAGCGGGCGCGCGCGCCGACGACCTGATGGAAAACGACGATCTGGCAGCCACCAGCTCTGACCTCGGCGAACTGCCCGCACCTGTGGGTCAGCAAGCCCTGATCGATCAGCTCGGCCAGGCCAACGTCGCCCTGCTGCAACAGAACGGTCAGTCGCTGCTCGGGCAGATCGTGCAAGCGGGCAGCAATCAGGAGGCGTACATCCTGCAACAGGGCAGCGACCTGATGGCGCTGATCAACCAGAACGGTTCCGGCAACGCCGCCTACATCACGCAAAACGGCAGCCACAACCGCGCGCAGATTTCGCAAAACGGCAACAACAACGACGCCAGCATCGAGCAGGCCGGCACGGGGCTGCAAAGCGCCGTGACCCAGTCGGGCAACGGCATGAGCGTTTCGGTCAAGCAATATCGCTAAGCACTGCACATCATCGGAGAGTTCATCATGTTCAAACTGACGCCCCTCACCGCCGCCCTGCTGGTCATGATCAGTGCCCAGGCCATGGCCGACGACAGCCTGTCCAACCAGAGCCAGACCGGCACCGCCAACATCGCGGATGTGAAACAGACCCAGGCCCCGTTCAGCAGCGCCACCCAGACCCAACTGGGCCAGGGCAACGACGCCGCCGCCTTGCAGGATCATGCCAGCAGCGTGATCACTCAGGACGCCGTCGGCGACTACAATGCGGCCTACGCCGAACAGCTTTACGAGGACAACGCCACCATCACCCAGCAACAAGTCGGCGCCTTCAACACCACCCACGCCAGCCAGTCGCTGGGTTTCGGCTCAGCGAACAGCGCGTTGCAACAGCAGCAAGGCACCGGCAACTTCTCCTTCGTCTACCAGGATTCGCAGAACGGCAGCGAGGCGAAAACCTTGCAATTCGGCGACAGCAACGAAGCCAACATCGAGCAACTGTATGAAGGCACCGGCAACAGTTCGGTGATCACCCAATACGGCACCGCCAACTACGGCACCGCTGAACAAGTGCTGCACAACGGCGGCCAGATCGGCATCAACCAGGCCGGCGAAAGCAACTACGCCTACGGTGATCAGCGCAACGGCACCGGTGGCAACATAACCATCAACCAGTTCGGCAGCCTGAACGGCACTGAGATCTGGCAAGACGCGCAAATCGCCAGCCAGGCCACCGTCAACCAGTACGGCGACAGCAATGAAACCGTGGTCGACCAGAGCTTCGGCGAAAACAACGCCGCCGCCGTCACCCAGGTCGGCAATGCCAACGCGATCTACGCCGACCAGTTCGAGTCGGTCAACTCGACTTTGGCGCTGTATCAGGTGGGCAACGGCAACGTGCACTTCACTTACCAGAACGGCGACAGCCACGTGCTCAATGCCACCTCCGTGGGCAACGACAACAAGGTCTACGCCAGCAACTGGAAAGGCCCGCAGTCGGGCGGTCAGTTCGGCAGCGGCCAGCGCGCCACCGTCAGCCAGGCGGGCAATGGCAACATCGCCAGCTTCACTCAGGACGGCGTAGGCCATGTGATGACCACCAGTCAGACCGGGACGGGCAACAAGACCACGGTCAGTCAGGCCGAGTCGTATAACGAGCTGTACTTTGATCAGAATGGCAGTGACAACATTCTGATCTCGGATCAGCGCGGCACCGGCAACCTGGTGCAGGGTTCTTCGAATGGCACCGGCAACAGCTCATCGTTCGATCAATCAGGCTCGGGCAACCAGGCGTACACCGCGCAGCTGTATGGCAGTGACAACATGATCACGGTTAAACAGGCAGATACGATGAACGTGGCGTATGTGACCCAGGGCGGCACGGGGAACATTGCCAATGTCGATCAGAGTGGCATGACGCAGACGGCGAATATTCAGCAGTTTGGGTCGGCTAACCAGGCGACGGTCTTGCAGCAGTAAGGGTTGGGTGTTGATGGGCCGCGATTCTCTGGTGAGGGGATCGCGGTTTTTTTTGTGGGCTGACGCTTGAGTTTCGTCCTACGGAAAACGGAACGTTTTCAGAAATTCGGGGATTTTCTGACAAGTTCTGGCGGTTGGCCGTCGGAAGTGCAGGCTCTAGGATTTGCCGGGACAACTTGATCCTCATGGAGCTTGGCCTACATGCAATTCATCCAGACAGCGACGACAGCGATACCGTTAACGAATAGACTTCGAGGCACCAAACCCGGAGGTTCTATGATCGACCCGTCCTTGATCGACCCACTATGCCCGGTTGTTTCGGATCTTGATCCCGAGGAGCAGGCTGCGAGTTATGACCGCTGGTTTCGGGCCGAAGTACAGGCCTCTCTCGATGATCCGCGTCCGAGTATTCCTCATGAGCAAGTGATGGAGGAAATGAATGCCTTGATGGAATCTATGCGCAAAAGCGCAGATGCAGATTAAGTGGCGACCCAAGGCCCGGGTCGAACTCTCGAAAATCCTGAAGTACATTGGCGAGCGAAATTTTGAAGCGGCGACTGCACTTCACAAGTCCGTCGTGAAAGCTACATCTGCGCTTTGTTGGCATCCACACCTGTATCGCAAAGGCCGCTCTCCCGGCACTCGAGAGATTGTGGTAAGCCCCAACTATCTCGTCGTTTATCAAGTGGCGGACCACATTGAGATTGTGAGCATCTTGCATGCGCGTCAGGAGTACCCTCGACGCGACCCCGGCTAAGATCGCTTCCTCGTCTCGACACAAGAAACCGTGCCTCCCGTGGAGGTACGGTTTTCTTGATCGTTCCCACGCTCTGCGGGGGAATGCCTCTCGGGACGCTCCGCGTTCCAACTTGCGAATTTTACGCAGAGCGTCAAGGGCTGCATTCCTTTGCTGCGCGCGGGAACGATCAATCAGCCATCCTTCAACTCGACGTGATCCAGCGCTTGATTGACGCCCAGTTCATCCAGCATGACGACTTGTGCGATGCCCAGTGCGGTTTTGCGCTGTGAGGTTTCCAGCGAGGCGGCGAAGTTGATCAGCATTTCGCTGGCCGAGCCGAGGGTTTCGCTAGCGTTGGCCAGCAGGGATTCGGTGTTGTACCTGGGATTGGCGAGGTACATGGGTTCCGGCACGTTGGTGCTGGACATGATGTGGGCGGTGGGGTTGAGGTAGAAATCGAGGGCGCGGTCGGCGGCTTCGTGGAGTTTCTTGCTGTCGACTGAGGCGTAGGGTGATGTGGTGTTAGTGTCTGGTTCTGGGGGGTTGGGTGTTGGTTTTTTCATGGTGATTCTCCGATCCTGAAGTGAAGCTGGCCCATTCGGTTTCCGAACGAATAGGTGGCAGCTGTACGCAGGCTGGAAACCCGGGGAATGGAGAACCCGGTTGACCCGAATGTCTCCCGCGCACAGCCGCCATAACGGAGTGCACACAATAAAGGTGCGCAAGCATGCGTCATGAAAAGCGCAAATGCGCTCGGTTCACGTCGGGGTTCCCAATCCCGGTCACTGATTTGGCAGCGACGAACACAGGCTAGAGACCGGACGTCCGACGGACAACCTGAAAACCTTGTGGGAAGGTTCTGCAAAATCGAAACATCTTATAAACATCCCGAATTGAAATACGCACGGGTAGGAGCTGCCGCAGGCTGCGATCTTTTGATCTTGATCTTAAAAAATCAAAGTCAAAAGATCGCAGCCTTCGGCAGCTCCTACAGTGAATGTGTGCAACCGGCGGGAATTGGTCGGCTCATAGATCGCCATCGCTGGCAAGCCAGCTCCCACAAGGATTTGGGTACATCCGCAATGGCAACTGTGACTGAGAGATAGCCTTCGCGAGCAGGCTCGCTCCCACAGTGGGAACTGGGTACATCGGCAAGAACCTGGTCGGCCCGAAGGCCGCCACGTTCACTCGGCATCCGGGTCAATCTTGTTCTGCGTCAGATACCGATTCAACACATCATCCTGCCCAGGCACCGATCTGTCGCCCGCCACCTGCCATAACCGCCGCTCGATCCCCTGCGCCACCATATGCCCCACCGCCGCCTCGATCGCCGACAACACACACAACTGCGCAGGCTCATTCGTCGTGTATCCGACCTCAGCCTCAAGCAACTTCTTGAACTCGATGAATTTGAAAATCCCGGCACTGCGCGCCACCGAGTAAATCGTCTTGCTGGTCATCACATTCGCCAGCACTTGCCCGCTACGTACATCCACCGCACGCAAGTTCACAGTCACCTGATCCACCCGATACTCACGCTGCAGATCAATCCCCAGATACCGCGCCCCTTCCCCACCGCTGCGCACATTGGTGTCATAGGCGATGATCCCGCCTTCGAGCATCATGTTCGCTGCCTGCAACGGCGGCAGCTCACCCTGAATATTCACCGGCGTATTCGGCTTCTTCTGCGACGCGCGAATAATCTTGCGCTCGGTCAAAAGGTTCTGCAGCCCTTCGCGCTCCAGCACGACAAACCAGCCGCTGGCCTGCATCGCGTCCATCAACATCGACGCCGCGCCCTGGGTAACGCTGGTGGAAAACGAACTCGCCGGCGTCGGTTTGTACTGCCCGGTCTGGTCACGGAAACCGTACACCACCGCCATCAATCGCCCCTTGGGTCGCGGCATCTTGAGCAAGTCGTAATAGGTTGAGGCCCTGGGGGTCAGGGTCGGGGTTTCGGTGTCCTGCTCGGCCGACATCGGCTCACGCAGACTGCACCCTTGTAATGTCGCCAACAGCAGCCCTAATGCGATGATCTTTTTCATGTCCGTCACTCCCCGGAACCGTCAGCCCGTCATGGGTTGAGGCCGTTCACCTGAATTTCCGAAACCTCACCGGTCGCTCGATCGGTCACTTCAATGCTCAGTGCCCCGGAGTCGTCGATGACGTTGACGATAAAAGAGTCAGTGGACAGGCTCCCCGTGTTGCCGGTGGAGATGTTGTCCAGCAACTGCCCTAGCAGCCGCGATTGCAATTGACTGGTGAAGCGTTCCAGTGCCGAAGTCCCGGCCACGGCCGAGCGGCTCTTGATGTCCGGGTCGTCGTGATCGTTTTGCGCCTGAGCGTTGTTGAGCAGCCAGGTGCCGTTCAACGGGTTGCCGCCGAACGACGGGTTGACCGGCGTATAGACCAGTTCAGTGGCCTGGACAGCGGCGGCGCTGGCGAGCCCGATCAACAACCCCGAGATCCAGAATCCGCTGCGCCGTGAGAACGTTGTGTTGTTCATAATTCGTCCTTCTCAAGGTCGGTGGTGTCCTGCAACAGTGCCTCCAGCTTGCGCTGGACAACCTGGCGGCGAACCCAGTCGGCGGCCGCGTAGGCCTCGTCCTTGAGCTCCACGGTGTTCGGCGGCAGGAAGCGCCGATAGACCAGGCGTCGCTGATATTCCACGGTCACCAGGCTGCCCCAGCGCGCGTCGGGGCGCTCGCGCACCACCAGGTTGAAATCCATCGGGCTGGTGTCGCGCAGGCGTTCACTGAACGAGTAGTAAAAGTCGTGGCCGATGTGCGAGATCGTGTCGTCGACGATAAAGCCCATCATTTCGTCCTCTTCAGCAGCGCTCGCGCCGCCAGCCGCAAGAATCAAGACCAGCGCGCACCACCAGTGGCGAGTCATGGCTGCAATGCCTGGGGCTGCTTCGACTGCCCTTTCGCCGGGCCGCTGGCGCCGTCCAGGAAGGCTTTTTCGGCAACGAACTGCCAGTCCGAATAACGCTGCATACCTTGGAAGTCCGACCATTGCGTCGGGAAGTCCGCCTGCTTCAACGGCACCTCGGTCGAGGCGCTGTTGAGACCGGTGATGCGTCCGTCAAAACCGCGCTGCAGCGCCCATTCGCCCTGTCCGATCGGATCAGGGTAGAGCTGACGCAGGTGATGTTTCGCCTCGGGAAAACGTTGATCGTCGAGCAGATCGGCCAGTTCTTTCGGGTACTGCGCCAGCCCCGGCGAGCTGCGGTAATAGCTGCGCAACGCCTGTGCATACTGGGTCCCGACCCAGAGCAACTGGTGTTCACGGTCGCGGCGCGCAGTGGTCGACCACAACTCGCCGGCACTGGCCAACCCCATGCCCATCACCACAATCAGGAACAGCACGCCCAGGTAGGTAAAACCACCCTGCTGCGCGCGGTTACCACTCGGAATACTGGCTGCCATCACGCGCCCTCCCGGTAGCACCGCTTTTGATATCGGCGACTGCGCCTGCGACGCCGTCCGGCGGTGCGATCAACACCCACTGGTCTTTGCGTTCGGTAATCGGGTCCAGTGGCGCATTACGCAGGTAACGTTGTTCGATCAGTTGCTCGATGGAATCCGGATAGCGGCCGGTGTCGCCGTAGAAGTGATCCAGCGCCTCGCGCATCGCCGACAGGCTCTGGCGCAACGTGGTTTCCTTCGACGCTTCGAGGCTGTTGAAGTAGCGCGGCAATGCGATGGTCATCAGCGTGGCGATGATCGCCATCACCACCATCAGCTCCAGCAAGGTAAAACCTTTTTCCCGACGCATGAGGTTCACCACTCGCGGTAGGCAATGCCGTTGAGGCCCTTGCCCCGGGCGTGGGAGTAGACGTCGAAAACGTCCTCGCCATCGCGCGGATTCTGAGCCGGACTGTCGTAGGCGCGCAGGCCCCAACCCCCTTCATCGTCACGTTTGGCCAGTACCAGCGGATCGCGCGGGATGCGGCGTAAAAAATAGAACTTGGCGCCCTTCGCGCTGCGCACATCGCGCACGCCCTCGACCAGCACTTTCAGGTTCGGCGGGTAGCCGCTGCTGTTCAGCGACTTCTCGATGTAACCGGCATCGAACGCACGTTTGTAGGCGTCGATGGCATCGCGAATCTGATACAGCGCATTGCGCAATTCCTGCTCCTTGCCACGCCGCACCAGGGTCTCGGTCAGCGGCGCGGCCATGCTTGCCAGCAGGCCGATGAGGGCCAGCGTCACCACCACCTCGATCAAGGTGAAACCGCGTTGGGAGGCGTTCATGATCAAGGCTTCTCGACGGTGACACGGGTGGTCGCCACGGCCGATTCGCCGACTGCACGCGGCTGCGCGGCAGGTGACGGCACCCCGTAGCTCTGCGAACGATCCGGGGCCTGAATGTGCATGCTGGTTTCGGTGCCGGTGGAGAACTCCATGTCCGACGGGCTCTGGTACGGCAGATTGCGCACGATCCGAGGAGTGATCGACAACACCAGCTCGGATTTGCCCACGGTGTCCTTATTGCTGCCAAACAGCCGACCCAACCCGGGAATATCGCCAAGCCCCGGAATCTTGTTGCCGGTGGCGCCGTGGTCGTTGCGCACCAGCCCGGCGAGAATTTGCGTTTCGCCATCATGCAAGCGCAGCGTCGTCTGCGCATTGCGGGTGTCGACCTGCACCGGGATCGTGCCCTGACGGGTCGGCTCCAGCGGTGTGGCGTTACTCACTTCGAGGGCGATCTTGATCGCCACCTCGTTGTTCAGATGCACCGTCGGTTGCACCTCGAGTTTCAAACCGACGTCGAGGTAAGTGACGCTTTCGGTGATCACCGGGCCTTGAGTCGACGGCACCGACGTGGCGCTGATGATCGGCACCCGCTGACCGATGTGAATACGCGCCTGTTCACGGTTGCTCACACGAATCACCGGGCTGGCGAGCGTATTGATGTCGTTATCCTGCGCATTGATCTTGGCTTGTGGCGAAGGCGAGATCGAGATGCGGCTGGAGTTGATCCCTTTGAGCTGATCGAGCAGGGTCACCGCCGAGCCATCGCTGTTGACCACGCCGAAGGTGTTCGGCCATTGCAGGCCGAGGTCGAGAATGCGCTGGGTGGCGACTTCCATCACCTCCACCTCAAGCACCACTTCCGGATTGGACTGGTCTTGCGACTGCAGGAGTTTTTCGGCCATGCGCACGGCGTCCTCGGTGTCGCGCATGGTCAGGGTGTTGAGGCGTTCGTCGACAAACACGTCGCGGGTCTTGAGCATGGTTTTCACCATGTTCAGCGCGGTGTTGGCGTCGATACTGGTCAGGTAAAAGGTGCGCATCACCAGTTCCTGGTAATCCTTCACTTTCTGCGGCGAATCCGGGTAGATCAGCAAGGTGTTTTCGTTCACCACTTTCTGGTGCAACTGGTTCTGTTGCAGCAGCAGGGTCACCGCGTCTTCGATGCGCACGTCCCGCACGAAGATGGTGGCTTTCATGTCCGGGCGCAGGTCCTTGTCGAAGATGAAATTCAGCCCGGCAACCTGCGACAGCACTTCGAAAATGGTCTTGAGATTGGCGTCGCGAAACTCCAGGGTCACCGGGCGATCAAGCTTGGTACGCAACTGCGGATAGACGATGACGTTACGGCTTTGCACCAGACGGATGTTGCCCTGCAGCTCCAGCGCGCCTTCGTTGTTCGGGTCAAGTTCGAGGATCTGTCTGACCTGGCGGTCGGCGCCGTAGATGTCGCCGCGACGCAAGTCGCCACGGGCCAGTTCAAGCTTCTCGTCCATGCTGCGCAGATAGTCCATCTGCTTCAGGGCATCCTGCGCACGGCGGTTATTCGGCTCGATGGTCAACACGCGGTTGTAGGCGAGCCGTGCGGAAGCGAAATCGCGCCGTGCGCGGTCGGTGTCGCCGGAGGTCAGCAATGCGGTGATTGCCTTGGCCCGGCCGCTGTTGAGCAGCAGGTGCAATTCGGTGTCACGCGGGTCTTCGCGCAACCCCTCCTCTATTCGGGCCAGCCCCGCCTCGTATTGCCCCTGTTCAATCAGGTCGGCGGCTTCCTTGTTGGCCACTTGTGCGGTGCTGCAGGCAGCCAGCCCGGCGCACAGGCCGACACTCATCAGCAAACGGGATCGGTTCATTGCGTGCTCCCCACAGACAGGGTCTGCGACAAATGCAAAGGCAGGTAGACCAGACTCAGTTCCAGTTCGGAAATGCCGGTGATCTTCCAGATGTCGTCGATCACATCCCCGTTGCGCACGACGTAGATTTTCTCGCCGCTCTGCAAAAACACTTGCACGTCGCTGCGGTCATGCAGCCTGCCGACGAATTGAAACGGCAGCGGTGGCAGGCTCGGGGCTTGCGCCACCGGGGCGGGGTTGACGGCAATTTCAGTGACGGTGGCCAGGGTCGGCGCGGCTTTCCAGGTCTTGGCCGCGAACAGGTCGCCGGCCGGGCCCAGGTCTTTGATTGGCGCTGTCTTGACCCTGGCTGCCTGGGCGCCATGACTGGCAGATTGCACCGGCGTGGCGATGGCCACTTCGACCGATTCCGGGTCTTCGCCTGGCGAGAAGTACTCCGGCAACCAGGCCAGCGCCGCCGCCACACCGAAGAACCCCAGCCAACCGATCACGCGCTTGGTATTCATCACGACCTCGACAGGTAGAGGGTCAAACGGATCCGCCCGTTGAGGTCGGTGTCACCAATCTTCTTGCGCTGCAATTCGAGGTCTTCCACCACCACCGCCGGCAACTGCCCGAGCAAGGCGTGCAGGAAGCGCCGCAGTTGCGGATAACTGCCACGCACCGGCAAGAGGATCTGATAGCGCGCCAAGTGGGTTTTCGGGTCGACGCCAAGGGCGTATTCGCCACGCGCCAGGGTGATGTGTTCCTGCGCCGCGAGCGCATAGATGCGATCGATCGCCACGGTGGCCTGCGGTTGCGCCGGCAGCTTGTTGCGAAAGTCATCAAGCTGACGCTGCGGCACCACGGGCGGCGCGATGCTGCCGTCTTCGACCTGGGCGAGATAGTCGCTCGCCTCCTGCGTCTGTGACGTGAGCTGCTGCAACGACTGCCACCCAGGCACCAAGCCAGCAAGCGCCCAGGTCAGTGCAACCAGTAACAGCGCCAGCCCGGCCAGGCCCGGAATACCAAGGCCCTGCAAGTATTCGTGGACGATCAGTCTAGGGATTCGCATCGCCTGTCTCCCAGGTCGCCGACAGGTTGAATTGCACCGGTTGTTCCGGCGATTTGACGACGATCTCGTGGCTCAGCAGCGACACGTCGGACAGCTCGTCACTGGCCTCCAGGCGCTTGTGGAAATCGAGCATGGCTTGCAGATCCCGCGCTTCGGCACTGATGCGGACCTGGCCCTTGCGCGCATCCGGGGTCAGGCTCAGCAGCGCGACGTCATCGCGTGGCAGCGCTTCGAGCATGGCGAAGAGACGTTCCCAGGGGCGCCGCAGTTGCTGGGAAACCTTGCGCATTTCGGCGAGGTTCTGCGCCTGCTCGCGGGTTTCTGCCGGGCTTAACGTGCTCTTGCTGCTGTGACCGCCAGTGAGCTGGCGCTGGGTCGTCTGCAAGTGACCTTGCTGTTGTTCCGACTGGCCATCGAGATGCTGTTGTACCCCCAGGCACAGCAGCGCCAGCACCACACCGCCGCCGAGCAGCCCCCAGCCCAACGGGCAGGAACGTGGCCGCGGCTGAAAATCCAGATTGAGCGCGCGCATGTCAGGCCACCGCCCGGGACATGACATACAAGCCGTCACGCACGTTCATCGAGGCGTCTTCAAGGCTGCACAATTGCACTCCCGGCAAGTCTGGCTGCGCATCGAGGCGGGCTGGCGCGTGCAGGTAAACGTTGAAGGCGCGCTCGCTGGTCGAGGCTTGCAACTGCCGTTCGCGACCGATCAACGCACTCAGCGCGCCATCGCTGTCACTGCCGCCGACCGAGCGCACACTGGCCCAGCGCCCTTCCCTTGCGAGCAACAACACACTGCGTTGCGGCTCGGCCACCACGAACAGGAAATCGCCGGCATCCAGGCTTTTGTCGAAACGGTTGAACGCCGACATCAAATACGGTTGCACCGAGCGCAGGCGCAGACCGCGAACGCTGACCAGTGTGCGCAAGCGATCGAGCAAATCCTGCGGCAAGGCGCTGGCGATGCGATCGTAACCGGCCGGTTCGGCGGACAGCACCAGACTCCACGCCTGATTCGCCGCACCGAACAGATCTTCAAAACACAGTCGGGCAAAGCCGCGCAGTTCTTCAGGACTGCTGATCTGCGCGCTCCACGGCACCAGGCAGAAACGGCTGAAGTGGCCGGAAATCACCACGCTGACTTCGGCGCCGGCGCGGGCGTGTTCACCGAGCAAGCGATCGAGGGTGTCGAGCGCCACCGCGTAGCTCTGGAAGCCTTCGTCGATGTAACCGACGCTGCCCAGCCACAGGGTTTCGCTGCCCTGCCGCTGCCCCAGGCCAACACCGCTGGCACCGAGCACGGCGATAAAACGCTCACGCGATAAAAGTGACACGATTGATCTCCTCCAGCGTGGTGCGCCCCTGCTCTACCAACTCCAGCGCCGATTCGCGTAGCAGGCGCAGACCACGGGCGCAGGCCAGTGCTTTGATTTGAGTGATCGGTTGGCGCTCGACGATCATCTGGCGCAGTTCGTCGTCCAGGTGCAGCAACTCGGCAATCGCCGTGCGTCCGCGATAACCGCTGCCCCGGCAGTGGCCGCAGCCCTTGCCATGGACGAAGTGGTAGTGCTCGACTTTTTGCGGGTCGAGGCCTGAGGCGCGCAACTCTTCATCGCTCGGCCTGACCCGTGCGCTGCAACGGGTGCAGACCAGGCGGATCAGGCGCTGAGCAAGAATGGCGTTGAGCGCCGAGACCAGGCTGTAGGGGTCGATTTCCATTTGCGTGAAGCGGCCAATCACGTCGAAGACGTTGTTGGCGTGGATGGTGGTGAACACCAGGTGACCGGTGAGCGCCGATTGCACGGCGATCTGTGCGGTATCCGGGTCGCGGATTTCGCCGACCATGATTTTGTCCGGGTCATGGCGCAGGATCGAGCGCAGACCACGGGCGAAGGTCAGGCCTTTTTTCTCGTTGACCGGAATTTGCAGCACCCCCGGCAGTTGATATTCGACCGGGTCTTCGATGGTGATGATCTTGTCCACGCCGTGGTTGATCTCGGTGATCATCGCGTACAACGTGGTGGTCTTGCCGCTGCCGGTCGGGCCGGTCACCAGTACCATGCCGTAGGGCTCGGCGGCGAGGCGGCGCAGCTGGCGCAGGGTTTCGTCTTCAAAACCCAGCGCCTGCAATTGCACGCCGCAAACCTTGTCGGCCAGATCCTGTTTGTCGAGCACCCGCAGCACCGCGTCCTCACCGAAAATGCTCGGCATGATCGACACACGAAAATCGATCTGCCGGCCACTGATGCCGATCTTGAAGCGGCCATCCTGCGGCACGCGCTTTTCGCCGATGTCCAGCTCGGCCATGACCTTGACTCGCGAAATCACCTGCTCGGCGAACTCGCAGCCCTGGATCTTGCTGATGTTGTTGAGTACGCCGTCGATGCGGTACTTGATCACCAGGCCGTTGCCGGTGGTGCCGAGGTGGATATCGCTGGCGTGCATCTTCAGCGCGTCGTACAGGGTCGAGTTGACCAGTTTCACCACGCTGCTGGCGTCTTCGCTGATACTCGTCAGCGACAGGCTTTGCAGGGTGTCGATTTCGTGATGGGTGTCGCCCTGGGCATTCAGCGAGTCGACGGCGTGGAAGCTTTCTTCATGGCGGGCCAGATAGGCCTTGAGGTCATCGGCGTGGACCAGATACAGCGGCGCGCCGTGCAGGCAGTCGTCTATCCAGGCCAGCCGCGCCGACTCGAAAGGGTCGGCGAATACGCCAATGACTTCGTCGTTATGGCGCAGCAGGATGAATTCACGTTTGAGGCATTGTGCAAGGGTGACCCGGTCGAATACCGGCGTCGCTTGAAACAGGTTGTCGGTGGCCAGCACCGGGTAATGCAGGGTGGCGCCGAGGCAATTAATGAACGGCATCGGCGCCAATTCGCAGAGCACTGCGAGCGCATCGAGGACGCGTTCACCGGAGGTGGCGGCCCGTGCCCGGGCCTGAGCCAGCTGTTCACAGGTAAACCGCTCTGCAGCGGTCTGCGCCTGCGGTGATTCGACGACAACGGACAGACGTTCCATGGCTTGCACTCCAACCGGGGCCTGAAGCCCTGTCGGCGCGGCAAACTCTGGCGGCTAGTGCCGGAACGTCTGATCGCGCCATTACTCCCCGGTGAGCATCTGATCGTCGTCCGGTGCCATGGCCGTCGCGCGACTTCGTCGCCGATCCGCCAACACCCAACTGCCATCGTACAACTGCAACGGGAAGCTCTCGGTCCTGCTCTGGCGTCGTTCGACAAACCCTTCGGAAGGGCTCGCACCGGGTTTCGCTTCACGCTTGATGCCTAAAAGGTCGCAGACAGCTCGGGCCAGTTCCGCCAAGGGAAACGGTTTGAACAGGATGTGGCTGACCCCCAGTTGCCGCGCCCGCTCACAGACTTCGGCGGTCGGGTGACCCGTTATCAGCACAAAATGGCACGTCCTGTTCTGGCGGACGGCGTCGAGCACCTCAAAACCTTCCATATCGGGCAAGCGGTAATCGAACACCAGTACGTCGGGAGCAAACGCTTCGGCCGAACCGATACCCGTCGCTCCGTCATGTGCAATCCGGACGTCCAGCCCTTGCGCCGACAGATAATCCTGAAGGTTCTGTGCAAGCAGCTGTTCGTCTTCGACAACCAGTACTTTGTTAACCAAGGTCGACTCCTTGAAGCAGCAGATCCGGCAGATGAAACCTTGAGCCCGGGTCTGGTGGAGTGTGCCTTACTCTCGGTAACGCACACTTCATGCCAGGCACAATGCCAGTATTTTTAAGTCTTCATGTCCTTGAATTCAATGACAATGCCCGCTCGTCCCGGTCCCCCGTTCCCCAGAAACGGGGAAGCACCTGAATGGGCATCGAAGCCATTCCCCACTATTGGGGGGGCAGCTTCAATCGTCGTCAATTCGTTCGATCCTGTTCTGCGCCCGCAATTGTGCGAGCACCTGACGACGAGCCTGGGCCTGTTGCTGTCGCGCGCGTTCGCCCCCGACTGATTCCAGCCCTTGCCTATGTGGGACATCGCTCGCCTCCCAGTGGTTCTCCAGATAGATCAGGTGCCAGCCGAACGGTGAGCGCACCGTTGCGCTGACGACCCCCGCCGAGGCAATGATAGACGCTCGCATCTGTATCAAGCGTAGCTGCGCTTGTGCCTGGGTGGTGGCATCGGCATCCGGCGCAACCTTGATCAGCAGTTGCTGAGTGCGGGTGAAACGCTGGCGCAGCAATGCGGCAAACATTTGTTGCGCGGCCAGTTCACGAGCCAGGTAATCGCGGTACGACGCCTCGTCGAAGCCGGCGTCCTGTAACCGCCGGCTGAAGAGCTCAGCGCCGCCAAGTGCGGTGCGGGTCTGATTGATCTGTTGCTGCAACGTTTGCGCGTCGATGCGCACACCGCGTTTGCGTGACTCCTGCCACAGCAGCTCGCGGTCGATCAGCGCATCCAGCGCAGCCCGGCGCAGCTGCCTGTAGGCCTTGGGATTACGAATGCTCGCCACGGCGCGGCCCTGATCTTCCAGGTATTCGGCGAAATAGCGCTCAAGACGAAACTGCGAAATTTCCTCGCCATTGACCCGCGCCGCCGCCGGCCCGTTGTTGGCCCACGCTGCCGGCAAACAGCAGATAAGCAACCACATCAGGGTTATGAGCTTCATGAGCGGAGCCTCCGTCAGGGGCTGGCAACAATCGGTTTATACGGCGCCACCAGATAGAAGCGCTGATCGGGCAAATCCACCGTCACCACATGGGCGCCGTTCAAGCCCAGGCGTCGCCCGGGACCGAAATTCAGGCGCGGCGTCAGGCCGGTGTCGAAATCGTGCAGGCCTTCGAGAGCGGCGACAAATTTTTCCCGGCTGGCATCCCGGCCGGCCTGCTTCATGCCTTCGCCGAGCAACAACATCGAGGCGTAGGCGCCAACCTGCAGCACCGCATGTTGCGCGCCCAGGCCTTGCCCCTCACGCAACGTCGACAACGCCATGCGTCCGCTTTGCGTCCAGTCGCTGGGCACGAAGGGATAGGCGAGAAACACTCGCCGTGAAAAGCCTTCCGGCACTTGCAGCAGATCGCCGGCGACCTGGCTCGAGACGGCAAACAGATACGGCACCTGGCCGGCGTTACGCAGGCGCGTGGCCAAGCGACTGAAACCGCCGCCGCTGCCCAGATAGAACACCGAGCGCGAACCCAGTGGCAGTTGCTCGGCTGCCGGGTCGTAGGTTTGCAAGCTGACTTTTTCCCAGCCATGCCCCTGCAGATATTGACCGAGGCTTCGCGCCGCTTGCGCCTGTAACGGGTCATCGGGATAGGCAATCAGGGTCGGCCCCTGCAACACCCGCAAGCTGGCCGTGGCGTAATCGGCCAAGGCCAGCAACTGCTCGCGCAGCCCGGGCAACGGCTCGAAAATCTGCACGCTGTTCTGCAGGGCGCCAGGCATCGATAACGGACCGATCAGCGGCACGCCCGCCTGTTCCAGCAGCGTTGCCAATTCGCTGTCGAGGGCCGGCGCCAGCGGCGCGATCAAGGCGAACACTTGCTCGTGCTCGATCAATTGGCGCAAGGCCAGTTCGGCACTGCTGCGATCCGGACCGGGATCGATCACTGTCAAACGCACCTGCCGGCCGTGAATTCCGCCCGCCTGATTGATCCGCGCGACACTGCCGTTGAGCACCGCTGCCACCGTCATGCCCTCCTCGGCCAACGGCCCCTGGCTGGGCAGCAAGGTACCCAGGTGCAAGGTTTCGTTGTCGAGGCCGGGGTCGCGCTCGTCGGCGAGCCGTTTGAGGTACGCGGTGAGGTTGCGCTGGTCCTTCATCGACAGGACGAAGCGCGGCATGCTCGGGTCGAGGCGATTGCCTGCGGGATCGCGGCCCAGTTCGATGACCCTTGCCAGGCTGGTTTCGGTGTAGGCCGGGTAGCGCCGACCGTTGACCTGTTGCTGACCGTAAATGCTGGTCAGCCGCGCCCAGTTCAGTGGCGGTGGACGCACACCACCTTCAGGCCGTCCGAGGCCATCGGCGCCGTGGCAGTTGGCGCATGGCAGGCTGGTCGCCGGCAGCGCCACGTCCGCCGCGCCCACGCGCGCCATGACTGGCTCGCCGCGGTCCGACAGCCCTTCGCGGTACAAGCGCTTGCCGGCCGCCTCCTCAAGCGTCAGCGGCTGGGCTGTGGCGCCAACGTTGATGCCAAGGAGCAGAATCAGGGCGAGTGAGCGGCCAAGGTTCATGGCGCAGGCTCAGCGGCCGGCCACAGGCATTGTCAGCAACTGCAAGCGCTGGGCAATGGCGGCGGCCGGGGCATCGGGGCGGATCTTGCTCCAGCGTTTGTTGGCGACGTCGCCGACGATCAGCTGCGTGGAGTGCTGCTCCGGGGTTGGCACGATCTGGCCGATGCGACTCAGCACCAGGTCCATCTGTGCCTTGTCGCCGGTGAGAAAAAGCCAATGAGGGTCATCGGAACCCTGCTTCAAGGTGTAAGCCTTGAGCACCGCCGGCGTATCGCGCAGCGGGTCACTGGTAAGGGAAATGAAGGTGATCCCGTCAGCCTTGTCACCCAACAGCTCGCGGACTTCCTTGAGCTTGCGGGTGATCAGCGGGCAGGCATCGTTGCAACTGGTGAAAATCACGTTGAGCAGGACCACGCGGTTCTGCAAGGCGTCGCTGTAGAAGCGCAAGGTCTGGCCGTTCTGATCCTGCAACGGCGTGTCGGTAAACCAGGCCTGTGCGTCGTGAGTGCCTTTGGCCGGTGCGGCGACAACGGTCGTCGGGGCGTCGGGCGCGTGGCCTTCGTGGGCAAACGCGACGTTGCTGAAAATCCAGAAACACACGCTCAGCGAAATCCAGTCGAGCATTCTCATGGCCGATGCTCCATGGCGATGGCGGTGTGTCTGGCATGGGTGCGCAGACCGCTGAGCTTTTCCACTTCCTTGCTGAGCAGCGCCGGATCGGTGAAACCGTAGTAGCGCGTCCAGTGACGATTGTCGCCATCGCCGACCAGAATCAGCGGCTGGTGGCTTTTGAAGTCGCCGCTGAAACTGCCGAGGCCTTTGAGGGTTTCATTGATCGACTGAGGCGAGCCGGTCAGCCAGCTCCACCCCGGCCCCTGCTGAAAGCTGCGGGCATATTCCTGCAGGCGCTTGGGGTCGTCGCGCTGGGGGTCGATGCTGATTGACACCAGTTGCACCTCATCGCCGACCCGTGCACCGAGTTGTTTCTGCACCTTGCCCATGATCGACGAGACCACCGGGCACACCGTGGTGCAACTGGTGTAGATGAAGCTCATGACGACAATCTTGCCCTGCACCAGATCCGGCTCAAGGCGCACGCTCTTACCATCCTGGTCGAGCAATGGCACGTTGGCAAACTTCACCTGGGCGTGCTCCTGACTGCTGCGTGGCGGCGCCGTATGCCCGGCATGCTCGTCTGCGGAATGGGCCTGGGCCTGTTGGATACCGACGCTCAACAGACACAGGGTCAGCACACCACTGGATGCAAATCGGTTCATGTTCAAACTCCTCTTCAGCGCGTCTGGCCCGGGGCTACCCGAACACTGGCAAATGTCTTGTCGTCGAAACCGGCCCCCAGCGACGCTGCACGCACATGCAGGTACCAGGCGCCACTGCGGTCGAGGGTGATCGGCGCTTCATACACGCCGTCGACGACTTCCTGCGCGGCGACCTCGCGCGGGTGAGAGGTGGGCGCCAGGTAATAGCGCAATTGCACGTCTTTCACACCGCTGCGCTGTTGTTTCTGCTTGCCTTGCACAATGCGGAACCGCACCACGTACGGGTCGTTGAGCGCGGCGGTGGTCTTGTCCAGAAGAAACTCGACCTTCGGCTGACCGAGTTGTTTTGCAACCGCGCCATCGACCTCGATCAGCGCGCTGAAGCAGTGAATGATGTTCGGTTGATTGAGCAGGAACGCCACATCGAAACGCCCGGCTGGCGGCAGTTTCACCCGGGCACTATAAAGCCCCGGCGAGACCTCGCGCAGGCTGCGGTCGATGACCATGGCTGCGCGGGCGATCTGGCCACGATTGGGATAACCGGACATCGGCGCGTTCATGCCCTCGGCGTAGAAATAAGTGGTGTTGTCCACCGGGTTGACGACGAACACCGCGTTGTCGTCGCGCGATACCGCAAGGCTCGACGCAAGCGGCAAATCACCGGCCATGCGCGGTGGTTGCGGGCCGGCTTCAAAGCTCTGGATGATGGCCTGTCGACCCTCGCCCAGCGAAGCCAGATTGATCATGCTGACCTTGGGCGAGGCCAGTCCGCGCACGTAGGCATAGGCTTGAGTGAACACCACCTGGTAGGGCTCGGCGGAGACTTCGAGGTCATGGATCGCCGTATCAGTAGCCGCGTCGATCACACTGGCGCGGTTCGCCAGGGTGTTGAGCACCACGCCGAAACGCCCGTCAGCGCTGAAACCCATCGGGCCGAGACCTTGCTGCAACGTGATCACCCGGCGCACGGCGTGGCTGTTGGCGTCGATCACCGTGACGGTGCCGTCCTTGCCGTCTGCCACGTACACCGCGCCGGACAATGCCGAATAGGCAACCGACAAAGGGTGGGAGCCGGTTCTGACCTGCTTGACGATGGCCAGGCTGGCGCTGTCGATCACGCTCAACGTGCCGTCGTCGCGGTTACTGACAAAGGCGAAACGGCTGTCCTTGCTAAAGCTGATTTCATGGTGGCCACGGCCGGTCGGCAGATGTTTGAGCGGCTTGAGGCTTTGGCTGTCGATCACCGTGACGCCGGAGTCTTCGCCTTTGCTGGCGTTATTGCCGACCCAGAGCAGGCGTTCGTCCGGTTGCAGCGCAACGCGCACCGGTTGGCTGCCGGCCTTGATCGAATCGAGCACCTTGAACTGCTCGCTGTCGATCACCGCCACTTCGCCGGCGGTGGGCATCGACACGAATACACGTTTGTTGTCGGTGGGCGTGACCCAATCCATCGGCGGTTGCTTGAGCTCGATCCGCGCCAGGGTGCTGGTGATGCCGCCGACCGACACTGAGGGATCGACCACGGCGATGCTGGCATCACGGTTCATGACCAGCAGGAAATAGCTGTTGAGGTCGAGCAACGGGCGCGCGCCGATGTTGGATTTGAGGAACACGCCGACGCGCGCCTTGCAGCTCTGATCGCGGCCCTGGGCCTGATCAGCGGCGACCGTTTGCGCATCGATCCACGCCCCCGGCGCCACACCGGACAAGGCCTGCCCGGAAGCGCTGTCGGTCACGCGAAACTGCACATCGGCGAATTCGCCTTCGCGCAGTTTGCCGTCGACGGCCAGTGGCTTGAGATTGAAGTCCACCGCCACGCCGTCGCGATTCAGCGTCTGACCGCCCCCGGTTTGCGCCAGCGCAATCTCACTCAGCGTCAGCAACGACCCGGCCATGGCCAGCGTACAAATACCGATGATGTTGATGTTCCTGTTCATCTAGCACTCCCCTACCTCTTTATCTGGCAAAACACCGGCCCCTGTGGGAGCGAGCCTGCTCGCGAAGGCGTCTTCACAGCCCCACCCTCGAAACCGAGTTGCTCCCATTCGCGAGCAGGCTCGCTCCCACAAGGGATTTGCATCCATCCCACTCCCTCACTGCCACCATTGCCCACTGTGGGAGCGAGCCTGCTCGCGAAGGCGTCTCCAGCGCCACCCTCGAAACCGAGTTGCCCCCATTCGCGAGCAGGCTCGCTCCCACAGGGTTTTGCATTCACAGGCCTTGCGTATGTGCCTACTGCCCCTGCGGTGCCGGTTCCGCTTCGTTGGTGACGCGCAGCAAGCCCCACAATCCCGAGGTGTTGCCGTAGGCGCCGTAGTCGCGGAACAGGTAATCGCCCGGTATCGCGTTGCTGCCGCCGGCGCTGGGGATCATGAAGCTGAAGTGCGCGGCCGGGAGGATGCTTTCGTGGGCGCCGATGTACATCGACATCGGGTTGTAGCCGAAGCGCACCGAACCGACGCCCGGCGAGCCCATCGGATAACCGCCGGTGTCGCTCTTCTCGGCCTGGAACGGGTTGACCGACCAGACATGTCCGTCGAGCTGGAAGGTGCTGCCACGACTGCCGCCGCTGGGCATCAGAATGTGCGTGCGCAACGGTTGCCCCGGTTTCGCGTAGAGCACCGGTGTTTGCGGATCGCCGCCGATCAGCGCATTGCTGTAAGCCATGTGCGCGTTGGCCATATCGCCGTAACCGGCGCCGTCGGCATGCCCGAACGGTGCGTCAGGCGCGAGGCCGAAGCGATACCACAGCGGTTCGGTCTTGTAGTTGATCGCCATGCTCGAGTTGTCCTGCGGATCGGTCGGCACACCCAAGCCTTCAGCCGCAATGCCCTCGACAGGCCGGCCATTGGCCCAACGAGTGTTCAGCGCCTTGTGCCAGACCATCGCAAAATCGCGGTAGCTGGTTTGCCCCGGCGCGGTGACCGTGGCGTTGACCTTGCGTACATCGTCAACCCAGGTCGCGCCGATCGGCAGGATGCTCATCGCTGCGCCAAGACCTTTTTGCGGCTGCTTGATCACGTCCGCCGGGGTGATGTTCAAGCCGCCGAACTCCACCGCCGTGGCGTTGATGTTGTCGACACTGCGGCCCAACTGCGTCACCGGTTTGCCTTCACGCTCCAGATGCCCGGCGTAGTACTGATAGGTCCGGGTCGGATACGCGCCACTGTTGCCGCCGCGCGGTGGCACGGTCTGGATCGGGTTGGCGCCGACGTTGGCACCGTCGGATTTGGTGATGTCGTAGGCCAACAGTTGCGCGTGCAGACCGACGTGGCTGGACGGCCGCATCAGGTTGTTGCTGAAGGTGGTCGAGCCCAGACCACTGTTGCGGTCGCGCTTGACCATCCCCTGCATGACAGCGGTCTGAGTCAGATCAGGCATCACGCTCGGCAAACGGTTTTCCAGGGTGATATTGATGCAATCCCCCGCTGCTGCGCGCAGCACCAGCGGCTCGACCGGGATGCCGGGTTTGAGCTTGCCGCTGACCGGATCCAGATCGGCTTTGCGCACATACAGAATCGCAGTCGGGTCATGCAACGGCCCGCTCTGACCGCCGATGGTGATGGTTTCGCCGTCCTCCGGATCGGTCACCGTGACTTGTGGAATGCTCACCGCGCGCGAGTTCAGCACCAGGGTGCCACCGGCCGGATTCAGCGGCCCGCCGACATGCTGGCCGAGTCCTGCGGAATCGCCGATGGTCAGGCCCAGGGCATTGCCGAGAATGTCGTTGGCCAGCGCGGCGACGACTTCATAGTTGCGCTGCACAGTGGGCCGGGTGCCAATGCCGTTAGGGTTGGCGCCATAGCGCGGGCAACTGCCATCGAAAGCGACCGTGTTACGCATGCCCGCCGGGCTTGGGTTGTTGGGAATCGCAAACAGGTCATTGCGTTTGGCGGTGTAGTTGCGCATCACGCCCCAGATACCGCTCCAGTAACCCTCGATCGACGCGTCCATCGAGTACAGATAGTCGCCCGTGGTCGCTGCCGAGCTGGAGAGCATCGACACCGGCGCAATGAAGCCCATCTGTTCGGAGATGCCGATCATCTGCGAGGCGCGCCAGCCCGAGTTGGAGCTGTTGCCGAAACCGGAACCGCTCTGCAGCCATTTCACGCCATGCAGGGTCACGTTGTGTTCCTCCTCATGGCCCCCGGCATGCACCCGCAGCCGCACGTTGTCGCCGGTGTAGGTGCGCAGCATCGGCGTGAACGGGTCGCCCGGTTCGGCACCGCCCTTGTTGATGTGCGGCGGGAACAGCGTGGTGCCGCCGGTAGGCCCGGTGGCCGAGGTGAGCAGATTCGGCGCCAGGTTCATCGCCGGAATTGCGCGGTCGGTACGGCTTTGCATGGCGAACGACAGATCACCACCGAGGCCGTCGGCCTGCATGCCGCGCTTGCCATCCGGGCCGACTTTGTTCGGGTCGTACACGCGCAGGGCCAGCGGCTCGTTGCGGTAATTGACGACGAACATGCCCGGGTCATCCACCGAAATCGCCTGCGGACACGGCCGGCTCGGACAGCCCGGCACCTGACCGCCCTGCACTTCCAGCACGCCTTCAAGCAGAGTGCTGGCGTTGTTGCGCACCGGCGGATTGATCGCGTAGCGAAAGCTGTCGGCGGTGGCCGGGAACGCTTGCGCATTGGGCACGCCATTGGGTCCGGCACCGACGTAGACGCCGGCTTCATAGGCGTGCTGGAAGTCGCTGTATTCGAGGAAGAACTCGCGGAAGCTGTCGTTCTTGCCGTCGCCATCGAGGTCACCGGTGTTGATCACCGCTTGCCACGACGTCGGCCCGCCGTCCTGACGCGCGCCGCTGTACAACGGCTCGCCAGTCTCGGCGTGCAACCAGGTCGAACCAGCCGGTTCCGCCAGCACCGTGGCGTACAGCCCGATCTGCTGGTGCGTCGATGGGCCGAGGTGGTCGTGGGTGAAGATCGTTCCGAGGCCGCGATCAACACCTTTGATGTTCACCACCGGGTCGACGAACCAGCGCTGCATCGCCGTGCGCGCGCCAACCCAGTCAGCCCGCCCGTACTGACCAAAGAACGGGTGTGCCTTGGCTTTCGGGCAGGCTTGAGTACCGTCGCGCGGGTCCGTGCCTTCGCACTGGTTGAACGCACGGATGGCGTGAATGCGTTCCTGCACAGCGCCCGGGGAAAGCACGCCGTCCTCGTAGTTCCAGCCGTTGGAAGAACCGTCGGCCGA
Organism: Pseudomonas sp. UF-293; assembly: GCF_058245595.1. Taxonomy (NCBI): domain Bacteria; kingdom Pseudomonadati; phylum Pseudomonadota; class Gammaproteobacteria; order Pseudomonadales; family Pseudomonadaceae; genus Pseudomonas; species Pseudomonas sp. UF-293. The sequence continues at coordinate 14,163 of NZ_JBSICA010000022.1, read as the reverse complement.
AGTCAGGTCCCACTTTGGCAGGTGGATGTGCTGACCGATCACGTCGGTCGGTGTGCGCACCTGATAGTCGTCCATCTCGTACGTGGCCGGCACCAGGTTGGTTTGCTGGTACTGCACGCAGTCGAAGGTGTTCATGCGCATCACCAGCGGCTCTGGCGGACGCTGTTTGGTGATCACCGGCCAGGCGTCTTCCCACAGCGCGAGAATGCGTGCCTGCGGGAAGTGATAACCGACTTTGTTGTACACCGCGTCGAACTGAATATTGGCGGCCTTGTAGATCCGTGGCCGGTCGGCGGTGAACGTCGAGGCACCGACAAACGACAGGCCATCGATGCGCTCGCCGCTGTTGAATTCACCGCTGCCGGCGCTGTTGGTCAGGCGTTTCTGCCGGTCGTCCATGCACGGTTCGTAGTAAGGCGCGCCGGCCATCGGCAAGGCGCCGTTGGTACGAAAAGCCTTGGCTACCACTTGATTACCGGGCAGCAAGGCATAGCTGGGGTGATCCTTTTTCGCGTGGAAGGCCATCGCCGCCTGTTCGACCTCGGTGCCCTCCTCCGGCATGTAGATCGGTTTGGCCCGCACCACTTCCTTGGAAAAATCCAGCGACGTGGTCACTGTGTGCGCCTCACCGCCAGCCGATACACCATCAAGGGCGTGGCGCTGCAAACCGCCATCCCAGCCACCGGACTGGGCCGGGTCGAGGTTGGCCCACAGCGCCTTGCCGCTGGCCTTGAGCGATTGCGCGGTGGCCGCGTCGAGCATGTCCAGTGGCGGGGTTGGCGGACGTTGGCCGACCGAGCTTTCCATGCCGCCGATCCAGAACGGATAACCAGGGTTTTTCAGGCTGCCGTCGGCATTGCGGTTGGCTTCGCTGCGATCGACCAGCGCCAGGGAGCCGATGGCTTGACCACCAGCGTTGCCGCCATGGTGCTCACCGTCATCATCGCCCTCTTCTTCATCATCCTCGTCATCATGGCCGGCGATCAGGGTTTCACCGATTTTCGGCACGACCACGACTTTGCCCGGCATCGGCGCCATGGCTTTGCCTGGCAGCGGCACGATCGCCGGAATCGGTGTGCCGGCGACGATCTCGCCGTCCGGCAAGGCGCGCGCGCCGGCCGCCGGTTTGCCGCTGCGCAGGGCAAACGGTTCGCTGTGATAGCCATCGGCGCCTTGCTGCGAAACGTCGAGCCGGGTGCCCTCTTCGAACACATCATGCACCCGCCACATCGCCCACATGCCTTGGGCAAAGTGCGGATAGAAGTGGCAGTGATAGATTGCATCGCCCGCTACCCGATTGCGGTTGCCTGAACCGCCATTGGCGATTTCATAGGTGTAACCGGCACCGGGACCGATGCCTTGGGCGTCGACGTAATCGGAGTTGTCGTCGTTGGGGTTGAACAGCCATTGATGGCCGTGCAGGTGGAAGATGTGCTGCTCGTGACCGTTGTGGGTATTGCGAAACTTGACGAAGTCACCGATATAGCTGTGATTGACGTTCGACGGCTCGGACGGGAACAGCGCCATGGTCGCCTTCACGCCAATCTGATCGGCGTTCGGGGTCTGCCCGGGAGCGATGTTTTCCAGCCCGGCGTTGGCCGGTACGTCGACCAGCATAGCGACGTCGCCAACGGTGTGCGAGCTGAGGAAAAATTCCTCATAGGCACAGGACAGGCAATCGTGCATCGGCCCGACACCCAGGCGATTGGCGACGACTTCGGCGCCCATGCCGCCGGAGCCGTAATTGATCATGAACGAATCGCGGGTCGGTTCCAGGACATGGGCCATCACCGGGTCGGCCCAATAGGCGGGGAATGCCTGGGTGGCGGCGGTTTCATCCTGGAATTGCGAAGCGAAATCGCGGAACGGCTCCAATCGATTGGGAATCGCCGGGTTGCGTTTGCCCACCGACTCCAGCGGATAGGTGCTGGGCGGGAAGCTGCCGTCGGCGTTGCTGCCCATCACGATCGCGTCACTTTCACTGGAGATGATTTCGTTGCCGTCGACCATGTTGATGATCGGCGTGCCGGCCTTGCCTTCGCGCAGCCACGGCTCGCGCTGCGGATAGCGCGCCTGGTAATCGACAATCGGCTGCCCGGCCGGCGTGCGCCCGCTGGTGGCCAGGCGCATTTCTTCTTCGCTCAGCGTATTGCGATAGCTGCGGCCACCCTTGGGCAGCACCACCACTTGACCAAACAGCCCGTTGGCGACGTTGCCCGCCGCGCCTTCGCCACCAAACGTGGCGCCTCGACTGCTCACGGCAAACGCGCCCTCGCGCTCGGCAAACAGGGTGTAGGAACGGCTGGCACCCGGCACTATCAAGGTGTTGGGGTTACGCCCGGTGAACGATGAAATGTCATCGATACTGTTGACCGCTTGCAGGCCGTTGACCTGGAAACCGATGTGGCGGTCAGCCACTTGCTCATCGACCTTGAACGCGTCGATCGCATTGGGATTTTCCTCACCTTCCACCCCTTCGACATGCTTGTTCGGGTTGGCCTGATAGTCGAGCAGGTTCTGCAGATTGATCGTCAGACAGTCCCCAGCCGCCACCCGCAATACCAAGGGCCGTGGACGCTTGTCAGGCCGCAACGCAACCTTTCCCGGCACCGCCACGCCACCGTACGCCAGCGACACGTCGTGCTCATCGACCACGTCGCGGCGCAGGGCGAACATCATGCCGTTGGCGTTTTGCGCACCGAGGCGGTTGAACATCAGCGGCTGATCGAACGCCACGACGTTGGCCACCAGGTTGCGCTCGCAACGTACCGCCGCGCCGGCCAGTTCGACGCTGAGCAGCGAGGCCATTATCAACAACCCGTTAATCAGGGATGGAGCGAGAGGAAAGCCAGCCATGATCGGTAACCTCGTAGTGGGTGCTCTTGGGAACACTTCTGGACAAATGTCCCGGAGCAAGCCGCGTGCCACAAAAAATCCTTCTGCATATCAACCAGTTAACGCGACGACCTGAGAATCCGGGGGATATTCCCCACCCGTTTGCCCCACTTTTCGGGCCGGCCCCGTTGGCCCCGAAAGTGGGGAATCGGGTGAAGGGGTCACAACGGCGCATCCATCGCCAACCCCTGCAGACGCCGGTACTGACGCAGCACATTCGGCACATAGCGCTGGGTTTCGGCGAACGGTGGAATCACCCGACCACGGCTGAGCACCGCATCCGGCCCGGCGTTGTAAGCCGCCACGGCGAGAGCGATGTCGTTGTTGAACAGGGTCATCAGGCGCTTGAGGTATCTGGCCCCGCCCTGAATATTGGCCTTTGGGTCATAGACGTCGGTCACGCCCAGCTCGCGCGCGGTGTCAGGCATCAATTGCATCAGCCCAGCCGCGCCTTTGGCTGAAGTGGCGCCGGGGTTGTAACGCGACTCGGCGTTGATCACCGCGTGCAACAGCGCCTCGGGCAATTGGTTGACCCTGGCCGCTGCAGAAACCAGCTCTGCGTAGGGCTGATTGGCGATCATTTGTGGCTGCTGATCGAGGCTGGCCACTGCGGCGTCCGCCTCGTGAATGACCCGTTCGTAAGTGCGTCCGGGCCGGTGCACGTTGGACAGCACGTAGCTGCCCTTGGCGTCCATGGAGATGAAAACATCGGCTTGCACGGCGCCGCTGAGCAGCACACATCCGAGCAATCCACTGGCGAGAAATTTCATGTCGGGCCTCCCCGGACCGGCCCCCGATAAATTGGGGGAAATGCCCCAGTGGCCGATCACGATCGAGCTCTACGCAAGCACTGTGCCGTTTCCTCAAAGGCCCGAATGACGAGGCCTCCAGCGCGGCAGATGATTTCCTGCGGGGCTGAGCATGGCAATTGCATAGGCCCATGTGGCGACTCGATTGCCATCTACGGGAGATCATCATGAAGCTGCCCTTTCGTCCGCGTGACCAACGCGGTTTTACCCTGCTTGAACTGCTCGTGGTGCTGGTGGTGCTCGGCCTGCTGGCCGGTATCGTCGCGCCGAAATACTTCGCCCAGCTCGGTCGCTCCGAGGTCAAGGTGGCCAAGGCGCAAATCGAAGGTTTGAGCAAAGCGCTGGATTTGTATCGCCTGGAAGTCGGCCATTACCCGTCTACCGAACAAGGCCTGCAGGCGCTGGTACTGGCACCCAGTGACGAGGCGAAATGGACCGGCCCATACCTGCAAAAGAAGCTGCCGCAGGATCCATGGGGCCGTAACTACGCCTACCGCTACCCGGGCGAAAACAGCGAGTACGACTTGCTGTCGATGGGCAAGGACGGCCAGCCCGGCGGCGAAGGCGAGAACGCTGAAGTGACCAACTGGCAATGAGCGGAGCGCGGCCCATGCGATTTCATCTCAAAGCGGTCGGCAAGGCTGGCGTGGTGTCGATGCGCGTCGAAGCGCCGGGGGACAGCGAGGCGCGACGGATCGCCGAGGACCAGGGTCTGCGGGTGCTCAGTGTGCACGCCGACAAGCACTGGCGTGCGCTGAAACTGCGTCAGCGCGAGACCTTCAACCTGGTGCTGTTCAGCCAGGAACTGACCACCCTGCTCAACGCAGGCCTGCCACTGATCGATGCGCTGGAAAGCCTCGCCGAAAAGGAAAGCGCCCCCGCTGCGCGCAAGACCCTCAGTGAACTGGTGCGCCTGCTTTACGAAGGCAAATCCTTCTCACAGGCGCTGGCCCAGTTGTCGGCGGTTTTTCCGCCGTTGTACGTGGCGCTGGTGCAGTCCAGCGAGAAGACCGGCGCGGTCGGCGATGCCTTGGGCCGTTACGTCAGTTATCGCCAGCGCATGGACGAGGTGCGGCAGAAGATCATCAGCGCTTCGATCTACCCGATGCTCTTGCTGGTGGTCGGCGGTGGCGTGGTGTTGTTCCTGATGGGCTACGTGGTGCCGCGTTTCAGTCTGGTATTTGAAGGGCTGGGCAATAACCTGCCGTGGCTGTCGCAGGTATTGATGAGCAGCGGCATGTTTCTGCATGCGCACCAGGCGCAGTTCTTCGGTGCTCTGGCGGCGCTGGTCATTGCCCTCGCCGTAGCGCAGAAACAACCGGCGTTTCGCCGTGGGCTGGATCGCCTGGTGGAGAAACTGCCGGCCGTGCATCAACGGATTTTCATGTATGAGCTGGCGCGGTTCTATCGCTCGCTGGGGATCCTGCTGCAGGGCGGGATTCCGCTGGTGACGGCAATGGGCATGGTTCGAGGCTTGCTCACCGTGGCCTCGCGCACGCGCCTGGATCAAGCCTGCGAACGGGTGCGCGAGGGCCAGTCCTTGTCAGCCGCACTGGAACTCAATCACTTGGTGACGCCGGTATCGCTGCGTCTGCTGCGGGCAGGCGAGCAGTCCGGCAACCTCGGTCAGATGATGGAGCGCAGCGCCGACTTCTACGACGAGGAAATCAGCCGCTGGCTGGAATGGTTCGTGAAACTGTTCGAGCCACTGTTGATGACTTTCATCGGCCTGCTGATCGGCGTCATCGTGATCCTGATGTACATCCCGATTTTCGAGTTGGCCTCGAGTATTCACTGACCACGGGAACGGGTCGGATCCCGGCAGCAGCGCACTGTACGTTCCCAAACAAAACCATAAACACGGAGAACGATATGCAGATCAAAAAGCTCGTGCTTGCAATGGCCATCGGCGCCGTTCTGTCAGCGTCTACCGTAATGATTCCGGACAGTTTGTCCGGGGTGTCCAGTGCACATGCCAAGGATGGGGGAAGCGGCGGCGGAAGTGGTGGGAGCGGCGGCGGTGGCGGCGGTGGGAGCGGCGGCGGTGGTGGTGGCGGTGGGAGCGGCGGTGGCGGTGGGAGCGGCGGAGGCGGAGGTGGTGGTGGTGGTGACGGTGGCAATGGTGGAGGAAGTGGCGGTAATGGCAGTGGCGGAGGAAGCGGTGGCGGCGGCCATGGCGGTGGTGGCAACAGCGGCAGCGGTAATGGCGGCAACAGTGGCCACAGCGGCAGCGACCATGGATCGAGCCATTCGGGCAACAGTGCGTCTTCCTCTTCCGGCCGCAGCGGCACCCATGCCGAACCAGGGGATGACCATGGCGTCCATCGCGCTGGCGAGTTAGGCGACGACCATGGCGTCCATCGCGCCGGTGAAGTGGGCGATGACCATGGCGTGCATGTCGGCGGCGAACCGGCCGATGACAAGCGCGCCAACTAAGCGACTTTGAAAGCACCGACAATCTACTGTGGGAGCGAGCCTGCTCGCGAAAGCGGTCTGTCAGTCAGCACCTCAGCGTCTGAACGATCGCCATCGCGAGCAGGCTCGCTCCCACAGAATCAACAGCGAGCACAAAACCGGCAGACAACCCTATTAATTGTGGGAGCAAAGCCTGCTCACTCCCACAGGATTAACGGCGTGCACAAAACCAGCACACAACCCTATTAATTGTGGGAGCGAGCCTGCTCGCGAAAGCGTTGGATCAGTCAGCACCTCAGCGTCTGAACGATCGCCATCGCGAGCAGGCTCGCTCCTACAGTTTGGTCAGCGTAAGGATCAAAGATTCACATGACTCTGGTTAAGCCGTTCACGCAAAAACTCCACCAGCGCCTGCACCGGCCGCGAAGCCTGGCGATGCTGCGGATAAACCGCCGACAAGGTCAGCGGCTCCGGGCGCAGGTCGTCCAGCACCGGCACCAGCCGCCCGTCCTTCAACGCCGCACCGACGATGAACGTCGGCAGATAGGTAATCCCCATCCCCTGCACCGCGGCGTCTCGCAGCAGTTCGCCGTTGTTCACCCGCATGCGCCCGGTGACGTTGATCAGCACTGGTTTGCCCGGCGCTTCATTGAAGCGCCATTGCACCGAGCGCCCGTGGCCGTAAGGCAGGCAGTCGTGGCTGTGCAGGTCTTCAGGTTTGAGTGGCGTGCCGCGTTCGGCAAGGTACGCCGGGCTGGCGCAGTAGACCCGCTCGATGCTGGCGATACGTCGGGCGATCAGTGTCGAATCTTCCAGCACGCCGATGCGCAGGGCCAAGTCGTAACCTTCGCCGAGCAGGTCCACCGGGCGATCGCTCAAATCGACCTCGACAGTGACCTCGCGATAGCGCTGCAGGAATAGCGGTAGCAGACAACCCAGATGCGCCACGGCGAACGACAGCGGCGCGCTCAGGCGAATCGTGCCGCGTGGCTCAGCGGTTTCGCCGGCGATGCTCTGCTCGACTTGCTCTACCTCACCCAGCAAGCGCAGCGCCGATTCGTAGTAGCTCTGCCCCAGGGGGGTGACGTCGAGGCGGCGGGTCGAGCGATTCAACAAGCGCACACCGAGGCGCTCTTCCAGTTGCATCAAACGGCGGCTGACGAACTGCTTGGACAGTCCCAACTGATCGGCCGCGGCGGTGAAGCTGCCGGAGTCCATGACCTGGCAAAAAATACGCATGTCTTCGAACGGGTTCATTGTCACTCTCTGGTGGACAGTTAAACGCTTTATAGCCGCTTTTTCGCTTTTCAGCAGCCCATTAATCTGTGCTCACGGTGTTGCTGAGGCCGCAAACCCAGTGCCACAGCAGCCCGCAATTCAGGCAAACAATCAAAATCATTCAAAAGGATTTCCACCCATGAACATCGTCAAGAAAACCCTCGCCGCGTCCCTCCTCGCCCTGTCCGTCAGCAGCGCTTTCGCCGCTGGCAGCCCTGGCGTCGAACACAATACCCAAGCATTCCTCGATGCCCTCGCCGCTGGCGGTGGTCGTCCTCTGGAACAACTGAGCCCGAAAGACGCCCGTGCAGTGCTGACCGGTGCACAGGCTTCGGTGAAGGTTGATCTGTCCGGTGTGGAAGTCAGCGACAAGGCGATCAAGGTCGATGGCCAGACCATCAACCTGAAAGTGGTGCGCCCGGCCAAGGTCAAAGGCGAGTTGCCGGTGTTCATGTTCTTCCACGGTGGCGGCTGGGTGCTGGGTGACTTCCCGACGCATCAGCGCCTGATTCGTGATCTGGTGGTCGGCTCTGGCGCTGTTGCGGTGTATGTCGACTACACGCCGTCGCCGGAAGCGCAGTACCCGACCGCGATCAATCAGGCTTACGCTGCGACCAAATGGGTGGCCGACCACGGCAAGGACATCGGTGTCGATGGCAAGCGTCTGGCGGTAGCCGGCAACAGCGTCGGTGGCAACATGGCGGCGGTCGTGGCGTTGATGGCCAAGGAGCAGAAAGCCCCTGCCCTGCGCTTCCAGCTGTTGATGTGGCCGGTGACCAATGCGCAGTTCGACGACGGTTCGTACCAGCAATTTGCCGAGGGCCACTTCCTCACCAAAGGCATGATGCAGTGGTTCTGGGACAACTACACCACCAACCCGGCCGAGCGTGCGCAGATCCATGCCTCGCCGCTCAACGCCAACGCCGAACAGCTCAAGGGCCTGCCCGCTGCGCTGGTGCAGACCGCCGAGTTCGACGTGCTGCGTGACGAAGGCGAAGGTTATGCCCGACACTTGGATGCGGCCGGCGTGCCGGTGACCTCGGTGCGTTACAACGGGATGATTCATGACTTCGGCCTGCTCAATCCCCTGAGCCAGATTCCGGAAGTCAAAGCAGCGGTGCGTCAGGCGGCGGCCGAGCTGAAGACTCATCTGAATCCATAAAAGCAAAAGATCGCAGCCTGCGGCGGCTCCTACCCTGGAATACGATTCCCTGTAGGAGCCGCCGCAGGCTGCGATCTTTTTTCTCATCAGCGTCGCGGAGTACCGGTCATGACTCTTTTCTACGCCCACCTGCTGTCCTGGAGCGCTGTGCTGTTGCTGCTCGACGCCGCGCTCTGGCATTTCTCGCCCTTCAGCCATCGCGCGCCGCGAGTCGGCGTACGTCTGGCGTTGTTTCTGGCATTCAGCGCGCTGGTGATCAATGCCGGTGTCAGCCCGTTGCAGGCGCCGCTGTTCGCCGATGATCGCGTGGCGCAACTGGGTGCGACGGCGTTGGGGATTCTTTGGTGGCTGTACGCGGCACGGGTGCTGACCGAAGTGATCGGCCTGGCGCTGATGCGCCGCATCGGTCACAGCGGTCGCTTGCTGCAGGACGTCATCGGTGCGCTGGTGTTTCTGGTCGCGATTGTCGCGGCGGCCGGCTACGTGCTGGAGCTGCCGGTCAAAGGTCTGCTGGCCACCTCCGGGGTGGTCGCCATCGTGGTCGGTCTGGCGCTGCAAAGCACCCTCGCCGACGTGTTTTCCGGCATCGTCCTCAACACCACCAAGCCGTATCAGGTGGACGATCTGGTGATGATCGACGGCGTCGAAGGCAAGGTCTTCGATATCGACTGGCGCGCCACGCACTTGCTGACCAGCGCCGGCACCATGGCGGTGGTGCCGAACTCGGTGGCGGCCAAGGCGAAGATCGTCAACCTCAGCCGGCCGAGCAACATGCACGGCGTGTCGATCAGCATCCAGGTGCCCAACCACATTCGTCCGCGTCGGGTACTCGATGCCCTTGACCGCACCTTGCAAGGCAGCAGCTCGCTGTTGCTCAGCCCGGCGCCGAAAGCCGTGCTCAAAGAGGCCGGCGAAAGCATGTCGGAATACGTTGCCAGCGGTTTCATCGCCGAGCTGGGCAAGAAGAGCGAAGTGCGCAATCAACTGTTCGACCTCGCCCACCGCCATCTCGAAGCGGCGGGTATTTCGCGGCATCCCGACGGCGTGATCGAACCGTCGAGCCGTGCTCGTGCATTGCTGGATGAGGTGAAGATTTTCCGCTCGCTGAGCAGTGAAGAACGAGATCGCCTGGCTGAGTCGATGGTCGCGCAGCAATACACCGCGGGTCAGGTGGTGCTCGATCTGGACGAGGTGCCGGACAGTCTGTTCGTGATTGCCACGGGCGTGGTCAGCGCGACGGTGCCGGACGGCAATGGCCAGACCGAGGCCGGGCGCATGGGGCCGAGCGAAGTCATGGGTGAGCAGAGCATTCTTGCCGATACACCGTCGCAAGCGACGTTCACGGCGCTGACGTCGAGCATCATCTATCGCCTCGACAAACAGTTGACCCGTGAGTGCATGGACAAGCGCAGCGAAGTCGGCCGGGCCTTGAACAAGTTGCAGGCGGTGCGTCAGCAGAACAGTCGCCTCGCGTTGATGGCCAAACCGGTGGCGGTGAAAAAAGGTGGTTTCCTGGGTTGGTTGCAAAAACGCTAACAGCAAAAGATCGCAGCCTTCTCGGCGGCTCCTACAGCGAAAATGCGTTCCCATGCAGGAGCTGCCGAAGGCTGCGATCTTTCGATTTTCTTACTTGGCGGTGAACTTGGTGTAGCTGTTGATCAGGTTACGATAGTTAGGCAGACGCTCGGACAGCAGATGCGCCAGACCTTCCATGTCGTTGCGCCAGTCGCCTTGCAGCTCGCAGGCCACAGCGAACCAGTTCATCAGGTGTGCACCGGCGGCGGACATGCGCGCCCACGCCGCTTGTTGCACGGTGGTGTTGAAGGTACCCGACGAGTCGGTGACGACGAACACTTCGAAGCCTTCAGCAATCGCCGACAGGGTCGGGAAAGCTACGCAAACGTCGGTCACTACACCGGCGATGATCAGTTGCTTGCGGCCGGTGGCCTTGATCGCTTTGACGAAGTCTTCGTTGTCCCAGGCGTTGATCTGGCCTGGACGCTGAATGAACGGCGCGTCCGGGAATTGCTCGAGCAGCTCAGGCACGATCGGGCCGTTGGGACCTGCGTCGAAGCTGGTGGTCAGAATGGTCGGAAGTTTGAAGAACTTGGCGATGTCGCCCAGTGCCAGCACGTTGTTCTTGAACTCGTTCGGCGAGAAATCCTGCACCAGCGAGATCAGACCGGTCTGGTGATCGACCAGCAGGACGACGGCATCATCTTTGTTCAGACGCTTGTAAGGAACGCTCATGGCAAAACTCCTGGATGGATGGTTGTTGCGGGAAGCGCCGGCCCTGATGACCAGCGCTTTTTTCAAACTCAGAACGCGAAGCAGGAACAGCCGAATGCGCCCCAGAAACCGGCGAAATCGCTGACCGGCGCATTCGACATCCGCGCCTTTTCATGGCTGTGGGTGTGCACGGCGCACGGCCCGCTGCACTGGTGAACCTGCGCCTGCAGTGGCGAGTTCGGGCGCCAGTGGCCCGGGACCTTGACCACTGGCGACCAGTCCGGCAGCACCGGAATCGAACGCGGGCCGAGGTCTTCGAAGTCGCCGGCGGCGTAGACGATCTTGCCGCCGACCACGGTCATGACCGACTCGATCCACTTGATCGCTTCTTCCTCAACGCTGAAGAAGTCCGCGCTCAGTGCCGCGAGGTCTGCCAGTTGGCCGACGCGGATCTGGCCCTTCTTGCCCTGCTCCGAGGAAAACCAGGCGCTGCCGTGGGTGAACAGTTCCAGCGCGGTGCTGCGTGGCAGACCTTCTTCGTACAGGGCCAGACCGCCAACGGTGCGACCGCTGACCATCCAGTACAGCGAGGTCCACGGGTTGTAGCTCGATACGCGCGTGGCGTCGGTGCCGGCGCCGACCGGCACGCCTTCGGCGAGCATGCGCTTGATCGGTGGCGTGGCTTCGGCGGCTTGTTTGCCGTAGCGATCGACAAAGTATTCGCCCTGGAACGCCATGCGATCCTGAATTGCGATGCCGCCGCCGAGCGCTTTCACACGTTCGATGTTTTGTGGGGTGATGGTTTCAGCGTGGTCGAAGAACCACGGCAGACCGTTGAACGGAATGTCGCGGTTGACCTTCTCGAACACGTCGAGCATGCGGCTGATCGATTCGTTGTACGTGGCGTGCAGACGGAACGGCCAGCGCTGCTCGACCAGATGCCGCACCACCGGTTCCAGCTCCTGTTCCATGGTCTGCGGCAGGTCCGGGCGCGGTTCGAGGAAGTCTTCGAAGTCGGCAGCGGAGAACACCAGCATTTCGCCGGCGCCGTTGTGGCGCAGGTAGTCGTCGCCCTGATGCAGCTTGACGCTACCGGTCCAGTTCTGGAAATCAGTCAGCTCTTCTTTCGGCTTCTGGGTGAACAGGTTGTAGGCGATGCGCACGGTCAACTGGTCGTCTTTGGCCAGTTGCTCGATTACCTGGTAATCGTCCGGATAGTTCTGGAAACCACCGCCGGCGTCGATTGCACTGGTGAGGCCCAGGCGATTGAGTTCGCGCATGAACTGGCGAGTAGAGTTGACCTGATATTCCAGCGGCAGCTTCGGCCCCTTGGCCAAGGTCGAGTAGAGAATCATCGCGTTCGGCCGCGCGACCAGCATGCCGGTCGGGTTGCCGTTGCTGTCGCGCACGATCTCGCCGCCCGGCGGGTTCGGTGTGTCGCGGGTGTAACCGGCCACGCGCAGAGCGGCGCGGTTGAGCAGCGCACGGTCGTAGAGGTGCAGGATGAACACCGGCGTATCCGGCGCGGCCTGGTTGATTTCTTCCAGGGTCGGCATGCGTTTTTCGGCGAACTGGAATTCGTTCCAGCCACCGACCACGCGCACCCATTGCGGGGTCGGTGTGCGATCGGCCTGATCCTTGAGCATGCGCAGCGCGTCGGCGAGCGACGGCACGCCTTCCCAACGCAGTTCGAGGTTGTAGTTCAAGCCGCCACGAATCAGGTGCAGGTGCGAGTCGTTGAGGCCAGGGATGACGCAGCGGCCCATCATGTCGACCACTTGTGTGGCGCTGCCTTTGAGGGCCATGGCCTCGGCATCGTTACCAACGGCGACGAAGCGCCCGTCCTTGATCGCCACCGCACTGGCCAGTGGTTTTTCCCGGTCTACGGTATGAAATTGGCCATTGAATAAAATCAGATCGGCGCTCATCGCAGTTCCTCAAGCAAAAGTGAAAAGAAGCAAACCCCGCTCAACGCGGCGAGGTTTCTTGGGAATCGAGGTGTTCATGGGCCTGGCTGGCTTCCAGCCACGGGGTGAACAAACGGGTGACCGGCGGCATCACCACGTAGACCACCGAGAGGACGATGGTCAGGGTGATCAGGAACGTGGCGACCACGTAGTTGGACAGAAGCGTATGCAGCGCCAGCAACGGGCCCCAGATCAGCGGCACCAGCAGGGTATGCGGCAGAATCACCAACAGCGTGACAACAGCCTGCTTCCAGCGCGGCGGCGGCGAGCCTGCTTCGGCCAGCGGTGTGAACCAGAACTCATTGACCGGCGCGACTTCGGTCTGATCGCCGTCGGCCAGCATCGGTGCGGCTTCTGCCACCAGCGCCTGACGCTCGGAGGATTCCAGCCAGCCCTGCATCGCTTCGGTGGAGCTGAAGCGCAATACGCAAGTGTAAAAATCCAGACGCCCGCGCTTGCCGCGCACCACGTCCACACCCAAATGCCCTTCGCGCTGACCGGCGACGCGTACGATGTTGCGCAGCCATGCTTCATACGCCGACTCGAAACCGGCCTTGACCGAGTGTTTGATGATCAACGTGACGGTCTCATCGGCCCCCGGTACTTGTGAATTGAGGACTTCAGGCATAACGCAGCACTCCGGGCAAACGAACAGGAATCGCCAGCCGTCCGGGCCCGGCGATCAAGACAGTGGTGAAAAGAATCAACAGCAACCAGCCAAACTGCCCTTCAGCCACACTCCATTGCGGATGCACGACCAGCAACGCCACGAGCAGTACAAAGAGAATAGGCAGGCAGGCCAATCGCGCCAGTACACCGGCGACGATCAGTAACGGGCAGAGGACTTCGGCGAAAATCGCCAGGATCAAGGTCAGGTGGGCACCGAGATGAAACGGGTCTTCGATCAGTTGCAGTTGCGCCGTGAAGTCGAGCAACTTGGGCAAGCCGTGCACCCACAACAGAAACAACCCGCCGCTGACCCGCAGGAACAGCAACCCGATGTCGCGCGCCTGTTCATCCCTCGTAGCAATCATGACCCGACCCTTTGAATGTCATTGACGGGAATCATGCCAAGGCCGGGGCGGAAGAAATTGGATGGGTGTGCTTAGTTGCTTTTCAGAGCACCGACGCTCTGCAGTCAGCCACAAAACCATGTGGGAGTGGCGTCGTGCACTCAATTTGCGGAACGCCACAAAACCATGTGGGAGTGGGCTTGCTCACGAAGGCGTCAGATCAGTCTCATCCACATTGACTGGCACACCGCTTTCACGAGCAAGCCCGCTCCCACAGGGATTGGCGGCATGTACTCAATTTGCGGACCGCCGCGAAACATTGTGGGAGTGGGCTTGCTCGCGAAGGCGTTGGGTCAGTCACATCCACGTTGACTGGCACACCGCTTTCGCGAGCA